>CALLVX010000071.1 GCA_938010765.1 uncultured Flavobacteriaceae bacterium | reverse complement strand
ATCACCCAACCATTCAAAATGAGTTAATGTACCGTCCTTTTGCATGGTGTGAATAGATACTTGAAAAACTAAATGTTTATGAGGACTCATACCATCTAATTTAGGAATCGCCGTAGGGTAGGTTTCATAATCTACAAAATGTAAAGGAAAAGTGAGACCAGCTAAGGTTTTCTTGATAGCTGGTTTATCAATTACCACAAGCTCTTGCCGAACAGATTCTACCTGTATTTTTTGGTTTTTACTTAACCTAAAATCTAACGGTATATCAATTATTGCTAAATGCTCATTATCAGCTAGTGAACCAATCTTCTTTTCAGAAATACGCCCTATTTCGTAAATACTATACTCCGGTATATCTGAATTAAAGTATTCAAAACTATCGCAATGGTTACTTCTTGTTTTGTATTTACATGAACATACGGTTTCATTAATAGAAGCCTTATTTATAAAATTTGAAGCTGCGTTAATTGTATTTACCACGGAAGAATATATCGCATCAACCGCTTCTGTCAATTCGCTAGTAACTAATAGTTCTGTAATACTTAAATCACCTTGTTTAATGTATGCCATGTTTAGGTGAATAATGGAAACTTTAGACACGGTATACCCACATTCTTGCAATACATATTTTTGAAAACAAGCATCTTCAATATGCCTATGTTTTCTATCTTTTTTTATTGAAGTAGACGATTTTACTTCGTAGATATGCCAAGTGCCATCCGCTAAACGTTCTAGTATATCAACTCTTGCAAAGACGCCTTTTTTCGTGCTGAAAGCAGCCTGAAAAAAAACCGTTTCACTTTCATTTAATAGGCTTGCCGTAAATGCAGGATTTTCATTTTCAGGTATGTCGATACCATTTTCAAATAAATGTTTTGCGTACTCCTCTACCTCATAGCCTTCTTTAATAAGCTTTTCGGCAAATAGCGAAAACTCGCCTTTTGGGTATTCGTCTGGTTTGTTTTTCAAAAGCCATATAGACTCTGGGCAATCTAAATAATATTTAAAGTCAGTTTTTGATAGTTGGTGCATGGTTTCTAAATTACTCTTTTTATATAAATCTATAATTATAGTTTTATATAAAATGACAGATATTTATTGTAAGATTTTTATTGCGTTTAGGTATATTTAGGTTTTGAATTTTCAAACCAGAAACAACCAATGAATAAATCTTCCCATAATAAATTAGTATCCTTTATATGGTCTATTGCAGACGATTGCCTTAGAGATGTATATGTGCGTGGTAAGTACAGAGATGTTATTTTACCTATGATTGTCTTACGAAGATTAGATGCGCTTTTAGAACCCACAAAAGAAGCTGTTTTAGAAGAATTAACTTTTCAAAAAGAAGAAGCTGGCTTTATCGAATGGGATGAGTCTGGTTTGCGCGAAGCTTCCACATATGTATTTTACAATACTAGCAAATGGACACTCCAAAAATTAAAAGATACTGCTACTAACAGTTCACAGATACTTCAGGCAAACTTCGAGGATTACCTGAATGGTTTTAGCCCAAACGTGAAGGAAATTATTGAGAAATTTAAACTTCGGAGTCAAGTGCGCCATATGGCTGCTAAAGATGTGTTATTAGATGTCTTAGAAAAATTCACATCATCAATTATAAATCTAACCCCCTTTGAGAAACTAGACCCGGACGGCCGAAAACTACCCGCCCTGTCCAATTTAGGAATGGGCTATGTTTTCGAAGAACTCATTAGAAAATTCAATGAAGAAAATAATGAAGAGGCCGGAGAACACTTTACGCCACGTGAGGTAATTGATTTAATGACGCATATCATCTTTGACCCTATCAAAGAAAATTTACCGCCGGTAATGACTATTTATGACCCTGCATGCGGTAGCGGTGGTATGCTAACTGAATCTCAAAATTTTATTACGAATGAAGAAGGAGATATCAAGGCAACCGGTGATGTGTACCTCTATGGAAAAGAAATAAACGACGAAACCTACGCCATTTGCAAATCTGATATGATGATTAAGGGCAACAACCCTGAAAACATACGTGTAGGCTCTACCCTATCTACAGATGAGTTTGCGGGTACTAGTTTTGATTTTATGCTCTCTAACCCCCCCTATGGCAAATCATGGAGCAGCGAACAGAAATACATCAAAGATGGTAGCGACGTTATAGACCCCCGTTTTAAAATACAATTGAAAAATTATTGGGGCGTTGAAGAGGATGCAGATGCTATACCCAGGTCTTCAGACGGGCAATTATTGTTCTTGATGGAAATGGTTTCTAAAATGAAGCCCCTTTCCCAAAGCCCAACAGGTACACGAATTGCTTCAGTTCATAACGGAAGTAGTTTGTTTACAGGCGATGCAGGTGGTGGTGAAAGTAACATACGAAGACATATTATAGAAAACGATTGGCTAGAGGCCATTGTTCAAATGCCCAACAACCTATTTTATAATACAGGAATAACTACTTATATATGGGTTTTAAGCAACAATAAACCCACCAGCCGACAAGGCAAGGTACAACTTATTGATGCTGGACAACTGTATCGTAAACTGCGTAAAAATTTGGGAAACAAAAACTGTGAGTTTGCACCAAAACATATTGCTGAAATCGTAAAAACCTATACTAATATGAGCGTTGCAGAACGTGAAGGCGCGCAAGGTGTCTCTGCTCAAGTTTTTGATAATGCTGATTTTGGCTATTATAAAGCCACTATAGAACGTCCAAAAAGATTAAAAGCACAGTTTACTAAAGAGCGTATTGAAGCCTTACGCTATGATAGAATCATGCAAGAACCTATGCAATATGCCTTTGAAACTTATGGAGAAAGTGTTTATACTAATACCAAACAACATGAAAAAGACCTTCTAGATTGGTGTGAAAAAAACGAACTAAACCTTTCATCCTCGAATAAAACAAAACTTACCAAACCAGCAACTTGGGAAAAGCATTTAAATCTTGTCAAAACAGGATCCACTTTATTAAAGGCTATTGGTGAAAATGAGTATACAGACTTTAATAAATTTAAGAAAGTAGTAGACATAGAAATTAAAAAACAGAAACTGAGTATTAGCGCTAGTGATAAAAAAGCCATTTTAAACGCAGTAAGCTGGTATGATGCTGACGCCGAAAAAGTGGTCAAGAAAGCAGAAAAATTGTCTAAGGATAAACTAGCAAAGCTATTATCGTATTTAGATTGCACCACAGAACAATTATCAGACTTTGGGTATTACCCAACCGCTAAAAAGGGAGAATATATAGTTTATGAAACCGAAAGTGACTTACGTGATACCGAAAACGTACCCGTTAAGGACGATATACACACTTACTTTTTACGCGAAGTACAACCACACGTATCAGAAGCTTGGATAAATCTAGACGCTACCAAAATTGGCTATGAGATTAGCTTTAATAAATACTTTTACAAGCATACCCCTTTACGTTCTATAGAAGATGTTACTAAAGACATTGTAGACCTAGAGAAAAAAAGTGATGGTTTAATAACTGAAATTTTAAAGTTGGTGTAATGGTGGTGGAAAATAACATACAGCGTTACGAAAAGTATAAAGATTCAGGCGTAGAATGGTTGGGCAGTATACCTGAGAATTGGGAAGCTACACGAGTTAAAAATGTTTTTAGATTAGTTGTTGAACCTGCACCTAATAACAATGATTTTGAACTATTATCTGTTTATACTGATATCGGTGTTAAACCTAGGAGAGAATTAAAAGAGAGAGGGAATAAAGCTTCAACTACTGATGGTTATTGGCTTGTTCAAAAGGGGGATGTTATTGTAAATAAGTTACTTGCTTGGATGGGAGCAATTGGCGTTTCAAATTACGATGGTGTTACAAGTCCAGCTTATGATATTTTAAGGGCAAAAGTGAAAATCGAAAGTAATTTTTATCATTATTTATTTAGAAATTCTGCTTGTATTTCTGAACTTAAAAAACATTCTCGCGGCATAATGGATATGAGATTGCGTTTATACTTTGATAAATTCGGAGATGTTGTTATTCCTTATCCCAAACACGAAGAACAGAAAATCATAGTTGACTTTTTAGACGATAAAACCACTAAAATAGAAGAAGCTATTTCTATAAAAGAGCAACAAACAAACTTGCTTAATGAACACAAACAAATATTAATTCATAAAGCGGTTACCCGTGGTTTAGATGATAGCGCACAACTAAAGGACTCTGGTGTGGAGTGGATTGGTAAGATTCCTGAGGGTTGGGAGGTGAAGAAATTATTTGGTCTATGTCATTTTGTAAGAGGAAATTCAACTTTTAGCAAAGATGAATTATTGGGTGATGGACAATATGTTGCTTTACAATATGGAAAAACTTATAAAGTTGATGAAGTTGATGAAAAATATAATTTTTACGTCAATGATGAATTTTACAAGGAAACTCAAATCGTGAATTATGGAGATACTATTTTTATCTCAACATCTGAGACAATTGAAGATTTAGGCCATTCTGCTTTTTATAATAGAAGTGATTTAGGTTTGTTAGGAGGAGAACAATTAATATTAAAACCAGATAATGAGAAAATAAATGGTCATTATTTATATTTTTCTTCAAAGGTGTTCTCTAAAGAACTTAGAAAATATGCTACAGGAATTAAAGTTTTTAGGTTTAATATTAATGACTTAAAGACTATTTATACTGCTGTTCCACCACTTTCAGAACAAAAAGAAATTTCAGCCTATATAAAAACAGCTTCACAAAAAATAGAAACAGCCATTAGCTTAAAACAGCAAGAAATAAATAAGCTAAAGGAGTATAAGAGTAGTTTGATAAATAGTGTGGTAACTGGTAAAGTTAAGGTTTGCTAAAAAAGGAAATAGTATGGCAGTAGGAAATATATCTGAGGAATTAAAATTTGAAGATTTACCAGATTATAAATCTGTAGTAGACAAATTAAATAAAAGAAAGTACCCAAAACATCTTATCATGGGTAATGGGTTTAGTATGGCATACGACCATAAAATATTTTCTTATAACGCTCTTTATGATTTTATAGAAAAACTAGAAGATTCAACTTTAAGTAAGCTATTCGAAGTCGTTAACACCAAAAACTTTGAATTAGTAATGCGCCAACTAGATAATTTTATTGAAATGGCTAAAGCTTTTGAAGATGATGGAAAGTTAACAAAGGCTTTGACTGATGCAAATCAATTATTACGGCAAAGCCTTATTGATGCTGTAAGTTCTCTGCACCCAGATCACGTATTTGAAATTGAGGAACAAAAAAGTAAAGCTTGTTTTAGTTTTTTAAATGAATATCTAGAAAAGGAAGGTAGGGTGTTTTCAACAAATTATGACTTGTTGTTGTATTGGGTATTAATGCGTAATGAATCAAAACAAGCTAATGATGGCTTTGGACGCGAACATTTAAACCCAGTAGCAACTCGAAAAGGACAAGAAGATGCTCAATATGGAGATTTATACTGGGGGAAATATAAAGATGAACAAAAAGTTTTTCACGTCCATGGCACATTACCAATATTTGACACAGGCACAGAAATCGAAAAAGAGGTTTATCGAGATCGCCAGTATTTATTGGACAATATTAAAGAAAGAATGGATAACAAAGAATATCCAATTTTTGTTACGGCAGGAGATGGAACAGAAAAACTAAAACATATTTATCACAACAGATACTTGATTCATTGCTATGATACCCTTTGTGATATAACAGGTTTTCTTGTTTCATTCGGATTCAATTTTGGTGAATATGATTATCACATAATTGATGCGGTCAATAAAGCATCAAAAAGAGGAGCCCAATCAGGTGACAAACTTTTTAGTATTTACATAGGGGTCTATTCCGAAACAGATTTAGAATACATTAAAAGCATTCAAGGTAAGTTTGATTGCAAGGTTAATGTGTATAATTCTCAAACCGCTAATATTTGGAGTTAAAAGAGTAGTTTAATAAATAAAGTTGTGACGGGTAAAGTTAGGATGTGTTAAAGGTCAAATTTTTATGAAAATATTTTGGGATATAATTGTTTTAGTTGTGAAGTGGTTAATTCGTAGAAAGCGATTATACCGTATAACAGGAATAGCAAGTGTTACCTATTTGTATTTTGAGTTGAATACTGCTAAAATACCTTTAGAGGCTGAACCCAATTATACGGAAATTGGCGATAAATATGGTGAATTCATAAAGCCTGCTTACGGTTGGTTAGTAGATAGATTTGGTGGTGGTGTAAATTGGGTAGGCGTAGCTATTGCTGTTGTCTTGTTATTGGTCTGTATTCTAATTGAGTTTAATATTCTAAAGCCTCAAAAAATAATCAATGCTAAAAATGTCTTTTCTGGTTGGTTTCAAATAAATAAACAAACTAACTACTATGACAAAGAATAAGAGTGTTTTTTCTGGTTGGTTTCAGATAAATATCGTTAACAATTTTAAAATATTTAGAAAGCCAATTAAAATAAATAAAGAATGGTTTGATAAGTTGTATTCAAAACATTATTCTTCAGAATTCACATCAAAATACAACGAAAATTTATTTGTAGACCAAGATAAAAATTCAGGAAAACAATTATTGAATGAGATTCTGTTTTCTGAAGAATATTTCAAACAGTTATTTAGAGAAATTATAGCATTAGAGGGGTTAACAACTAAGTTCTTGAGACAGTATGAAACCTTTACGGCCTTAGTTGATTTTGAAGATATTGAACTAAATAAAAAATCTAAACAATTTTTACAATTAGAGAAGCTGAAAAACACCTGCCAAAATTTTCTAAATGAAGATTCTAAATTAAAAGGGTTGGGTAATTTCGGAGCCGTCTCGATTCCTTTAGAAGTTGAATTATTTGATTTGGAGGCTTTCGAAATTATTGAAAATTTCAAATACAATGAATTAGATGATTACTCCGAAGAATATATATTTCTAAAGAAGGAACCATCTGACCGTTATGCTATTGAAGCTATCTTTAAAACGCTTTCTGAGAATATTCTGCAACTTAGAAATGTTAATGCATTACTTCTCGAAAAGAAAAACTCGAAGATCAAAATAATTCATGGTAATGCTGGCATGGGTAAGTCTAACTTCTCGGCATTCATTTATAACGAATTACTTAAAAAAGATAAACCGGCTATCTTAATAAACGGTAAATCTTTCAATGGTAATCCTGATGATTTTGAATCCATTTTAATGGATAATCTTTTAGTTCCAAATAACTACAAACTAGATGAAATACTTGCCAAACTAAATACCTATGGAGAACAAAATAAATGCCGTTTACCTATAATTATTGATGGTCTAAATGAAACAAGTTTTGCCAATGACGGATTTAGCAAAATTTGGTTCAAAAGTTTAGATTCATTTATTGAGAATTTAAAACTATATCCGCATCTATATTTTGTTGCGACCTTAAGAACCTCTTACATCTCTAGAATATGGAGTGATAATAGCATTCCTTACAACCAAATTCAACTTAATGTATTTAGCGGCTATAAATTAAAAGAACTAATTAATAAATATTTCAATGAATTCAGAATTAACACCGATCCTGTAACCGATGCAGATGTTTTCTTTTTCGGCACACCTTTATACTTGGATTTATATTGTAAAATGCTGAACGGCGAAAAAGTTGAAACAGTTGACCCCTTACTTGGATTTGAAGGCTTTGAGCAGGTATTTACAAATTATTTAAACTCTTTGGCGGAAAAAACAAGGATTAAATTAGGCTTAATCACGAAAGAAGACGTCTTAAATGGAATCGATAGAGTATCAAAAGAAATGATTAATGAGTTAGAAGCGTTTGTTCCTAAAAGAGAGTTTTTTGAAAAAATGGAAGGGAAAAATGTTGATAGAATTCATGAAACAATAGGTTTTGAAATTTTAGAAGAATATCTAATTTATCTAGATGAAAATTTTGAGAATAAAGATGTTATAATACACACTCAACAGGAAATTGGCGGCTATTTACTTGCTAATAAATTGATATTGGACTATGGATCTGTGGATGACGTTGTCAAATCTTTTTTTTTTGAGGATTACATTTTAGGAAAGAGTGGAAAATATCACCAATTGAAAGATGATATATTGAAATTTTTAATAGCTAAAAGTGACGCCAGTTCTTTATTATTCGTAAATCATATTGAGCAAGATGTTATCAAAAAATTCACCACATTAAACTTGTTAAGGACAAAACCTACTGAGCAAAGCCAAAAATTAACCTCTATGCTTTTAGAGATTAAGTACACACCAAAAGAAGTGCTTACATTACTCAATGACTCCTTTTTTACATTCTATGACCATGAATCAAATATTAATTTTTTATTCATCAAAGATGTTTTACTTAAATTAAACAACTATGACCTTGACTTTTCTTGGACATACTTTATTTACAATAATTATACAGATTTTAATGAATTTTTAGATTATTTCTTAATTAAGCAAGAAGAACTAGATGGCAATTACGATGATGTTTTAGTTGTAGAAGTTGCAATCTGGTTATCAGAAACTTCAATTAGAGATCTTAGAGATAAAAGCACTCGTTTTTTAATTGGTTATTTTGAAAGATTTCCAGAACTCCTATTGGTAAAATTAGTCGAGTATTCTAGAACACCAAGAATTTATATTAAAGAACGCTTAGCACTTATTTGTTACGGCGTGTGTTTAAGACTGCAGAATAATTCAACTTTCATAACAACTCATTTAGGGGGATTAGCTGAAATGTTATACAATTTTCAATTTTCCGCAAAACCCTCTAGCCCAACTTACAACTATATAATAATAGATTCATATAAGCATATCATAGATTTAGCATTATTAAAAGGAGTGTTTGAATTATCAGATGAAAACCGTGAAAGATTATCAAACTATACTTTTAATAAAGATGATTGGTTTGACATTAGTCAAAAAGATATTAAAGCTGTACCAATAGCCCACAATTGGGATTTATCTGGCGATCCAGACCCTCTCAGAGGTGATTTTGTGCACTATACTATACCTAGGCTAGATCACTTAGATCACGAAAATAGAGAAAAACATACCGCCAATATTTATAAAGAAATATTACGATTGGGTTATATTTCTGATAATCAAACATTATCTGGCAGAGAGCTTTCATTTTATTCGGGTACAAGTCTTATCGGAAACACTACAAAAATAGACAGGTTAGGAAAAAAGTATTCTTGGATGGCATATTTTAATTATGCTGGCTATTTGCTTAGTCAGAGTGAACTTGGTATTTGGGCAACAATTGATTCATCAGGTAAAAAATTTTACAAAAGGTTAAGTGATACTGAAATTGAACCTAGTTATAGCAGTTTTGAGCCTTTCTCTAAAAGATTCATCAACAACAATTTCTTCAAAAAAAGGACTATTGATAAGGGAGATTGGATAAAAGAAACAAATTATGATTGCTTGGAATCTCTATATGAAAAAGACGGATTTACTTTACTATCAGCGTTCGTAGATCAAAAATTAGATGAAAAATATAAGACTAGATCTTGGGTGCAAGCCAAGTCATATCTAGTTGATAAAGCCCAAATTTTAGATCATATTGAATCAATAGAAAGTAAGAATTTTGATTGGAAGCTTGATTTATCACAAGGAGGATCCGTATCAAATACTTATTTCGGAGAATTATATTGGGCTGATTCCGTTCCAAACTCATTTAAAGAAAGTCATAATTTACCAACAGACAAAATCCAAATTAAAAAACGAAAGATTACATTACAGGATGTATTGTCTTCTGATAAATTAACTCGTAAAGATATTGGAGGAGAAATTCAAGAGGAGTTTAATGAACCCATTTATTTTGAATATCAGAATTCATTGATCGATTTCATTTGGGAAACAGATTCGAAGCAAATACCAACACTTAGATGTGATATACCAGCAATAGAGATTGGTAAACATTTAAACCTAACTGTTGACTCCTCAAGTACCAAAATTTTAGATTCGAATCTTGAATTATGCTTTAAAGAGTTCTTAACAGAGTATGATTTAAATTCAGAAAACTTTCATTATTTCAGAACAGATTTATTAGAGGAATATTTAATAGAAACAAATCAAGTCTTAATGTATCAATTAAAACAGCATACATACGATCAAGCTACTGATTCACATCATGAACATTTCAGAGGAATGCAGTTTGTTTTTTCACCCTTAAATAGACAATAATGAAAAGTCAAACTAACGAGCAAGCTTTAGAAGCAGCTATTGAAAAAATACTAACAGGCAGTTGTTTAGAAGAAATAAAAACTGAGGGTACATCAATAGATGGTGTGAATGAGCAAGCAGAAATCTATCGGACCGGCAATGGCTATTACATTGGACAACCCTCTAATTTTAATACACAGTTTGCCCTAGATGAGCAGTTTTTTTGGTCGTTTTTAGAAAGCACGCAAAAAGAAGAACTAGAAAAATTACAAAAACAAGGCGACTGGAAGTTGAAAATTCTAAATCGTTTTGACCGCATGATTAAGAAATATGGGGTATTACATTTACTCAGAAAAGGTTTAGAAGTAGACGATGCTAATTTTACACTATTGTACCAACTACCGCTAGCTAGTAGTAGCCAAAAAGTAAAAGACAATTTTGAACAAAATCGTTTTAGTGTAACACGTCAACTTCGATATAGTATAGACAACCCAAGAGAAGAAATCGACTTGGTATTGTTTATAAATGGCTTACCTATCGTTACTATGGAGCTGAAAAATGCCTGGACAGGCCAAAATGCTAAAGTTCATGGGCAACACCAATACACACACCAACGCGATAACAGACAACCTTTGTTAAACTTTGCACGTTGCGTAGTACATTTTGCGATAGATACTGACGAAGCCTATATGACCACTAAATTAGATGGTAAAAACACCTTCTTTTTACCCTTTAATAAAGGCAACAAACATGGCAAGGGCAACCCTGAAGTACCACAGGGTGAAACTGGACACAGAACCAACTATCTATGGAGCGAGGTTTTCACAAGAGAGAGTTTAGCTAATATTATTCAACATTTTGTGCGTCTAGATGGTAAAAAGAAAGATGCGCTACAAGGCAAAACCTTGTTCTTTCCAAGATACCACCAAATGGATGTGGTGCGTAAAATTATTTCAGATGCAAGTAGCAAAGGTGTTGGCCAAACCTATTTAGTACAACATTCAGCTGGTTCAGGTAAGTCAAATTCCATTACTTGGGCCGCGTACCAACTTATTGAGACTTATCCACTTAATAACACCATACCTGGTAGTAAAGGTGTAGAACACCCCTTATTTGACTCTGTAATCGTAGTAACAGACCGAAGATTACTGGATAAACAGATACGCGAAAACATCGCTAGTTTTTCTGAAATTAAAAATATAATTGCACCAGCCTATTCATCCAAAGAATTAAGAGACAGTTTGGAGCAAGGCAAGAAAATCATTATTACTACCATTCAAAAGTTTCCTTTTATTATTGACGGTATAGCTGATTTGAGCGACAAACATTTTGCAGTCATTATAGATGAAGCACATAGTAGCCAAAGTGGTTCTGCTCATGATAGCATGAATACTGCAATGGGCGAACAATCGAACGAAGAAGTAGATGATGCACAAGATAAAATAGTGCAAGCCATGCAATCTCGTAAAATGAGAGGGAATGCTTCTTACTTAGCTTTTACAGCCACTCCAAAACCGATAACTCTTGAAAAATTCGGAGTAAAACAAGAAGATGGCACGTTTAAGCCATTCCATTTATATTCTATGAAACAGGCCATAGAAGAAGGTTTTATTCTTGATGTTTTAGCAAACTATACCACGTTACGAAGCTACTATGAAATAGAAAAATCCATTGAAGATAATCCGTTGTTTGATTCAACTAAAGCACAGAAAAAACTGCGCGCTTATGTAGAACAGCATCAGCAAACCATCAATACAAAAGCTGAAATTATATTAGACCATTTCATTCCTAAAATTGTAAATCAAAAAAAACTAAAAGGAAAAGCCAAAGCAATGGTAATCACCCAAAGTATTGAATCTGCCATTCGGTATTATAAAGGTTTATCTGCCGTATTAAAAAGTAAGGGCAACCCATTTAAAATTGTAATTGCTTTTTCCGGTGAAAAAACTGTGGATGGCATTCAATATACCGAAGCCGGAATGAATGGCTTCGCAGAGAAAGATACAAGCATTAAATTTAATGATGATGAGTACAGAATTCTGGTGGTTGCAAATAAGTATTTGACTGGTTTTGACCAACCAAAATTATGTGCGATGTACGTGGATAAAAAATTACAGGGAGTTTTAGCGGTACAGGCATTATCAAGATTAAACAGAGCAGCTAACAAGTTAGGAAAGAAAACAGAAGACATTTTTGTGTTGGATTTCTTCAATTCTACCGATGACATCAAAGATTCATTCGACCCTTTCTATACGGCAACTTCATTAAGTGAAGCTACAGATGTAAATGTATTACATGAATTAAAAGATGCCTTAGCTGAAGTAGGAGTATATGAATGGAGTGAAGTTGAAGATTTCAATACTAAGTTCTTTAATAAAGAAGATGCCCAAGTACTAAGCCCAATAATAGAACGAGCAGCCGAACGGTTTAAAAATGGCCTGGAACTACAGCATGATGACAAAGCAGATTTTAAAATAAAAGCGAAACAATTCGTTAAGATTTATGGTCAAATGGCTTCTATTCTACCTTTTGAAATACTCAATTGGGAAAAGCTCTTTTGGTTCTTAAAATTTCTGATTCCTAAGTTACCTATAAAAGACACCGAGATTGATGCGTTAGATGAATTATTAAGTTCTGTTGATTTAACTACTTACGGATTAGAAAGAGTCCGGTTAAATGAAACAATTGGCTTAGATGATTCAGAATCAGAAGTAGACCCTCAAAACCCTTCACCAAGAGGAGCTCATGGCACCGAAGAAGAAAAAGACCCTTTAGATTTAATTATTAATAGTTTTAATGAGCGCTGGTTTCAAGGTTGGGAGGCCACACCTGAAGACCAAAGAATTAAGTTCATCAGTTTGGCGAAATCAATTCAAGCACATCCCGATTTCAAGCTCAAAGTTGAAACAAACTTAGATGAGCAAAACAAAGATTTAGCATTCAAAAAAATATTAGACGATGTGATGTCCAAACAAAGAAAACAAGAATTGGACTTGTATAGACTCTATGCAAAAGACGATGCCTTTTACAAAGCATTTTTTGATACTATGAAGCGCATATCTGGCTCTGGGAAGTAATAGAAATATTTAAATGACAAAAAAGATCTAGCCAGTTCTTTAAAGACAAATTAAATGAAAGCAAACGAACTACCAATTACAAATTTTTTACAAGCACCGAATGTTCAGTTTGTAATACCTGTATATCAACGTAATTATGATTGGACTACTAATGAATGTAAAGAATTACTAAATGATGTAATAGCTGTAGAGAAAGCTGATAGAGGCACACATTTCATAGGTAGCATAGTTTTTATACATGAGGGCACATACAGTACAAGTGAAGTAAAAGAATTAGTGATAATTGATGGACAGCAGCGCTTAACCACAATCAACATTATATACGTAGCATTATATCGTTTTGCTAAAGAAAACAATATGCATAATGAGGCTGATATGTTGCTGAATATGTTTTTAACCAATCAATATGTTCAACATGAAGACAGCAAACTCAAACTCAAACAAACAGATACCAATTCGTTAGCATTTAAAGCTATTATGCACGGTACTGAAAACGAGTTTAATAATTATTCCAACGTTATTGAAAACTTCAATTATTTCAAAAATACAATTACGAAGGACAATTTTCAGACCATACTCAATGGACTAAAACGATTAATTTTCGTTGAAATCTCTTTGGAGAGAGGTAAAGACGACCCTCAACGTATTTTTGAAAGTTTAAATTCTACAGGTTTAGACTTATCACAATCTGATTTAATCAGGAACTATATTCTAATGGATTTAGACCCTAAAAATCAAAACAAAGTATTTGAACAAATTTGGAATCCTATTGAAGAGAACGCAAGAGACTTGATAAAGCAAAAGTCCCTTGTGTCAGACTACATAAGAGATTATTTAACCTTGCGAAATAAAAAAATACCTAATAAAAGTAAAGTTTATATTGAATTTAAAAAGCTCTATCCAATTAAAGATGAAGCTTATCATCAGGAGCTAGAAAATATAAAATCATTATCAACACACTATAAAAAATTTATAAACCCCTCCACAATACCAGATCAAAACGTACGCAGAGAACTAGAGTATATTTCACGCCTTGAAATCAATGTTGCTTTCCCTTTTCTTCTTCAAGTTTTTGAAGATGAGGAAAATGGTTTAATAACGAATAATGATTTAATTAAAATACTAAAACTAATTCAGTCTTACACGTGGAGAAGATTTGTTGTTGGCTTGCCAACCAATGCTTTGAACAAGATATTTATGGCTTTGTATTCAGAAGTTGACACAGAAGAGTATTACGAGTCTATTGCATTAGCATTAGTAAAAAAACGAGGTAACGCGAAATTTCCAACTGATGAAGATTTAAAGTCCGCTTTGAAGGATAAAGATTTGTACAATATTAAATCTAAAAATAGGAATTACATGTTTGAGTTGTTAGAGAACTACAATAACAGAGAGTATGTAAACACTTCTAACGGCCTTATAACAATAGAACATATATTTCCTCAAAAACCCAATGAAGATTGGAACAAAGCTATTACACCAGACGATTACTTTATGTTTAAAGAGAAATACGCAAATACCATAGCTAACCTAACATTGTCAGGTAATAATGGAGCATTAAGTAATAAGTCTTTTGAAGATAAAAAAGTAATGAATAGTCAAGGGGCTGAACAAGGCTATAAATTTAGTCGCCTTTGGCTAAATGATTATTTAAAATCCATCGAAAGTTGGAATATTGAAAATTATAATGAGCGCTTTAAGCTTATTTACAATCGTTTTCTAAAGATATGGGAATTTCCTGATGTAATGCTGCCAGTATCTGAAAACACAGAGGAACAAACTCTATTTAATGCAGAATCCCCCACCCATAAAAAATTAGAGTATTTTATTTTTGAAGACACAAAAGTAGATGAAGAAATTATCGCTCAGATGTATTTTTATGTAATTGAAAAATTGTATACAAAAAATGCTCAACTTTTATTGGAAGCAACAGACATATTTAAAATAACACGCAATCCTTCTGATTTTAGAGCGCCACAAGTATTACAAAGTGGTTACCAGATTGAATCAAACATTGATAGTAACTCCAAATTTAGCACCCTTAAAAAATTACTTCCTCTATTTGAACTTGAGGATGAATTATTAATAAAGTATGCAGAGAGTGGTAACAAGTCAAACCGTCATAGCGTTCGCAAAGAATTTTGGAAACAACTATTACCACAAATAAAAGACACAAAGCTATTTTCTAATGTGAGTCCCACGACTGGTTATTGGTTAATTTCAGGGGCTGGTATAAGTGGTTTAAATTACACTTTTGTTTGTACAGGGAAATACACAAGTATTGAATTAGGTATTACAACTTCAAGCAAAGAGCAAAACAAGATATATTTTGAAAAATTATTAAAACAAAAAGAAGTTGTAGAGCATACTTTTGAAAAACCCTTATTGTGGGAAAAATTACCAGAACATAAAATGAGTCGTATTAAATATGAACTGAATGGTGTAAGCATATATGAGAAGAATGATTGGGATAAAATGAATGATTTTTTAGTAGTCTACTTACCCAAATTTGAAGAGGCATTTCATCCTGCCATTAAGAAATTGAAATAGATACTTGCAAGATGCTATAAAATATATGCCAACTTTTACTCTTTACAGAATGCACCTTTTGTAAAGAGTTTATACCGGCGTACATATTCTAGAACCTTCATAAATAGTTTTAAAAAGATTATTCATGGTGTAGCATATTTACGCCATATTCAATATGTCTTTTTCTGACTTAAGCTCGTATATAACTTTAATACAATCACACACTTAAAAAATAGTAGGCTAATGAAAGTAGGGAAGTACCTTAAACGAATGCGTGAAGAAAAAAAGTTGTCCCAGGTACAAATGGGTAAAATAATTGGTAGAAGGCCTGAGCGTATCTGTGAATGGGAAACAGACAAGTATGCAATTAAACTAACTGATTTTCTAGATATCGTTGAAAAACTAAAGATTAAGAATATCAATAGAGTTTTTAGAGAATAGCGTGGTCAAATGAAATCTTTTGATATCAAGAAAAATTATTTAAAAAAAAGGATTTTTATGTGCAAATCATGTGCAAATAAAAAAGGCTTCAGGAGTAAAACTCTCTGAAGCCTTGCTAGCAAAGCTCCCCCTCTTGGGCTCGAACCAAGGACCCTCTGATTAACAGTCAGATGCTCTAACCAACTGAGCTAAGGAGGAAAATAAACCGCTAATTAATTATTTAGCGGGTGCAAATATAATCGTTTTTTCAATTACCCCAAATAAAATTGAGGGCGATTTAGGCCTTCTCTGCAGATAGATCTAAAACTATTCGATAAAACGTTTAATAATGTTCCAAATATCATTCCCAAAAATAACGGCCATTAATCCCATTATTAGTACAAAACCAATGATTTGACCTGTTTCCAAAACCTTTTGACTAGGCGGTCTTCCGGAGATGATTTCATAGAGTAAAAACATAACATGGCCCCCATCAAGCGCAGGAATCGGCAATAAGTTTACAAAGGCCAGCCATACCGAAAACATGGCAAGAAAATTCCAAAAGAAGGTCCAATCCCATGTAGGGGACATCATCTCTACAATACCAATGGGGCCTTTTACTTGTTTGTAGGCCTCAGTTTTTGAATTGAAGATGACCTTGAATTGTCGCACTTGATCGGTGAGCACTTTGATGGTTCTATTAAAACCGGCCGGGATAGAGGCCAAAAACCCATATTGATCGGTTACCCTTAAATCTTCAAAATCTAATTGAACACCAATTAAGCCCTCTTTAGGAACCTTTAAAGAAAGGTTTTCGGTTTGCCCGTTGCGAAGTACTTCAATGGCAATAGCTTCTCCCGAAGAGGTACCTATCTTTTTCCGAAACTGATCCCAATACTCAATTTTTTCGGCACCTACCATTGTGATTTCATCTCCAGGCAGAATTCCCGCTTTTTCGGCAATAGACTCGGGACTCACAACTTCTATAATAGGTTTGGAACGATAGCTTAGGAAGTTTCTCCCTTGTTGCTTAAAGACAGTTGCTTTTCCTTCATCCGACAGCGGAACCGTTATCTCATTGCCATCTCGACGTACCGTTACATCGTCTCCAAGAACTATTTGAAGTACGGCATCACTGAATTTTTTTGTTTTTTTACCGTCCACGGCTAAAATTTGATCTCCGGTCTCCAAGCCCAATTGTTGGCCCACCGAATCTACTAGAATACCATATTTTAAACTATCCGCGGGAATATAAGTGTCTCCATTGTTGAATAACAACATCGAATAGATAATCCAAGCCAGAAAGAAGTTTACCGTTACCCCGCCCAACATAATAATCAATCGCTGCCATGCCGGCTTGCTCCGAAATTCCCAAGGCTGCGGCTCTTGGTTCATTTGCTCGGTATCCATACTCTCGTCGATCATTCCGGCGATTTTCACATAACCGCCCAAAGGAAGCCACCCGATACCGTACTCCGTATCCCCTATCTTCTTTTTAAAGAGCGAAAACTTCCAATCGAAGAAAAGGTAAAACTTCTCTACCTTTGTTTTGAACCAGCGTGCCGGTAAAAAATGGCCGAATTCGTGAAGGATCACCAAAATGGAGATGATGATGATAAATTGTATGATCTGTATCGCTAATGTCATCTGTTATATTATCTCTTAAAAACGCACAAAAGTACGGCTTTACAGTCTCTTAAAAAAAGAAAGTAATTCAGCAACAAGGTATTTAAGAAAGTTTTAGTACCTCGCCAAGGGGAAATGTTTGAAAGCCCTCTTGGCATAACGTATCTTTGTCAAAAAGAGTATGCTGTCTTTCTTCGGTAAGTATAAATTTTTTGGAATTGTACTTTTCTTTCTTTCCGCAGTGATCATCTACCTTTTTTACAACGCCCTGCAACCACCCAAGAAATTGCTGATTTATCAACCGAATATGGTGAATGCGGAATTGGTTGACAGCGCACTTCAATACAAGAAAAAATACCACCGTATTGCCAACTTTTCCCTAACCAACCAAAATGGAACAATCATTACCCAAGAAGATTACAAGGACAAGATTTATATAGCGGATTTTTTTTTCACGACCTGCCCGACCATTTGCCCGATCATGACCAAGAACATGGCCGATATTCAAGAGAAAATTATGAACGAGGGTGAAATATTGCTACTGTCTCATTCGGTGACCCCGGAAATCGATTCGGTTGCACGGCTTAAAAAGTACGCGCTCGAAAAAGGGGTAAACGATTTAAAATGGAACCTCGTTACAGGCGATAAAAAACAAATCTACGAATTGGCACGAAAATCATATATGGCGGTGAAAACCGATGGCGACGGCGGTCCGTTCGATATGATCCATACAGAGAATTTTATTTTAGTGGATAAAGAGCGCCAAGTACGTGGTTTTTACGATGGAACCGATACGGAAGAGATAGCACGCTTGCTTCAAGATTTGGAGGTTTTAAAAGCTTCTTACGACTAAGGCAGCACTTTTTTTACGCCAGTATCTTCAACAGTACAAAGTACGGGTTTGCTTAGCGACCCATTGCGACAGTACTCCAAGGAGTTTTTTTAATTTTTAGCCTATAAACCATCTCAATTTGCCTATTTTTGGCCTTGCTTATAATCAATCTAAATAATATTGAGTACTACTGTAGCACATCTAAAACCTGGCGAACGAGGAATCATCAAAGAATTTTCTGGTAACATACTTCCTATAAAATTGTTAGAACTAGGTTGCCTGCCGGGGAATGAAGTAGCGCTGGTACAGGTCGCACCGCTGAAGGATCCTATCTACATCAATGTAAATGGGTCGCATATTGCCATACGCCGTTCAATGGCTCTCTTAATTGAATTAGATTTGATTCAAGATACTTCCGCGCTATGAACAAGCAAATAAAGGTAGCATTGATCGGAAACCCCAATACGGGAAAGACCTCGGTATTCAATCAATTAACCGGACTCAAGCAAAAGGTTGGAAATTATCCTGGCATTACGGTTGAAAAGAAAGAGGGTGTCTGCAAGCTTCCCAGGGGTGTAAAAGCACATATTTTAGATTTACCGGGTACGTATAGCCTCAATACCACTTCTTTGGATGAGAGCGTAGCGGTTGAACTATTGCTCAATAAAAACGACAAAGACCACCCAGATGTTGCAGTTGTAGTGAGCGATGTGGAGAACTTGAAACGGAATCTGCTGTTGTTCACTCAAATCAAAGACCTTCGAATACCTACTATCTTGGTGATCAACATGGCCGATCGTATGACGCGCACGGGCATTACCATCGATATTCAAGTATTGGAAGATAAATTGGATACCAAAATCGCTTTGGTAAGTACACGAAAGGGAACGGGAATCGATGATTTAAAACAGTTGATCATCGATTACAAAACGCTTTCCCAAAAACCTGCTGTAGATACTACTGTAATTGACAAACCTTATTTTGAGAACCTTAAGGAGGCCTTTCCAAAGCAAGATCTGTATAAGTTGTGGTTGGTGATTACACAGGATGTCAATTTTATGTCGATCAATAAGGCCATGATCAATGACAAGTCTTCCTTTTCTACCAAATCGAACAGCGAACTTAAACGCCTACAGCAGAAAGAAACCATTCTTAGGTACCAGTTTATTAACCAAGTGCTTAAAAATGGGTATCAAGTAGATTCAAATGCGGCAACGGGCTTAAGGGCGCGCCTGGATCGTATATTGACCCATAAAGTCTTCGGCTACCTTATTTTTATGGTCATTTTATTGGCCATTTTTCAAGCGATTTACGATTGGAGCGGCTATCCACAAGATTTGATTGAAAGTATGTTCGCCTCAGCGAGCGGATGGGTAAAAAGTGCACTTCCACCCGGAGTATTTACCGACTTATTGGCCGAAGGAATCTTATCGGGAATCGGAGGTATTGTAATTTTTATACCGCAAATTGCTTTCTTGTTTTTGTTTATAGCGCTTTTGGAGGAAACCGGATATATGAGCAGGGTTGTTTTTTTGATGGATAAGGTAATGCGCCCTTTTGGGCTAAGCGGTAAAAGTGTCGTACCCCTTATTTCGGGCACAGCCTGCGCGATACCCGCGGTAATGGCCACACGAACCATCGAAAATTGGAAAGAACGCCTTATCACTATTTTGGTAACCCCGTTTACCACTTGCTCCGCCAGGTTGCCTGTTTACTTGATCATCATTGCCCTGGTAATTCCCGAAGGGCGCTTTCTTGGTTTAAGTTATCAGGCATTGACCCTTATGCTGCTGTACCTTATTGGGTTTGGTGCAGCCATTTTATCGGCGATGATCTTGAACAAGATTTTGAAAATCAAAAGCCGTTCTTTTTTCGTGGTTGAAATGCCCAGTTATAAACTACCATTGGTGAAAAATGTAGCTTTCACGGTTTGGGAGAAGACCAAGAGTTTTGTAATGGGTGCGGGGAAAATTATTCTTGCCATTTCGATTATTCTATGGTTTTTAGGATCCAATGGTATTTCTGATAATTTTAAAGAGGCAGATACCATCGTGAAAAAACGTATTGAAAAAGAGGGGCTCTTGCCGTTTAATCAGACAGTGTTGACCGATAGTTTAACCCGTTATGAAAACGGATTGATCGATAGCGTTCAAAAAGGAATCTATAAGAAATTGGAAATGAATTTTGCAGATTCCTTGAAACTTCGAAAAGCTGTGCTTTTTGAGCAGTTCAAAAACCAGGAAATCTCAAGTTTTAAATTAGAAAACTCCTATATGGGGTATATGGGAAAGGCGATTGAACCGGTAGTAAAGCCATTGGGATACGATTGGAAAATAGGCATCGCGGTATTGACCTCTTTTGCCGCAAGGGAAGTATTTGTGGGCACTCTGGCTACTATTTACAGTGTGGATAGTGCCGAGGAAAACACCGAGACCATCACCGAACGCATGGCCGCTGAGGTAAATACCACCACCAAGGAACCATTGTTTAACCTGGCTTCGGGAATTTCCCTACTGCTGTTTTATGCCTTCGCCATGCAATGTATGAGTACCTTGGCAGTTGTAAAAAGAGAGACCAACAGTTGGAAATGGCCTACCGCGCAGCTCGTCTTTATGAGCCTTTTTGCGTATATTGTTGCTTTAATGGCGTATCAGATATTAAAATAGATGGATCTACTACAAAACGTACTGGTATATGTTACTTTGGCAATAGCTGTGGGGTATATCCTTAAAAAGTTCTTTTTGCCCAAGGCACTCTTTGCATCCAAAAATGCGAAAAAAAGCCCTGGAAAAGCATGTGGTCAAGAAGACTGCGGTTGTCATTGAGTTCTTAAACTTTTCTCAAATTTTCAGTTGATCGTAACAAAATAGCTGTACATAAGTCTACTCCTAGACGAAACACTGGGTTTCGTTAAAAAAACAATAAAATCATATTAAGGAAATCAAAAAAAGCAGGTCTAGTTAAAATGCTATCCCTTTTTTTGATGTCAATAACAATTAGACAAACGTATGCCTAGATTTTTACTAGTAGTAGCCTTTCCATTTTTTCTTTTCTTCGGACACTGTCTACTGGCGCAGACCTTGAGCTCCATTATTCTTGATTCAGCTACTCAGAAGCCCGTACCCTATGTGACCCTGCAACTGAATGATAGGTGGACGGTTTCAAACGAGGAAGGGCGTTTTTCCTTTCAGTTAGACCATACGATCAAGGAAACAGATTCTTTGTTGATTTCATGTATCGGTTATGGGTCCGTTGGCAAGCCGTTAAATGAATTCACCCAGGGTGTTATACTGTTGGCAGCCAAGGCAATTGAGCTGAACCCTGTCATCGTGACGAACAAAAACTATACCCCTGAAGAAATTCTCGAAGAGGTCGAAAAAAGCATCGGTAAAAACTACCATAACGGCTTGGCGAAAAAACGGATATTCCTTCGAGAGACCTATTACAACAATATTATCAAGACCGATTATGTGTTAAAAAAATCGACTATCAAAGAGTTCAATAAAGAGTTCATAGACAACTTGATCAATGAAATTCCCAAAAGCAATACCTATTATACAGAGGTACTGGGAGATCTATATGGTGGCGACGATGCCGAAGAGCAGAAACTCGACTTGATCAAGGCTTCCGAACTATATGACAAAAGCTTGGAAGTAAATTTTGAAGATTTGGAAGAGCGGTTCAACAAAATTATCAAGGAAAATGTAAAGACCGATTCCTACTTTAAAATAAAATCAGGACTTTTCGGGACCAAGGTAGAAGGGGATGAGTTGTTCGAAGCAGATGTAGACTCTACCGATGTAGCGGCGTTGAACAAGAAATTGGAAAATGAGAAAAAGGCCAAAGAAGACCGCAAAAAATTCTTTGCAAAGTACAAACGGGAAACCCTGGGGAACCTTTATGGCAACCTCCCTATTTTCAAGAAAAGTGACTTTAATGTACTCTTTAAAACAGGTAGGTACGATTTGGTATTGGAAGATTTTACCTATTTGGGTGATGCCGCCGTGTATGTGATTAGCTTCACGCCTAAACGGTCAGAAGATTACAAAGGAAAGCTCTATATAAATTCGGATGATTTTGCCTTGGTTCGAATGGAGTTCGAAAATGTAAAAAACCTTCGAAACTTTGGTCTCTTAGGAATTTCTCTCAAGGAATACCTCGCCAAGGGTCAAATTATTTTCACTAAAGGCAAAGATCAAAAGTACAGTCTAGGGTATTATAATATCGAAAAAGGCATGCGCGCAGGAATTAAAAGACCTCTTAAGATTATTGAAAAGAACAAAAACGTAAAAGGCCGAAGAAAGCAAAACGAACTTTCATTAAAGGTCGATGCCGCCTTTGGAAATCGAAATCGCTATGAACTGGTTGTTTTTGATGACAGCCCTATTAGCATTGCCCAATATGAGGCCTTCAAAGAACACAATAACGTATTGCCGACCTACATGGCCAATTACGACCCGGAGTTTTGGAAAGGGTATAATATCATAGAACCGAACCAGGCGATCAAAGAGTTTACCTCCATAGACCAGGAGGCAAAATAAGCAATTAGTTCTGTCAACAAATAAAACCGCATCAATTCCAAATTGATGCGGTTTTTTTGGTTCAGTACTCCACCTCGGGGAAAGCTCACAAGGTATTAAGGAAAATTTGACATTGATTTCGACGCAAGCATTTATAGTTTTTAAATCTCGATTATCGAGTAAAAAAATAATAGCCTTGGTGTAACCTTTTGTAAATTCCCGACTATATACTTTTGAACACCAACTAAAACTGTCTTTTGAAAGAGTTTACAGATGAAAATCTAATGCAACAAGTGGCAAACGGGAACCTTGATCCGCTCAAAGAATTGTTTGAACGTCATCATCGGCACGTGTATAACTTTCTCTTTAAAATGTCGGGAGATCAAATGCTGAGCGAAGATCTCGCGCAAGATGTTTTTTATAAGGTGATGAAATACCGAAGTTCTTATAACAATGGCAATTTTGTTTCGTGGATGTTTACAATTGCTAGAAATAGCTTGAATACCCATTTTAGAAGAAACAAGGAAAACCATGGGGATATTGCCGATTTGGAAGAGCGATTGGTGTACGAACCGAGCGGGGAAAAAGTGGAATACTCCCATCTACACCAGGCATTGGAAAAATTGGACAACTCTGATAAGGAACTTTTGATTCTTAACCGATTTCAAGGGATTAAATATGCTGAGTTGGCGGGAATTGTCGGAAGCACCGAAGGAGCGGTTAAAACAAAGGTAAGTAGGGCTTTAAAAAAATTAAAAGTAGTTTATTTCGAAAATTTATAAGTATGGAAACGAACCATGTAGTTGATTTACTTTCAGATTATTTAGACAAAACGTTGAGCGAGGTTCAAATGCAAGAAGTTGAAGCGCACCTAAAAAAGTGCAATGATTGCACGGTCGAATTGTCTCAGCTTAAGACATTATACATCGGTTTTGAGGAGGAGCCGATAGCCGTTCCATCAGAAAAATTGAGGGCCGGGTTCTTACAGCAATTAGAATTGGAAAAACAAGCAGAAGAAGGAGTCGTATTCCTTAATAGGAAGGCAGACGAACGAAAGTTCCCATGGGCAACTATTTTTAAAGTGGCCGCCAGTGTGCTGCTCTTGATCGGTGCATTCCAGTTTGGAAAGCTACAACAGCAAGAAGCATCGAACGCCACCATCGCCGCACTAGAAAGCGAGGGACTTGAGTCTAGGCAAACAGCGATGCTTTCGCTTATGGAAAATCAATCGGCCAGTAAACGAATTCAGGGAGTCGGTTATATCGATGGTTTCGCCGATCCCGATGAGTTGATCGTAAAAGCATTGGTAGATCGCATGCTAAACGACGAAAATGCCAATGTACGTATGACGGCGGTAGAAGCCTTGGATAAGTTCACGAATTCAGAAATCGTAAAAAGAGCCTTTATTACGGCGCTTAAATCTGAGAACGATTCAGGAATACAGATAGAGATTATCGAAATTTTAGTACGTATTCAAGAGAAAAAGGCCGTTGAGCCCATGAAAAAGTTATTGGAAAGAGAAGATATTCAACCCTTTGTAAAAGAACAAATAGAATCATTATTACCCACATTTATATAAATATCAAAAACGAACAGTCATGAAACAGTTAACAATCATTTTTTTAATAGCCCTTTATTCTACAGGGCTGCAAGCACAGGAAGACTACACCAAATCACTAGAAGGGGTAGAATGGGTCAAAATCGAATCTCGGGCCAAAGTAATCGTTAAAGCCCATAGCGAAAAAGGACTTTTAATTAAGGGAGGCAAGATGCATAAGAGGCCAGAACGCGCCAAGGGTTTAAAGTTAGTGGGCGACGGAGGTACCGATAACACAAACGTAGGCTACTATGTAATTAAAGAAGGGAATGACCTTATCGTACGAAATCTTCAACGGCAAAATAGGGGGAACACCGTTATTTACTTACCCGCCTCCCAAAATATTTCGATACGCACCAAAGGCACCAGTAGCGCCGATGTAGCGATTTCCGGCTTTAAAGGAGAGGTCGAAGCAACGGTAGAAATAAATGGGGGAATGCAATTAACAGACGTCTCCGGTCCTTTGACCGTTAGAACGCTGAACGGCAACATAGACGTATCGTTTTCGAAGGTAAGCCAAGACTCACCAATATCTATTTACTCAACAAATGGCGCTTTAGACATTAACCTGCCCGAAAGCACGCCCAGTGACCTTTCTATGAGCACAATGAATGGAGAAATCTATACCAATTTTGAGCTGAAATTCCCTGAAAAAGACGGGTTGAAATCGGTTTCTACCCAACGAATACAGCAAGCCATAAATGGCGGCGGCGTAAAGCTTAAATTAAAGACCACCAACGGGGACATCTATTTGAGAAAACAATAATCAAAAAACGAACTATCATGAAAAATATAGCGATCATCATGCTTTTAGGCCTCATCAGTCTCAATACACATGCTCAAAAAGTAATCGAGAAAACGATTGAGCACAAAGGCCGATTTATACACTTAGATGTAAAATTCGCCTCGAATATCGAAGTGAAGACCTGGGATAAAAAACAAGTTTATTTCAAGGCCATCGTAAACACAAAAGATGGGAAGTACCAAGAACATTATAAACTGCATATTGATGAAGGTTCTAATGAAATTAGTATTCGGAGCAAGGTAGAAGGGGTTTTTAAAAAGTTCCAGGAAGAATGGAATCGAAATCATCCAAACAAGAATAAAAGACACTATAACACTGGTGATTGGTATGATTTTACATACGTTTTATATGTGCCAAAAAATGCACAATTCAAGGTGAGCAGTATTAATGGCGATTTGAAGTCTGAGATAATCGAAGGGGAATTTACCGCCGATTTGATCAATGGTAATATCGAAATCGCCAAATATGCCGGAGATTTAGATTTGTCTACCATCAATGGAGAGATAGACCTACCGTTGATCAATACCAGTTTAAGGGCCGAAACCATTCATGGGGATATCTATGCCGATGAGAAACTGAACTTTGAATCATCGAGCCGGCATGTGGGGCAAAAAATTAGCGGAAGCACCAAAAATGCGACCAACAACCTTCGCTTGAATACCATAAACGGAAACATGTATCTAAGGCTTTAATGCATTCATCACGCAAAATTTAAAAAAGGCGGCCAAATACTGTAACCATTTTTCTTTTTAGAAGTCTTTAAGTCACATCAATCAAATCGCCCTTGGGCAATCCAATCAAAAAACGACTACATGAAGACTACACTTTATGCCGTTTGCGTGCTATTCTGTGCGCAAACGGTCTTAGTTGCACAAGATTCCACTGCAACAGAAACAGTACCCAAAAGAGTATATACTACCAAAGCTATCACCAATGGCGAGTCTCCTGAAATTGACGGGCGCATAAACGAACCCGCATGGGATATGGTGGAATGGGAGGGCGATTTCGTAGAGCAACGTCCTGACGAGAATACAAAACCAGATCATCAGACCAATTTCAAAATAATCTATGATCAAAAATTCTTATATGTGGGCATCCGTTGTTTTGATTCCGAACCTGATAAAATCGTAAAAAGGCTTTCGAGGCGCGATGGTTTTCAAGGGGATTGGGTGGCCATATTCATTGATAGCTACCATGACGAACGAACGGCTTTTGGATTCATAACTACTGCTGCTGGAGTAAAGGCAGATGTGTTCAATACCAACAACGGGGGTGATGAGGATGAAAGTTGGAACCCTATTTGGTATACAAAAAGCAATATTGATGCCGAAGGGTGGACCGCCGAAATGAAAATACCTTTAAGTCAGCTAAAATTTGGTAAGTCGGGAGAATTGGTCTGGGGGCTGCAGTTCATGCGCAAGCTATTTCGGGAAGAAGAACGGTCGGTATGGCAGCGCCTACCTCAAGACACCCCCGGTTTTGTAAGCGAGTTTGGTCTTCTAAACGGTTTGTTGAACCTAGAACCACAAAAGCAATTGGAGATACAGCCTTATGCAGTTACAAAATTGGAGACCTATGAGGCCGAAGCGGGAAATCCTTTTCGCGATGGCAATGATGGCCAGATTACAGGGGGGGTCGATGCCAAGATTGGGATTACCAATGACTTGACCCTTGACCTCACTATTAATCCTGATTTTGGACAGGTCGAAGCAGATCCCTCTGCCATAGCCTTGGACGGTTTTCAAATTTTCTTTCGGGAGCAGCGGCCGTTTTTTGTGGAAAACAAGAACATTTTTGATTACCGTGTATCTCGCTCCGAAGCAGGAAATACTTTTGGGGCCGATAATCTTTTTTACTCAAGGCGAATTGGGAGAAGTCCGCAGGGATATCCCAATACCGCTGACGGCGAGTTTGTAAATCAGCCAGAAAATACCAATATACTGGGGGCTGCAAAATTTAGTGGGAAGACCAAAGATGGCTGGTCTATAGGTGTGCTAGAAAGTGTTACTGCTAGAAAGTATGCCGAAATTCATGGAAACGGAGAAACTAGAAAAGAGATGGCAGAGCCCCTTACCAACTATTTTGTCGGCCGCTTACAAAAAGATTTCAACGACCAGCAAACCTTCGTAGGAGGAATTTTCACGGCGACCAATCGGGACGCGTTGAGTGAAAACGTTGATTTTTTGCATCGTTCCGCGTATTCTGGCGGGCTCGATTTTAAACATCAATGGAACGAACGAGATTGGTATGTAGGAGGCAATTTTCTGTGGAGCCATGTGCAAGGTAGCGCGGAAGCGATACGAAGTACCCAGGAATCGATTACTCACCTATTTCAACGAGTGGGTGCCGATCATGTTTCCATAGACGGGAATAGAACGTCCCTATCCGGAACCGGAGGAAATCTGCAACTGGGAAAAGTAGGGGACGGTTATTGGAAGTTCGAAACCGGCGCTACCTGGCGTTCACCGGAATTGGAATTAAACGACATCGGTTTTCAACGACAGGCCGACGACCTACGCCATTATACTTGGATCGGTTACCAAACCTTGAAACCTGATAAGACATTTCGAAGAGTTGGGATCAACTATAATCACTGGAGCGTATGGGATTTTGGGGGCAACCACAATAGTCTTCGTCTAAATACCAATAGCTGGCAAAATTGGGACAATAACTGGTTTACAAATGTTGGTTTCAACTATGAGCCCATTCAATACTCGAATTTCGCATTAAGGGGAGGACCGCGATTGCGGCTTGCTCCCGAGATCGGCTTTTGGAATGGGTACAATACCGATAATCGAAAAAAAGTGCGGTTCAATATCTTTCATAACGGCCGAAAAGGCACCGATAGTTCCTATAATTCGTACAATATTGAATTCGGAATCCGCTACCAACCCGTTGACGCATTGAGTATTTCGGCCACTCCCAGCTATGGTATAAACAATGATCAACTACAGTTTATCGATAACATAGATACGGAGGATGGTATTACTTATTTGAACGGTACTGTGGCACAACGAACCTTGAGCATGTCGTTTCGGTTGAATTATACCATCAACCCTAATTTAACAGTACAGTATTGGGGACAGCCATTTATATCGCGTGGGCGTTATGCTAATTTTAAGGAAGTAACAGATCCCATGGCCAAGCGCTTTTCAGATCGTATCTTACCCTATAGTGATGCCCAGATTTCATTTGCCGATGGTGCGTATGCCATAGATAAGAATGAAGATGGGTTTACAGATTTTAGCTTTAGCGATCCTGATTTTTCCTTCGTACAATTTCGATCTAATTTGGTTGTTCGATGGGAGTATATTCCAGGTTCCGAAATCTTTTTGGTCTGGTCCCAGGATATCTCGAATTCGGGAAATCCTGATAACGGTCTTTTCGAAAGCCTTGACAACACTATATTCGGGAACGAAAAACCACAGAACATCTTCTTGCTCAAGGCTACCTACCGTTTTATTTTATAGGAGGAGTAACTTGAACCTATATGAAACCTTTTACGAAATGGTAGAGCAAAAGACTCCATCCTATCGTTAGAAGAAGCCCTCCCAGTGGAGTAATAGGGCCAAGAAAACGCCATTTTCTGCCCTTGGATGCACTGATGCACAAACCATAAATGCTAAAAGAGAATAAAAATGTTCCAGACACCAAACAATAAATCATATATCGCTCTAAAGAGGTGTTGAGATTAAAATTAAAGCTTACCACCAGTAAAACTAGCGCATGATACATTTGATATTTGACGCCAGTTTCGAAACTCGCCAGTTGCTCCTTAGAAAAAGATTTTTTAAGGGCATGAGCGCCGAAAGCACCAAAAATAATGGCTAAGAGGCCAAAGAGCGCTCCAAAAAATTGTGCTATAAGAACCATAAAAAGGAATTAAAGTCAAAGATACCCAATTGTTCGAAATCATGGGAAAGTTGTTATTTATACTAAAAATAACCGGGATACTACTAAAATAAATGAGATGCCTACATCGATTGACACTTTTTAGGCTGAAAGAGATATCTTTATATAAAACCGGAAATTATGAAAAAGTTGAAAGTAATAGTGGTGCTTTTGTTGTTGGCGTGTTTTGGCGGATGTAGCACCAACAAGAATAGCAATAGTAGTTCGGTAAAGGCCGGAGAAGTGCGTACGGAAGATCAGACGACGGTATCATTACTCAATCAGATTCGAAGATTATCAGGAATTCGAGTGGAGGGGGGTGTCCCGGTTTTGACTCGGGGAACCAATTCTTTACAGGGATCTGTTGAACCATTATATGTCGTGGATGGTTACGTGGTCGGCAACTCCTTTTCATCGGTTAATGGGGTAGTGAACTCATCTGATGTGAAATCGATTCAAGTAATAAAGAGCGAAGATGCATCCTTTTATGGTACCAGAGGTTCAAATGGGGTTATTAAAATTACGACCAAAACAGCAAAGAAAAATTAAAACCCTACTAGCCATGGGCTCATAGGGTTTTTGTGGGTGCCTAGTATGCTATATCTGGCTCAAACCGCCATCTACCGAAAGTTCGATACCGTTTACGAAACTGGCTTCCCCTGAGGCTAAGAACAGTACCGAATCTGCTATTTCTTTCGGTTCCCCAAAACGTTGTAAAGGAACCGAAGCCGCAAAACTTTTCCCCAACTCTTCGACCTGTTCTTCTGCCATGCCCATTTTATCATAGATCGGGGTGCCGATAGGGCCCGGGGCAATCGAATTTACCCGTATCCCCCTTGGTGCCAACTCCGTAGTCAAAACACGGGCGTAGGCCCTTAATGCTCCTTTGGTAGCACTATAGACTGCGGCATTTGCAAACCCCTTTTGATGCACTATTGAAGTGTTAAATATAATGGAGGCACCATCGTTTAAACTGGGAATCGCATTTTTTACCAGAAAGGCGGGGCCTTTGATATTTATGTTGAATTGGGTGTCAAAATGTTGCTCGTCTATTTGATTGGCGGGCGCAAAATAAGCTACCCCGGCATTGGCGAACAGGACATCTATTTTTCCATAGGTACTGACTGCGGTATCGATCAGTTTTTGATTGTCAGCGATATTGGCCTGGTCAGCGAGTACTGCTGTGAATTCTCCAGATAGTTTATTGGCCACCTGATCCAAGGCCTCCTGTCTTCTCCCAGAGAAAACTACCTTTGCTCCTTCGTTGAGGAAACCTTTCACCGTTTCCAAACCTATTCCTGAATTGCCTCCGGAAATTACCACTACTTTGTCTTTAAATTTGTTCATCTTTATTATGGTTAAATTGAAACGTTCGTTTCAGAATTGATTAAAAAAAATTAACTGATTACTGCAATTGAATTATCTATTATATTTTGAAGAATGGTCCTGTCTTTTACTAAAATACCGGTCATTCGGTATCCTTGAAAAGCATTGAAAATAAAGTAGGCATAGGTTTTACTATCTTGTTTTTTATTAATGACTCCCTGTTCTTGGCCATCAAGGATCAAATCTTGAAAGAGGGTCAAGGTGGTTTCTTGGGTCTTTAACAACCACCGACGAATGTCGCCTTCTTGGTTCCCCATCTCTGCTTTACAATTCATGAAAAAACACCCTTTACTGCCGTTAACGCCTAGTATTTCGGGTAGAAAGCCCTCAAAAATTAGGCGTATGGCCTGTAAGGGATCTTTGGCTTTTACAAGCGCACGCTGAAATTGACCTCCTGTTTCTTTCTGGTAGCTAGCAAGGGTATTTTGATAGAGTGCCAGCTTGGAACCGAACGAATTGTAAATGCTAGAGCGGTTCAGCCCCGTAGCATCTACCAAGTCTTGCATAGAGGTGCCATTGAAACCCTTCTCCCAAAAAACGATCATCGCTTTTTGGAGAACCAGTGTTCTGTCAAATTCTTCTATACGTGCCATGGGTTACGAGTCTTGGGTAAAGATATAATGAAACAATCATTTCAAAAAAAGTTTAACTAAAAATTGGCAAATCACAGGGTCCCTTTGCTAACCGCCACCAAAGTCCATTCGTAGCTGATAAATCATGCGATAATCCATGATATACGGTTGCTGGTCGACCAAAAGAACGAAATCAAGGACGCATTTGTCTTTTTCTCCCTTGTTTCGCAGGAGCTTGGCCATCGGTTTCTGGTGTCCCTAGCGCTTGTCTATTCACATTTTCCGGGGTAGTCATGTTTTTTTGGAATGATAGGGCATCTGCATTCGAAGCTGCCGATTTGGCCAATGTTCTTTTTTCTTTGAGACGCTGTTTTCGATTTTCTCTATGGTAGGCGGCCAATTTGTTGTTAGCGCTGCTCATTGCGGTTTTCGTTAGGTCCAATTCTTGCTCGAGGCGTTCTATTGCAACTCCGCGCATATCTTCTGCCCGTTTAATATGGTCTTCAAATTCTTTTTTTGAATCTGGGTGGTTAGCGCGTTGTGCTTTTTGCGTGCTCGAGTCTTTAATGTTTTCGAAGGACTTTACCAGATATAGTATCTCTTTGTATCCCTTAATACAGTTTTGTGCCTTGTAACAGGCCTTTCGCAACTCTTGTACCTGAGGGTTCGACTGATCAAGGGTATCAAGTGTTTTTCGGATTCCTTCCCATGCCGCGTTTTGTACTGCCATATCTTTTTGTAGGGAACTAAGTTTTTCTTGATCTGTTTGGGTTCCTTGGGGCAATTGGCGCGGTGCACTTCTCGTCTGCAGGGGGGCTGCTGCCCTTTCTGGTACTTCCTGAGATGTGCCTAGGGAGGGGAGGGCCCCGTCGAATCCCTTGGGGGTTACAGCGTCCTCACCGGTGGCTTGGAGCTCGCTGTACGTTCTTTTCGTACCCCGCATCTTTGCCATCCTATCTTCCCTGTTTTTCTTTGCCTCCTCAGGAGGGATCTCCGGCACGGGAAGTACAGCAGCGGCCTCCGAAGCTTGATCGGGGAGCTCGGCTCCCTTTTTCTTGGGATTTATTTTTTCCTTAGCTCGCCTTTTGTACTCCTGATAATAGGGCACTTGATCCGGATGTTCCTTTTTCATTATCTCCAGAGAATTTTTACCGGGGTACTCCTTCCGGATTGTCGTATAGAGATTATTGGCGTCCTTTCCTTTTTCCAGGGTATAGCCTTCGGGTATCGGTCTTTGTTCCTTCTTTTGAACTTCCCCGGCCTTACGTCGTCTCGTGAACTCCCGGCAGTAGCGTATTTTTTCCGGATATTGCTCTTTCATAATCGCTATGGCAGATTCGTTCGGGTGCTGGTTACAGATCTGATTATAGATATTGTGGGCCTCCCGTCCCAGGTTGTCGGTGTATGGTATCTGCCCTTGGTGTCGCTCGGCCTGATGTTGACGTTTCTCCCGTAATCTGTCCTTTGCTACCCTCCTTGCACTCCGGGCCATCTCCTCTTTGGTTGTTCCTGTTTCCCTTGCGGTAGCTTCGATTTCTTTAGCCGTTTCGATCTCCTTCGCTTTGGCCACACGTTTCGCGTGCTTTAGGATTTTTACCTGCACAGTTTTTTTTTCTTTGCAAAGATTCTCCCAACTTTTTGTCAGGGCCCCGGAACCTTGATCGATGTTTTTTGCCATTTCCCTCAAGGCTTCCAGTCCTTTCTTTTGCCGGTCGTAGTTGTCATTTAGTTCCACATTCGACCCGTTTTCCGCCGGGTCAACCTCTTCTTTATCAATTTCGGTCACTTGCTTCTTTAGATTCTCTTCGGCGGTCGTGACCTGCTGATCGATCTGTTGTTGGGAACCGATAAGCGATCGTGCGGCTTCGATTACAGTTCCGATGTGCTGCATTTGCTCCAGGAAGGCTTTTCTATATTCTTCGAACTGTCCGTAATCTGCATCGTTCATTTGTTCGGTAGCGGTCTTGGACCTTTTCCATCGATTGATATCTTTTTGGAGTTTGTTCAGCTTTTCTTGCAGTTGTTGTACTGTTTCCATGTTTCTGTTCTGTAAGGAATAAGGCCCCGATGGGCGGGGCTTCCGTTTATATGGTTTTCTGCTTGTTTTAGGGCCATTGTGGTCTGGGGCAAATCGGTGCTGCGTGCTTGTCGGCAGTGCCGGGTTTGTTTCTCTTTCTTATTGTATGCCGAAAGAGCCAATACCCCCAAAATAGAGTTGAAATCAGTTATGACTTTTAGACTTATTGCACGCACAAGATTACAGTTCTGTCTTAAAAATTACCTAAAGGTGCAGTTTTATAATAGGGATGCTGTTGGTATTTTCGGTATACTAAAGGTTCTACATATCATAGAAGTATAGCCATTTGGGGAAAGGATTTTTTAAGCCTGTGAAAGAACATGAAAAAAACCATCGGCATTGCCGATGGTTTTTTTAGGAACATTCAGGTACCATCAACTTTGGTCATCGTAAAAGAACTGCTCCTTTACAATTTTACCATCTTTTACCTCGTAAACAGCGATTTCGGACATGGTAGATCGATGTCCGCTAGGTTTATGCGTGGTATCCATTTCAATTTTGACGGAGAACCAATTATCGGCTACGATGGGCTGTGATATGGTGCTGCCGTGCATTTCAAAGTTTTCGCGCCACCATTCCCCTTTTTTCTCAATGGCTTCAAATCCCTGAACGCGTCCACCTTCACTAGATCCATCATTTTCAATACTTACAACATTTTCGCTGTATAGATGTTTGTAGGGAGTTTCATAATCCCCCTCTTTACACCATTTTACTAATTTAGCGGCTATTTCTTCTGTTTTCATAATCGATATTTTAGTAACATTTAAATTTTTAAATCTTTTAAGTTACAAGATCGGGCCAAACCGTACAATGAATTAACAAAATCTTCAAATGTTGCCTTACTTTATTTTTATGGTGAGTTTTTGTTCCAAGGGAAATTCGAAGGTACACTCTTCAAAACTGGGCGGCCCAAAAGTCTTTAGTTTTCCCTTTGAAAAACCCAAAGCTTCCTTGGGAATACCAAAAAAATTAGTATCGAGTTCTTGATTTGCATTTTCATCATGGAAAACGGCAATAGCGTAGGTGCCTTTGGGCAGATCCTCTATATGTGCTATGGTAGTTCCTTTTGTTGCTTTTTGGAATACTCCTTTATATAGTTGGTCTGGTTTTAGGAAACCCTCCGAATCGGTATAAAGTCCTATACTAATATTGCCATCGGCAGATTTTACGCCTTCTACGGAAATTGTCAACGTATTTTGCGCGAAGCCGAATATTGGAAGCAGTAATAACCGGAATACCCATTTAACCATCTTTATATCCTTTGTTTACAGTATACAATTAGCTTGCCAAGATTAGTTGGGAGCTTCGGCCAGTGTGGTCAATTGATTTTCTAATACTTCAAAGAGTGCATCAGTATCGAGCGAATCTTTCATATTCATATACAGCAGCAAAGAGTCATTGTAAACCAATTTGATTTTTCGATTAGAGAAATTGTCGATATATACATGTACCTGTTCATCGGTAAGGGAATCCTTGAATTCTTGGTAAATGCCCTTGCCCTTGTCAAATGCCGAAAAGCCACTAAGCCGTTGCATGGGCGGCAGCCTATCGACCCATTTTACGCTGTCGAGTTCCGAAAGATGTAGCTCTTTATAATAAAAGCCTGAAAGTAATTGCATTTTTCCATCTTCTATTTTTGTCCAGTTTTTAAAATGGGCAATAAAAGCCAATACGCATATGATAATGGTCAGGACCAGGAGAAGGTTCCAAAACCAGTGCCTTTTTTTCTTCATAGTGTTCGTTTGATCGGTCACATACAACCCTGCCCGCACGACAGGAGACGCTATTCTCTTTCTAATTCGGCCCCACCATATTTTTCTAACCAAGCCAATGTATGCGCAATTTTAGTAATTAAATTACTAGGCCTATTGGCGATACCATGGCTTGCATCGGGAATCTCAACTAGTACAGTCGGGATTTTCCTAAGTTTTAGCGCGTGGTACAGCTGTTTGGCCTCACTTGGTGGGGTTCGTAAATCGTTCATACCTACAAGCACCATAGTAGGGGTTTCTATAGTACCAACGAGCGAAAGCGGAGAAAATTTCCAATAGCCCTCAAAGTTTTCCCAAGGTTGACCTGGATATCGGCTATTGGCATAGTAGAAATAATTATCGGCCACTAAGGTTTTACTGATCCAATTCATGACCGGTTTGGCCACCACTGCAGCTTCAAAACGGTTGTTTTTTCCAATCATCCATGCAGACATGATGCCACCGGCACTTCCTCCTGAAACAAAAAGACCGTCTTCATGGGCCCAGCCCTTCTCAATGCAATGATCAACCCCGTCCATCACATCTATATAATCTTCCCCGGGATAGTTGTTGTACAACAAATTACCGAATTCTTCCCCGTAGCTGGTACTTCCCCGCGGGTTAGGGTAAAATACAATATAACCTGCGGCTGCATATAGTTGCATTTCTGCTGAAAAGCGATCCCCATAATTTAAAATAGGACCCCCGTGATTCTCGACCAGGAATGGATACTTTTTGGAAGCTTCATAATCGGGAGGAAAGACCAACCACCCTTGCAGATCTCGCTGATCAAAGGTAGACTTATACCAAACTTCTTTTACCTCGCCCAGTTTTTTATAATCAAATAAGGCGTTGTTCAAATGAGTGATTTTTGTAACCTTGTTGGTCTTGGTATTCAAAACGGCCAAGGCCGATGGGTATGCCGGCCGCGTTTGAGTAAAGACTATGGTGCCATTATCGGCGACGCTAAATGAACCGCTGGCATAGGGTCTTCCAATAGATGTGCCTCCCATATTATCGGTAATCTTACGCACTTTACCGGTAAGGGAGATATGCGCGATCTTACTGTTCCCTTTATCGTCATAAGAAAAATAAATACCATTGCTTTTTGCATCCCAGTGAATGTTCGATACACTTCGATCTAGCGTATTCGAGAGTACTCGTTGGTTGCTCCCATCAATGTTCATGATATGTAATTCGCGCACTTGGTAGGCTTGTACCTTATCTTCAAAACCGAGATAAGCAATGAATTTTCCATTGGGAGCTACCAGCGGGCTGGCGTCGGGACCTGTTCTAGTAGTCAATGCTTTAACGTTCCCATTGGCGATGTTGACCGAGTAGATTTCGCTATTTCTAAAGTCATATTCCCAATCGGGGGTTCTATTTCCTGAAAAAAAGATGCTACCGCCATCAGCGGCCCACGAGAGCGTACCCCTATGATGGTAGTCCCCAGAAGTTAGCTGCCTGGGTGCCCCGCCATCTGCGGGAATGGTAAATATATGATTGAATCCTGGTTTTATATATCCCCTACCATCGGCTTCATGATAGAGACGGTCGGTTACTCGAGGCGTATCGGCCCATTTGGCCCCTTTTGGTTTTTTGGGCATTTTGGCCAGCACAGGCGCTGCTTTTGATACGTTCATAGAAAAGGCAAGCTGATTTCCTTTGGGCGACCAACTAATAGAACTTGGACTGAAAGGAAGTTGACTTATTTTTGCTATTTTCCCTGTATTCAGCCAGTACATATATATTTCTGAGCCCGCATTGGTACTACTGGTAAAAGCAAGTCGGTCTCCTTTGGGCGACCATCGAGGGTTGGATTCCGAGACTTCCCTCGAAGTTAATTTTTGATGTTGTGTACCATCGATTCTAACCATCCAAAGTGTTCCGACGACTGCATCTTTCATAATATCGAATTCCATTCTGCGGTATACTGCCCATTCACCATTAGGGGAAATTTGCGGATCTGACACATATTCCAGATCAAAAATATCGAGGTATGAAAAATTCGTCTTTTGGGCCACGGAAGAACCATAAAAGCTTAAACAAAAGAGAACTGTAAGTAGTAGAGTAGATCGCATCGCGGATTTTTTACAGCTAAACTTACACAATACGAGAGAGTTCTACAAGCGCTATTCTATAATGATGTACGTTTAAATGGCTGTTGTTTATTTGAAATTGTAGATGAGGCCCAATTGAAATACGTTGCTATTGAAGTTCTCAATGGTATATACCTCGAAGCCTGCTAAAATTCGAGCAAAATCTTTTAGTCGATATGACAAATTACCGGTATACCGTTGAAAGTTGGGTTGACTGCTCTCTGCAAAGAGCGAGGCATCTGCCAATAAATGGAATTTACTTTTTACCGACCCGAGCATGAAGGCCACTCCCCCGCCACCGTATACCCTATTGGCCGCCATCCAATAGGGGAAGCCATCACGCCGATCCATGGTACCGCGGGAATAGGAAAGCTCGATCAACGGAGATAAGGTGAGCCAGCTGTTTTTATAAGCTTGGTATTCGGTACGCCCGATTACGATAGCATCCGATTCGTTATCGGAGTAGTGATTGCCTTCGAACGATATTGTTTGCTTGGTTTTGTTGGTCACCTGATATTCGTTAAAGCTAGACAATTGAGTGCGGTAGATACCCAAAATATGACCAGGGCCGCTGCGAACCGGAAAATGTTCTAAAATAATAGAATTATATCTTTTTTCACCCAACAAATTTACCCCGATACCCAGCTGGTAGTAAACCTCACTTTGTGTATCTCTCTCTAATCGGGCTCTTCCCAGAAAAGCCGCTTTCTTTGATGCGGGTTGTTTAAAGCGGTATTCTATACCATACAGTGTTCGTATACCATTGGTTTCATCTTCCTCTATAAAATTAATAGGGTACATATAGCTTTGGGTGCCCGAAAAACTATGAACATTAAAATCTTCATCATAGATACTATAACTGATGATATTGGAGATGGTATTTGGATCTAATTGATCGTTAATGGCGGTGGTGTTTGTACTTACCGAATTACCTTCCTCCATTCGCAACGCACTCGAAACATCTTTACGAACCCCAGAGTAAAGTACATTGCCATAGGCGCCTAAAATTTCTCTTTTCTCAATACTGTTCAGCCCTTTAATTTGCTTGTTGATTTCTTCTCGTAAAATACCTGTTTCTACTTCCTTGGGTAAGCCAGATGAAATAGAGGCAGATCCCTTTATATCGCCTTGATCTAACAATAGGGTCGCCATATGAAGCTTTGTAACATAGTCTTCGGGATGTTCCGATATATAATCCTGGTATACCCTTCTTACTTTTTGATACTCCTGTAGTGCATGCAACCAAGATAGCTTAGAAGTCATAGGTACTTCTTTGTTACAATGTGCCCAGGCCAAAGCCTCTCGGTATAGTTTGAAATTTGCGTAGGCAAATGCGATTGTTTTGGAATGTTGTTTCAATTGGGGTGAACAAGGTTTTTTGTTTCGCACTTCTCGTAAGGCTTTTTTTTCGTCATTGGCGAGCAGTATTTGAAGATAAAAGTGGTAGTCAGTTTCCTTGAGTTCTTCAAAAGAGTTGGTATTTACCAACCAACTGTTCTTTGTTTCTTGATTTACTTCACCACTGCATTTTTCCCATTGCAACGCGTGATCAAAACGGAGCCTGTCTGCATAGGCCCAAGCGATAGACGTCGCCATATCTTTATAAAAAGGATCACATGGGGTTATCCTGTTCAATTCTGGAACAATGTCCTCGAATTGGTTGTTGATCAAATGACTGATATAGTTCTTGGAGTTTTCACTACTTGGTTCAAGAGCGTTTAATTGTCGAAGTACTTTTAATACCATACCCTTTCGTTCTTTGGTATTAAAATAAGTGTAGTATTCTTTTAAAGCTCTTTTATCGTCGGTACCCCAGAAAATTTGCCGGGAAAGCCAAGTTTCACGAATCCTATCATTGGGATAGTCTACTTCGGCGGAAACCTTTCTAGAGATATTGGCAAGTGTTTTTGATTCTTTCTTTCGATATTGTTTTTCCAGCATTTTCCATACATCTGCAGCACGATTTTGCCATCCAAGATATTTTGCATAATCTGCCCATTGCTTCGAACCAAGCAAAACTCCGTTTTCGAGATTTGCTTCCAATAAATCCGTCGCCTGTTGTAGTTTATCTTCGGCGACCAATGCGGCTACTTGAAGGTTTAAAGGAGCTAAAATACTTCTGTTGCCATAGTAGTTGTTATATGCCTTCTGCACTTCATTAAGGACCTGTGTTTCTGAAACAAGGCTGCACTGGCCCTTAATTTTTAAATTGGGAATTTTAATAAAGGCTTCTTCGGTTTCGATAGAATAAAGACTGCCATCTAAGAAAGGGGTCTTCTTTACTTGAAAAACTTCTGTAAGAGCATCGTCTATGAGCGATTCATTTTCGGCGCTCACGTACATGAACCAATACTGTTTTGATTCGTTTCCAATTTTGTAATCACTTTCAACAATATAATCCCCTTCCTCTTTTATATGGGTGAAATAAGCATAGCGCCAGTCTCTAACAATATCGGAGGAACGGGTAGCATTCTTAAAACGAACCAAAGGATGTCGCTTTTTGAAGTCGGCGATATCATCTTTGAATAGTTCAAAAAGCCCCTTTTTACCTTTGTTGGAATGCCAATTCAGCGCTGCGGGGTTTCTGTAGGCAAAATGACCGCTTGTAGCTTCGTTCGACTTGTCGGGTATTTGGAAAACATCGTCGGGATGAACGAAATGTGTCCATACACCAGTGAAAAGGTATACAGATTCCATTGCCCAAAGGTTGGTGTTGTTTAACCGATAGCCACTTGTAATTCTTGGATAATCGAAAAATTTATCATTGAAGGGATCGGGATCGAACTCCCGTGCGCCTCCATCATGAAGGTTTCCCAGGTACAGACTTTGAATATATTTGATACTAGGCATTCCCTCCTTAAGTTTGGCAAGCCCAACACTATCAATATAATTTGAAGGGGGTACGTATGAAATAGGGAGCTCTTTAAAGTCTAATGTTTTCCACTTTTTGCTGGCCGCGTTCAAGGCAGTGACAATATATTGTTCTTCTTTCCAGTCAGATTGTAAGAGCGAAACATGGTTATAACCATGAAATCCTAATTCGTGCCCACTTTGATAAACATCTCTTCCCAACCAACTGCTTTTTTCTTGTTCAACACCTTCTTTTTCAAAACTGTTTTTATCCCATTCTTTAAAAGTGAAAGGAGGCGTAACATAGGCATTGTAATCAAACGTCACATAGGCCGTATATTCTATATTCTGCTCTTTTGCATAGGCTTTCATATCGGGCCACCAGACATCGGTGACGTATTGTGCCACGTTTTTATTCATTTCCTTGGCAACAGGTTCCTTGTAGATATTGTATAGAGGCGAGGGGAAATCGTCTAGAAAAATGGTCGATGTATTTGCAATGGGATAGGGTATGCCCTCTAAACCAAAAAGTACTTGGGAAAATAACAAACCCCGCATTTCCCTATCGAGACGTAGGGTTGAGTTGTACTGAATTACACGCCCTTTTCCTATTTTGTTCTCAATTACCAAAGGGTAGTTGGGGGCGTTTGCCGCAGTGGCGAAAATAGTTACATCTTCAGAGAAATTGTCGATTGTCAAACCGTTATGCTCACTTTTATCACCCTCATATTCAAAATTGCCCATTCCAGGCAACATTGGTTGTTTTAAGTAAAAACCATGAGCAAGGCTATCGGTCTCAAGATTGCTGCTTGGGTCAAGTCCTAGTAGAAATGCCAATCGTTCATCACGAATCGTCTTAGTAAAGAAGAGCGTACCCCCTTTAGCTACAAAATGTTGAAGGGAATCTATAACGGCATCTTGCATCCCATACGTTTGATAAATGCAGAGAACACGTGTAGATGGTTCCACTTTAAAATCATCTTTGAAGTTATAGAAAGGGATAGATTGGTAAGGGATCTTGGTATAATCGGCTAACTTTTGCAGGTTAGCGGCTTCATCACGATTTTCAAGGATTTGCTCATCTACTACAAACTGGATCAAGGGTGGTTCCTTGCTCACCTCTGGAAGGTCGAACCCATTGGTGAAATTATAGATATCCCGTTGGCATCCAATTGTAAAAAAAATAAGGTAAAAAAGGACAATATATTTTTTGTCGATCATAAATTGAATATTAAATCATTTAGATTCGATGCATTTTTTTTGTTCACAATCTCGTATACCGATAAGTAGGTATCCTCATAAAAAATGCTGATTTTTCTCCCTTTTCCTCTTAAAACGTTTATTTGACCTAGTACTTTTTCAGACATTTCTGCCGAAGTAGCGAGGTTGTATTTGTTCTCGGATTCGGCAGTTTTTGTAACAAAGACAAAGACACTTTCAGGAAGGATGTAGTCAGGATTTTTCTCCAAGAACAATTTGTCTTCTTTTTTTAATTGATAAACAGAATCTCGGACGGGGTATTTTTGGAGAAAATCCGAGTAATTGATAAAATGGTGTTCATTTTTACTAAGGTATTGCCCATAATTTTGATTTACGATGGCATAGGAAAAAGGCATGTTATTACTAGATAAGTCATCATAAACCTCTAAAATATCGGCTTTCAGCTCATCTATTTCTTTGTAGTCGTGTTTAAAAAAATTGTTGGTGGTATAGGCAAATACTACCATAATCAGAAACAAAGAACAAATAGAAATCGCTTTCAGAGTACTATTTTTTGGTAGCTCTACTTTTAAATAATGAACAAGCATACCGATAAAAATACCAGCTACAATCACCATTAACGGACTAAGGGATTCATAGTACAAATCCATGTCCAACCAAGTGAGCTGCAGGTATCGAAGGGTTACGACCAAATAGGTGAAGATCAAAAATATCAGTGCGGGTCTCCATTTCTGATTGTTTTTTGAAAGTAAGGGAAGCAATAAAAGTATAGATACCATACAAAATGCATAGAATACCATGGTCAATTGGCTAGGAGGAAGTACTAGTTGTGGAAAATATGTATATGAATCTACTAATATCATTGATGATCGCATAAACTCTAAAAAGGATCGGTTATTTATCAGGCAGCCTATGGCATGCACTATCAGGGTGCCTCCTGCTCCTATAATATAAGAGGCAATGCCAAGCATGGTATAAGATCGGTTGTGACGCGTACCTAATATTATTGCAACTACTAAAAAGATCGGGATTATGATAAGTGCCACGAAAAAATTGGTAAACGTAATTGCTGCAAAAACGATTGAAAGAAAAAGAACATATTTATTCTTTCGAACGTTCATAAGTTGGGGCATACAAGTAAAAAGTAGGGCTGGTAAGGCAAGCCCCAAAGCAAGGTAAAGGGAGTTGTGCTCAAGCAGTAAATTTACATTGATGGGCATATACTTATAGAAAAAACCAAAAAATAAAACTCCTATTATGGGCGCTATAAATTGGTCTTCCGTAAGTTTTAGAATTACCCAATAAAGCACGATTGACAGGCTAAAACTTTCTAGCAACCCAAAGGAATGCATCGCCATTTCTTCACTTATACCTGTAATCTTGGCATAGAAATTTATAAGTGCCAACTCGCCCATAAGATCTCCTGTGCCAGCAAACCAGACATTTGAGTTGAAACTCTTTATCGTCTCAAGCTTTTTCATCCATAGGCTCGATAAGGTATAGAGGTCGTTTTTAAGAAAAAGGTAACGCGAAACAAAGGTGGCCAAGGAAACCAACAAAGCTGCAAACAGTACATGGTTTATCTTCTTCGAATAAAAGAAAGCAGAATTTGTGCCGATCAGTGTATGTACGCTAAGCTTTCTTTCCATAAACTCGAAGAATGACAACAGAAAATTTCTTTTCTTCTCTGAAAAGGTTCTCGCAATGGTCTTTGAAGATTGTATATCTAAATATCGAAGAACTACGGCAATCAAGAAAATGACGAGTATCGAGAAAATATCATACATGTTCAGCTGAATCAATGCGAAAATTAGCAACACTAGAATGCTGCCCAGGAATACCATCCTTTTTAAGAGATAGTCTATCTTATAATTCCTTAGCGGTTGTCGCACGATCAACTGATGTACAAACAACACCCCTAAAAAGAGGAGTAAGATTCGAAAGGGGCCCAATAGTATTTTATCGAATAGGAACATTTAGTATTGTTGGTCTTTAAATTTTGGTTTGGCCATTAAGTCAATGTTGGCAATGAAGTATGGATACCCTAAATGTTTTAAAGTTCGTTCGGCCTTTTTCTTCAGTCGGAGGTCGTCTGCATACTCGATTAGATAAATGGGTTTCCCCACTTTTTTTATTGTTCTTTTAATTTTTTTTGACAAGGTGGTTCTTGCCCTTATATCTCTTAACCCATATTTTTTTGTTTCGAAATTATAGGCTGTTATTAGCGATTCTAGAACAACTGCATCGATATGATGTTTTAGTTGTTCAAGTAAGAAGAGACCCGAATTTTGAACGAGAAAGCTTTTCGGTGCCATCATTTTTAACTGCTTTATCAATTTCACTAAAGTTGTATCATTTCCGGCCAAGCTTCCCCATTGGCCCACATTGTCTAAATTGTCTAGAAAAAGGCCATCAAAACCTTTTGAGAGAATGGTATCTGCTGCTTTTATTAGGATCTCCTGTGCATTTTGGTTTGAGATATCGATGTATCCGCTGTTCCAATGTGCATTCTTGCTAAGGATATAAGGTTCCATAGCATGATAAAAGAAGGCTGTTTCATTTACTTCGGTAAGACTTAGGTACGCTAAAACTTTTTTATTTTGTCTTTTGATCAGGTTAATTTCCTCTGTGGTATAATGTTGCGACTCTAGAATGAGCAGTTCATTACCTATTAGCGAGCTAGGTTCGATTCTTCCATAGCATATGAACAAAGGAGTTCTATCCTTGTTCCATTCTTTGACAGGCGGGTTCTCTGATAAGAAAGGCAGTAAAAAGTAGACGATACTAGTAAGCCGCATAATAATGATAGTCTAAGCGATTAAAAAATTGAATGTTTTCTTTTAAAGTAAGCACGGTAAATACGAAAGCGCCGACCAGCATACCCACAACACTATATTCGTATCCTACGGTTCTGCCGAGGACAAAGCCCACTACAAAATTTATAATACATGCTATAAACAGAGCCTTCAAGGCTCCCTTAGGTCGATTTAGCGTAAAGAGGTACAGACTGTTCAACATACCCCAAGTGAGTAAGAAATACCCGAAGCCTCCAATGATACAAACCTTAACACTCAGCACATTCAATTGTTCTCCAAAATGTGCCTCATAACCCCAAGGTTGGGTAATAAGTAAGTAAATCAATACTGTGGTGGCCAGGGCAGTACATAGCAATAGCAGCACATGCCCCCAATACATTCTTCCCAAATGTGTATTAAAATCTTGTTTCTTTAAAAATGATGTATGGTGTTGTCGTACGTCCATGAATTTGCTGAAGGCAGCAATGCTATATTCCATAACACCGGCTAGCATAAAAAACATTAGGATGGCCAGATCCATGCCTATTTCATAGTCTTTTTCATATAACAGAAAAAACTGCCTGGTGAACTGAATATCTGCAGACCATGCAACAATGCGATCAATGAATACAAATACATAGATAAGCGCACCGTAAAAAAAGTAATGGTAGTTTTTGTAGATCACCATTAATTTTTTGGGTTTTATGGTTTGATGCAATGATTCGGCACCTTTTCTATTAAAAAAGTATTCTAACAGTAGTTTGGAAATAACAATCGCTACCGAGATACCTATCCAATGGGTAAGATATACGTTCAGCTCCGTATTAAGGTGTAAGAATAATGCCAAGCTTGTAGCAATTAGAATGGCCACAGAAATGGCCCATCGTTTTTTAATGGTGTGGAAAGGTGCCATTACCAATAATAGTAGTCCAATAAGCAGGGCATAGACTAGGGTAATCAAAACAAATGTAAAAGGGTATAGGTTGAAGAAAAAGTTCAAGAGCCCGATAATCAAAAAAGTAGATAAAATTCCTTTGATTCCTGAACGGATCAATTTATTGATAACCATTTTGGCTTTCGAGTATTCTTCATGGTGCCAATAGAAAGAGGCCTGCCTGCCCATTACCTGAACATACCCGCCAGAGATAATAAGGCCTAAAATTACCCCAAGAACCACCACGGTCGACTGAACAACATTGAAACCGATGAATGTCCACAACGAATACCCAAAAAATACAATGGCTGCCACCTGCAGAAAAATGGGGAGCAGGTGAAAAATACCCAAAGGATAGAATTGTGTAAATAACCTTGTCTTCATCCAGAGATATCCCGATACGGGAATGGAAGCTGTCTTGGCCATTTTCTTAAGTTCATTGCTGTTTTTTAGGTGCGTTTTATCCTTAGCTTTAAGCGTCTTAAAGAGATCTTTGGCAAGGTCCATTTTACTGGGAAGGCCATAGTCTTGGAAAACATCTTTTTCTCGTATGCCAAAAGATTCCAATGTGGCCAGGACGACCATTGGGCTTATAGGGTCACCAATTTTTTGAATGACCTCTTGGGTTACAAGATGTTTGTTTTTTTTAATTTGATCCATCGGGGGCTGGAATTTTGAATCGGTCGAAAAATGGTTCAGGCGTATCTTTTGGGGATTACGTTATTTTTTTGGCCTAGTGTTTCATAGGTTTTTTCAAAGGCATCAATAAAATTTTCTATAGTAAAGTTTGCGATTACTTTGTTTCGCGCATTTTCTCCCATCCAATTACGTAATTGTTTGTTTTGAAGGAGTTTCACAACTTTTTCTGCTATTTCTACATGATTTCTAGGTTTACAAATGAAACCACAGGTATCATCCAAGGCCTCCGATACACCGCCGACATCGGTAGCGATTACAGGAACGCCGCAACTCATAGATTCAATTACAGTGTATGGAAACCCCTCTGAAATGGATGTCAATATAGAGATATCACCCTCTGCATAGATATATTCGGGCTTGTTATGAAAACCTTTCAAAAAGAAGTTGTCATTGAGGTCAAGTGTCTCAATAAGTAGTTCGCACTCTTCGGTGTATTCGGGAACGGCGTCTTTGTTTCCATATACAAGGAATTGAACGTTCGGAACGCTTTTTCGCACCTCTGCACAGGTACGGATCATGGTTAAGATATCTTTTAAATCGAAAATGCGCGCGGCTGCTACCACTGTAGGAGTGTTCGCATGTTCTTTCGGTTTTGGAAGGGGTTTAAAGAAGTTATGGTCTACCCCGTTATAAATCACCTGTATTTTATTCATATCTGCGCCATAAAAGCACTCCCATGCCATATTGAATTTACTTACAGTAGATATTTCCGATGCGTGGTGGTATACCAAGCGTGTAATACATTCCGAAAAATTGATAAGCATTTTTTTAAGGAAATAGGAGTAGTCGGCAGCACTTATTGCAATAAGTCGTTCACGTATAAACACTCCGTGTTCCGTAACCAGAATTGGTGTGTTGTATTTGTATTTTAGCGATAGTGCAGGAAGTACGGCAATTCCTGAAATCGTAACATGCGAGATGTCTGCCTTTGGAACATCTATGGCTATGGGAATCAAAAAACGATAAATCCAACGCATGGCCGTGGTAATATCTTCGAGCAATATTTTTTCAAGTTCTTCTTGCGGTAGTTCTTCTTTCAAGGTTTCACAAAAGACATCCCATACTGTTTCGCTGGTCATGGTCACTTTATAGTCGAACTGCTGAAAAAAAGACCACATATTATAAAAACAGTCGTTTAATGCTGTAATCGACTGTTCCTCCGAATAGATTATCCGAATGAATTTTTTGAAATTAGGGGCGAACGATTTTTGAATTAAATCTTCCGAAGTATACTCGCGCGCTTTTAGAACATCTGAGTATTTGATATCGTAGTCTACACAGTCAAAAGGTTCTTCAGGAGACCACATAGGTACTTGAATTACCTTTTTAACATGAGCACTCAAAGGATACTTAGGAGTAAGTTCTACCCCTGCATTTATTGAGTATATGTAAAATTCGGAATTAGAGATTCGGGAACAGAGATCGTGGGCCCAAGTAGACACACCACCCGTGTTGAAGGGATAGGTGCCTTCAGTAATTAGAAGTACTTTAATTTTATTTTTCAATACTAAGTAGTTTTTTCCCTCTTGTTCAAATTTTGATTCAATATGTAAAGGAAACCAATAGCATTGAAATGTTAATTTTTTTTAGCCCAACGAGTGCATTTTATCTATGACATGCGACAGATAGCGATAAACGGCAGTATAAGTACGATGCGGGGGCTTCGGTCAATTTGCTTCGAAATATTCAAATGCGTCGATAATATCTAAATACACACCATCGAAACTTGCTTTCAATATTTTGTCTAAATAAGCATTTTCGCGTCCCAAGATAATGTTTTGCCAGTTCGTATCCCAATATTTTACTTTGTAATTACCCGGCCAGTTTTTATTCTCGGCATCTAACCAAGATGGTTTGTTTTTATTCCATTGTTTTTTCCAATAGAATCGATAGTCTTCTGCTTCCCCAATCGACATGTAGCAGCAAACCAAGCGCTTGGCACCGTTCTCTTTTGTTTTTAAACTGTTGATTTCATTTGAAGTAAATGGTGTGCCATCATTGAAAAACAAATCAATAAAAACCACATCATAGTCGGTTTTGGCAATGGTGTTGATTAAGTTGCTTTTAGTGTCAAAATTTTCATAGTTCAGGAAGAAAAGAAAATTTTTTGCCGCATTGAGCCCTTCCACGTCATCTGTATTCATTTTATTTAAACCTGGCGTGGTCTTGGGGATAACAGTCAAATTGCGTTCGGTTGCTACAAAAGGTATGAAATTCTTCGTGTAAGATTGCGCATGTGCATCTGCTATTTTTTTATCGGAGTCACAATAATCGATAACAAAAATTGAATTCCCTGCTTGCTGGGAAACTTTCAGAAGCCCATTCATATAATCACCACTTCTCTTTGGGGTTCGTTTGTTATCTCCATGATAACCATAGTGAAGGTTTTCTTGACCATTTGCATCTATAGCACTTAAATAGGTCGTCATTGGCTGGCCGCTGGCATAACCCGTGTCGGTGACGAGTTCAATGCCGTTTTGGGGAATAATGGCAAAATCAGAATTTATGGCCTTAGAATATTCACTAATTTTCACAACAAAGTCACGCATATCATCACGGAAATTACGTGTATCTTGATTTCTGGTTTTTGCTGTAGATGCGGTCTGCGCCGTCGTATTCTGGGTGCCGTTACAACTCAATATGAATGAAAAAAGAAACGCGACCGTATAGGTGAATTGTAGTTTTATCATTCTAGGATTGAGGTTTTTGGGGAAACAATGTTTACCTAAAAGTATGGTTTTTTGAAAAACAAATGAAATTTGTTTTCTATTATATTGTAAGATAGGACGAATTAAGTGTTTCATCATAGCGAAAGAACAGGAAGCGTGTTGCAACTTAAAACGCTAGCGGTTTCTGTTGGGAAAAATCTGTAGCGTCAATGGCCTTTCCGTTAATACTTGCCGTATCCCAGTCCTGCGTAATTTTCCATTGCCCATTTATTTTCTTGAGTACAATATGAAACTGCCCATAGCTGTAGGTTGCGACCCCCTCTTTAGTAGCTCCAATACGGTAAAAACCGACTTCGTAGGAAGTAGTTTCGTTGGTTTGCCGACTATCGAACCAAAAATCCAAAGATATGGTGATGCCCTCTTTTCTATTGGTGTTAAAACGATCTAAATTGCCTTTTTTGAACGAATTCTGAGTGTCGATACCATTTGGTGTTACCCGCAATGCCTTGTTGATATAAATTGCGTTTAGGGCATTGGCATCCAAGGTTTCGAAGGCTGATTTGAATTCTTTCCAAACCTCGGTATTAATTTTGTTTTGAATTCGCAAGACATCGTTCTGAGCTTGCAAAGAACCCACAATACACAATAAGACAATTAGCGTGATTCTGTTCATTTAAATGTTTAAAATTAATAGGTTGATACAGTGCTTAGCCTAATCCTACATCCAAGGTCATCATTACGATAAACCCGCCAATGAAGCCCATGGTAGCAATATCGGTGTACTTGTCCTGTTGGGTTTCAGGAATTACTTCCTCTACCACTACAAAAATCATGGCGCCGGCCGCGAACGAAAGGGCATAGGGGAGTATGGGCTCAAAAGTAAGAACCGCCCAAGCCCCTAACACCGCGGCTATCGGTTCAACGATTGCCGAAGCCTGGCCATACATAAAACTTCTGGTGCGACTAAGTCCCTGCCTTCTTAATGGCATTGCCACCGCAAAACCTTCTGGGAAGTTTTGCAAGCCGATGCCCAAGGCTAAAGCAACGGCCCCGCCAATGGTGGCCCCATCAAAACCAGCGGCTACCCCTCCGAACAATACCCCAACGGCAAGACCTTCCGGGATATTATGGAGCGTTATGGCCAGTGTTAACAAGGTTGTTTTATGCCATGGGGTCTTGATCCCTTCTTTTTCGCTCTCCTTAAAATTTATATGTAGGTGTGGCAACACCTTGTCCAAGCCGAATATAAAAAGGGAACCAAGCAAAAAGCCGACTGCGGCCGGAATTACTTTTACAAAACCCTCGCCCGGACTCATTTCTATACCCGGCGCCAAAAGGCTCCAAAAACTTGCGGCCACCATTACACCTCCGGTGAACCCAAGCATGCCATCAAGTAGGGCACGGTTCATACTTTTGAACAAAAAAACCAGGGCCGCACCCGCTGCGGTAAGGCCCCAAGTGAATAAAGTGGCGTAAAGCGCTGCCAAAACCGGGTTGATAGATTCAAAATAGGCAATTACTTGTTCCAACATAATATATGTATAAGATTTTTTCAAGTAGAAATAGCTCCGAACTAGTCGATTATTTCTACGAACAAATTAGAGGCTATCTGCTCAGAAATCCTCATTTCTTTATTGTTTATTTTTATGGTCAATGAGCCATCGAACTCCTCTTTTTCTAACACTAGGATGGGATCGCCCAGTGCGATTTTATTCTTGTCCAAAAACTTTAGAAAAGGGGGAGAGGAATCTTTTACGCCCACACAAACCCCATTGGTGCCGATAAGGGCATCACTCAATAGTTTTTTAACTGCTTTTTTGAATTCACCGTCTTTAGACGGGATAGGATCTCCATGCGGATCTACCTTGGGGAAACCCAGGTGTTTGTCAAGTTCGTCAATCAATTTTTCACTTTTCACATGTTCCAACTGTTCGGCGACCTCATGTACCTCGTCCCAGGAAAAATGAAGCCTTTCTACAAGAAACACCTCCCATAAACGATGTTTTCGCACAATCGAGAGTGCAATCTTACGCCCGTATTCTGTTAAACGCACCCCTTTGTAGCGGCGATAGTTAACGACACCCTTATCAGATAATTTCTTGACCATATCAGTTACAGAAGAGGGCTTCGTATCCATTTTTTCGGCTACCGCATTGGTCGAAACCGGGGTTTGTTCCCCTTTGCCCAAGTGGTAAATGGCTTTGATATAATCCTCTTCTGAAAGGGTCATTTTTTAGATTTTATGCTAAATTACATTTTTATATGTAAAAACAAATTTTTAGTTTTGTCTAAAATATTATTTTTAATGCTCAAAAATAAAAATTTGACTAGAAGAAATAGATTGCTGTTTATGACGGGTGTCTTCTGTTTGATTGGTTTTTTCGCCCGGTCCCAAAAATCGGAAATTCATGGGGTCGTTTTGGATGAGGTTTCATCGGTGCCATTCGCCAATGTATATTTGGAAGGAACCTCTTTGGGGACCTCATCCGACGAAAACGGAAGATATGCGTTAAAGAATATTCCAGCCGGTAAATACAATTTAAAAGTTAGCGTGTTGGGGTACCGTCCTTTTTCGAAGAATATAATAGTCGGTTCCAATAAGAAACTGAACATTCCGGTTTTGTTGATAGCTTCTTCCGAACAGTTGGAAGAAACCGTCGTTACAGGAACATTGAAAGCCGTGAGTCGCTCCGAAAGCCCCGTTCCTGTGGAGGTGTATAGCCCGACCTTTTTAAAGCAAAACCCCACCGCCAGTATTTTCGAGGCGCTTCAAAATGTGAATGGTGTCCGACCACAGATCAATTGCAATGTATGTAATACGGGTGATATCCATATCAACGGTCTTGAAGGGCCCTATACATTGGTTTTGATTGATGGAATGCCAATTGTGAGTGGCCTTGGCACGGTCTATGGACTTTCAGGAATACCCAATTCCCTTATCGAACAAATCGAAATTGTAAAAGGGCCGGCTTCTAGCCTTTATGGAAGCGAAGCAGTCGGAGGCTTGATCAATATCATTACCAAAAACACCCTTGAGGCCCCCGATTTCTTTGCAGATGCGTTTGTGACAGGTTGGGGGGAGTATAACCTCGACGTGGGCGCAAAGATCAATATAAGTAAAAAGACGAACATGTTGTTGGGTATCAACTACTTCAACTATGATCAATTAATCGATAATAACGGCGATAACTTTACAGATTTAACCCTGCAGGATCGAATCTCGGTTTTTCAAAAATGGAATTTTCAGCGCGAAGACAATCGTATTTTTTCATTGGCAGGGCGTTTCTTCTATGAAGACAGATGGGGAGGGGAATTGCAATGGACACCCGAGTTTCGAGGGGGTGATGAGGTTTATGGCGAAAGCATCTATACGCGCCGGTGGGAGGTGCTGGGAAAATACCAACTTCCTATAGAAGAAAAGGTATTACTATCATTCTCCTATAATGACCATAACCAAAATTCGGTTTATGGGAATGTTCCCTATCTGGCCAAGCAGCGAATCGGTTTCGGGCAACTTACTTGGGATAAAAAATTGGGCGAACATGATCTACTCTTCGGGAGTGCGGTGCGCTATAACTTTTATGACGATAATACGACCGCCACGGTAGCAGCTGATGAAGTGATTATACCAAGCCTGTTCGTACAAGACGAAATAGGGCTAGCAGAAAAACACTCTTTGCTACTGGGTATGCGTTACGACTATGATAAAAGGCATGGAAATATCTATACCCCGCGAATGGCCTACAGATGGAAAATGACCGATACCGATATTGTAAGGGTAAATGCAGGCACAGGTTTCCGGGTGGTAAATTTGTTTACAGAGGAGCATGCGGCCCTTACCGGTGCTCGCGATGTAGTAGTGACCGAGGAATTGGATCCCGAGCGGTCTTTCAATCTAAACCTAAATTACCTTAAAAAAATATATGCCGATAATGGCACCTTTGCCAGCATAGATGCTTCCGCTTTTTACACGAATTTTAGCAACGCTATTCTACCGGACTATGACACGAACCCTAACCAGATTATTTATGATAATTTAGATGGAAAATCAGTATCCAAAGGGATAAGCGCCAACATTGATGTTGTTTTTCTATCGGGATTTAAATTCTTGGTTGGGGCTACTTTTCAAGATGTTAGCCAGACCCAGAACGACGTAAGCAGGCGTCAAATACTAACGGAGAGCTATACGGGAACTTGGAATTTTGGCTATACCTTTAAACAACTGGATCTCACTGTTGACTATACGGGAAATCTTTATGGCCCTATGCGCTTGCCTACCTTGGGGGCGAACGACCCTAGGAGCAACTATTCCCCTGTATGGAGTATACAAAATGTACAATTTACCTTCAAAGGATTGGAAGATTTTGAGGTATACGGCGGAATCAAAAACCTGTTAGATTGGACTCCCAATCGTGGAAATCCATTTATTATAGCCCGCGCCAATGATCCTTTTGATAAGAATGTGGTCTTTGACGCAAGCGGAGACGCGGTCGCCACAGCTGATAACCCGAATGCCCTAACGTTCGATCCCTCATATGTGTATGGACCTAACCAAGGCATACGCGCATTTTTTGGGGTACGATATCGGCTCAACTAAGAATTCACTCCAGTGGGTTCATGTCTTTTTATAACCTAGGAAATCCTTATTTTTAGACATTGAAGTTGCTTAAACTACTTCATAAATCTTATTTCTTTTGGAGAACGAATCAACTTTTGATTACATCATCATAGGTGCAGGTGCGGCGGGCTTAATGTTGGCCGACGCCATGCGCAAAGATTCGTTTTTTGATAATAAGGCCATTCTGTTGCTAGATAAGGATACAAAGAAAAACAATGATCGTACCTGGTGTTTCTGGGAAAAAGGCACTGGTATATTTGATAACCTTCTCTATACATCCTGGAAGAACATTTACTTTGGAGGAGCGGAGTTTTCTAAACAGTTTAATATTGCTCCGTATCAATATAAGATGATCCGTGGAATTGATTTTTATGAGGATGTGCTTTCAAGAATTACCCAATGTCCCAATATAACCTTTAAGGTCGCCGAAGTATTGGAAGTGTCGGACAATGGCTCCAAAGTAGCGGTTGTTACCAAGGAGGTTACTTATGTTTCGAAACAGGCCTTTAATAGCATCTTTACCTATGAAATGGCCACCCATCAAAAAAAATACCCAGTCTTACAACAGCATTGGTTGGGGTGGTTTGTTAAAACGGAAAAGCCAGTTTTTAATGAGGGCGTAGCAACCTATATGGATTTTTCTATTCCCCAAAACGGCAATACCCGTTTTATGTATGTCCTACCTTTCTCAAGAACAGAGGCCTTGGTAGAATATACCCTATTTTCCAAAGAATTACTGTCGCTAGAAACCTATGAGGAAGCGCTTACTACCTATTTAAAAGAAGATTTGGGTTGCAAGGAATTTGAAATTCTAGACAATGAGAAAGGCAGTATACCGATGACCTGCTATGAATTTCGGGAACACCATACAGAGAATATTCGTTTTATCGGAACAGCAGGCGGCTGGGCGAAGCCAAGTACCGGATATACATTCATGAGTACTTCTAAGAAAATACCCGTATTGATCGACTATCTGAAGACTGGCAAACCTTTGAAAGACCTTCGATTTAAAAACAAATTTTGGTATTACGACCTATTGCTGTTAGATGTATTGGCCCATGACAATGGCAGGGGGCGAATCATTTTTGAATCTTTATTTAAAAACCGTTCTCCCCAGCTTATTTTTAAATTCCTGGATGAAGAAACCAACTTTTTGGAGGATATTCGCTACATGGCTGGGGCTCCTTGGCCGCCCTTCACCAAAGCCTTGATGAGAAGGCTTTTCTAAACGTTGCGTTGCATTAGATTTTCACCAAACCCTTTAAGCAACTTTTTTTTGTCCTCTGAAATGTTGAGGCCCTCGAGCACTCCCAAAGCTACGTTGGTATACGCTTCAATAGCTTCCTTGGTACTCTCTGCGCCACCACTGTCAATAAAAATTTCTTTGATGGCACTTATTTTATCAGTTGGGTCTTTTGGTTGTATAGAGAAAAGATCGGTCAATTCTTTTTGCTGGTCGATTGTTCCCATTTCTAGGGCCTTCAGGTATAGATAGGTCTTCTTATTTTCTATAATATCGCCTCCCACCTGTTTTCCAAAGGTTTTTGGGTCACCGAAAGCATCGAGGTAATCATCTTTTAGTTGAAAGGCAATGCCCAGATTACGTCCAAATTCGTAGATGCCGTTTTGATCTGCCAAAGTAGCTTCTGCTACGATCGCACCCATTTTTAGGGCTGCTCCCACAAGCACGGCGGTCTTGTATTCGATCATTTTAAGATATTCTGGGATGGTCACATCATCGCGCGTCTCAAAATCAACATCGTATTGTTGGCCCTCGCACACTTCGATCGCAGTCTTACTAAAAAGCTTTGCAAGACTTCGAAACAACTCTCCCTCGTAACTTTCAAAAAGTTGATAGGCGTTTATAAGCATTGCATCTCCAGAAAGAATACCGGTGTTTATGTCCCATTTTTCGTGTACGGTGGTCTTTCCGCGACGAAGGGGGGCATCGTCCATAATATCATCGTGTACCAATGAAAAGTTATGAAAGACCTCGATGGCCAGTGCGGCGTCCATAGCTTTTGTATAGTCGGTTCCAAAAATATCGGTCGCCATTAAGGTAAGTACCGGGCGTAAACGTTTGCCACCAAGTCCTAAAATATAGATAATAGGCTTGTAAAGGTTAAACGGTTCCTTGGTTTGGATACTAGATTCTAAATAAGAGGTAAAAGCCTCTCGATAGTTTTCAACAGAATGCATTGAAACGTTTTGTTCAAAAATACGTCCTATTTTAATAAAGCCCCTGCGATTTGATGAGTTACTGCTATTTTTTATCTAAAAACGCAATAGAATTTAATTTGCCCGTCTTTATAATCGAAGAGGCAGTTAAAACACCGATTGAATGGTTTCGGAAACGGACAATCAGAAAAAGCTACAATCTTTTTTTAAGGATGAATATCATTCCTTAAAGGCATACGTGAATTCCAAGATTAGCAGTGCGGCTGATCGGGAGGCCGAAGATGAAATTCAAGATGTGGCTTTGAAGATGTTCTCGCGAGCAGATGATTTGTTGCCCATTAATAACGTGGCGGGCTTTGTATACCGCGCAATTAGAAACAAGATTATTGATGTTTTGCGTACACGAAAAGAACAACCACAACAAGATGAAAATATCGAAGCACGTTTTACAGAATTCATCGAACTCTTTTACGGCTATGTAGCCAACAATTATTCAGAATAGATGATTGTTGAATTGAAACTGGCCATTGGTCGTTTAAAACCGTTTTATCAGGAAGTACTTATTAAAATAGATTTTGAAGGGCATAGCTATAAAGAGGTGTCGTTGCAAACTGGTATTTCTGAAGGTACTCCCATGTCTCGAAGGCACAGGGCATTGGCAAATTTATATAAAGAATTAGAACAGAAAAAAGAAAATACGAATTAAAATAGAGTAAGATATGACATAGTATGTAGAACATAGGGTAAAGGGAAGGTCAAGAACTGTGTAAAAATCGCCTTTAAAATATTTTTCGGAATACTATTCGCTATCGCGTTTGCAATTTTGATGGGGTATGGGATCATGTGGCTTTGGAATTGGCTTATACCAGAACTATTTGGTTTCAAACCAATTGATTTTTGGCAGGCGGTTGGGCTATTGGCGTTGGCAAGGATTCTTTTCGGAGGCTTGGGAAGTGGTCACTCGAAGGGAAGGTACCGTAAAAGAAAAAAAGAGAATGCTACAGTGGCAAAGGGGGTTTCCAAATGGAAATTTTATGATGAATATTGGGAGGAACAGGGTAAGGACGCCTTTGATGCATATGTGGAAAAATTAAAGGAAAACAATACTCGAGAAGATCACAAGGCGCTATAATAATAAAAAGATCTTGAGGCAAAATCAATTCAGTTTCGGTTGGAACACTTCAACGCCTAAAAACAACGTTCCGAGGTTTTCGTCTTGTCGGTATCGGGTAGGCCTCCTATTTTCGAGCTGAAAGGAGACACGATTTAGAAAAGGAGGGAAATCACTTTTTGGTAATGTTAAAAAAATGCAAAACCTTGGAAACTTTTATTGTGTTTTAAGTTTCCTTGGCTATATTTGCTCCCGTTATGAAGGAAAAAATTCTTGCAAAGGCAACCGACATGTTCTTAAACTATGGTTTTAAGAGCGTAACCATGGACGATATTGCCAGTGCAATGGGTATTTCAAAAAAAACGATCTATGCCCATTACGAGAACAAGACTCATTTGGTAAAAGAAAGTGCCTTTAATCTTTTTGATGTTATTGCCGATGGTATAAATCATATCATCGAACATAAAAAAAACCCGATCGAGGAGCTATACGAAATCAAGAAGTTCGTTATGGGGCATTTGAAAGACGAAAAGTCGTCACCAACTTATCAAATGCAAAAATACTACCCCAATATCTATGAAACACTCAAGGTAAAAGAGTACGACCTCATGTTTGAATGTGTAGTAGACAATATCAAAAGAGGTCTTGAACTGGGAATTTATAGAGACAATATAGATGTTGAGTTTGTGTCTATCATTTACTATTCGGGGGTATTTGCCATCAAGGACAACAGTCTGTTTCCCAATACCAAATTCAAAATGGCCGATTTAGAGGATTATTTCCTAGAGTACCATCTTCGAGGAGTCGTTAATCCAAAAGGAAGAAAAATATTAAACGAAATCATCAATTCAAATCAAGACTAATGCGTAGTTTTTTAATAAGTATCATAACCCTATGTTCACTGACTGTGATATACGCACAGGAAAATACCAGTAGTTTTACCTTGGAGGAGGCGGTTGCTTTTGCCTTGGAGCATAACTATAGTGCTATAAATGCCGATAGGGATGTAATCGATGCCCGGAAACAAAAATGGGAAGTAATTGCTTCCGGTTTGCCTCAAATTTCGGGTGCGGTAAGTTATCAGAATCAGTTAAAGCAACCTGTATCGCTTATTCCTGCTGAATTTGCGGGTGGCGATCCGGGAACCTTTGTGCCGATCGTTTTTGGTCAACCCCAATCAATGAGCGCGACCGCGACTCTAAAACAACAAATTTTCGATGGCTCTTATATCGTAGGGGTGCAGGCTACAAAATCATTTTTAAGTTATGGGGCGAATAACAAAGAGAAGACCCAATTAGAGGTTCGAAAGGCCGTCACAGAAGCTTATGGGAATGTGCTGTTGGCAAGGGAAAGCAAGGAAATTTTTGAAAAGAATAAGGCAAATTTGAACAAGAACCTTTTTGAGGCGACCAAAATCTTTGAAAATGGTCTAGGTGATGAAGAAAGCGTAGAGCAGTTACAGATTACCTTGGCCAATATTGAGAGTCAGCTGCGAAATGCCGTTCGCTTGGAAGGCATTACACTTCAGATATTGAACCTGGTCATGGGGATCGATATTGATGCCCCCACTCAACTGGAAGATGTGCTCGATGATTTGACACAACAACAAATGATCAAGGGTTTGGTAGACACTCCTTTTGATATTGAAAACAATGTAGATTACAAATTGGCCATTAACCTAAACGAGCAACGTTTTTTTGAATGGAAATTGGCCAAAAGTAAGGCCCTTCCCTCCCTGAATGCATTTGTGAATTATGGTAGTTCGGCTTTTTCAGATGATTTTAGTTTTCTAGGGGGCGACCAAGAGTGGTTCGATTCATCGGTACTAGGGTTTGATTTGAGCATTCCAATTTTCAGTTCCCTGGGGCGTAGCGCATCAACCCAACGGGCTAAAATTGCCTTCGAAAAAGCAAAAACGCAGTTGGTAGAGGCCGAGTCTCAAATACGACTTCAATTAGAAAGGGCCAAAAGCGACTTTACCTTGGCAATCGAGCAATACGAGACCTCCAAGGAAAATTTACGATTATCTGAACGTATAGAAAACAAAAACCAAGTTAAGTATGGCGAAGGCATCGCCAGCAGTTTTGAATTGCGGCAGGCCCAAACGCAACTGTATGGCGCTCAACAAGAATACCTGCAGTCGATGGTATCGGTAATCAACAAGAAAACCGAGCTTGAAGTGATACTAAACGAATAAAAACAAACATCCAACGAACAACAAAAAGAAGTTAAAATGAGAAAAATATGCTATATACTCGCAGCAGCTATTGTACTTTCTTCTTGCGGAGATAAAAGCGCTGTATCTATAGAAGATTTAATCGTCCAGGGCGATTTGGAAGCGATCAGAGCTAAGAAAAGTGAAATCTCTGGGCAGCAAAAGGACTTGGAGGGCCAGTTACGGCAATTAGATTCGGCTATTGCCACTTTTGCAGGAAATGAAAAACTTCCGTTGGTGACCACCTTCGCTGCCGAAGCCCGGAAGTTCGATCACTTTTTAGAACTTCAAGGAGATGTGAAGACCAAACAGAACGTACTTATTTACCCAGAAATGGCAGGGACGTTGCAACGTGTTTTTGTGAAAGAGGGGCAACGGGTCAACAAAGGCCAAACCTTGGCCTCTATCGATGATGGAGGTATGGGAAGTCAGTTGGCACAGTTAAAAACGCAGACAGAGTTGGCCAAGACAACCTTCGAAAGACAAAAGCGGCTTTGGGAGCAGAAAATTGGTTCCGAGATACAATACCTGCAGGCAAAAGCAACCTATGAAGCCAATGAAAATGCAGTAAAACAAGTGCAAAGTCAATTAGGAAAATCGACCATTAGAGCCCCTTTTTCGGGAATCATTGATAACGTAATCAAGGATCAAGGTACAGTAGTATCTCCAGGTCCGGGCTCTGAAGTGTTTCGAATAGTTAACCTTTCGGATATGTATATTGAAGTAAATGTGCCAGAGAGTTATTTGGGAGACATTCGCAAGGGAAAAGAGGCCATAGTATATTTTCCGGTCTTGGGAGATACGGTGATGACTAAAATTAGACAAACTGGGAACTTTATCAATCCAAGCAACCGATCTTTTACCATTGAGATTCCGGTACCGAACAAAGAAGGTACTATAAAACCAAATTTGACCGCCAAAGTAAACATCAACGACTATACGAGTGAGAAAGCGATTGTAATTCCTCAAAGTATTATTTCGGAAAATGCTGAGGGGCAACAATATGTGTATGTTGCTTCGAATGCCGATGATGGTAAAGCTGTGGTCAATAAATCGATTATCACCACAGGAAGAAACCAAGGGAGTATGGTCGAAGTGCTGTCGGGTATAGCAGATGGCGACCAGTTGGTGAGAGAAGGGGCGCGCAGTGTAAAAGACGGACAGAAAGTTGAAATCAAAAAAGAGGAAGTCTTATGAGCAGCAGTAAACAGAAGAAAAATGCGAATAAGGAGTTCAGGCCGTCATCTTGGGCTATAGACAATCCATCAGTGATTTATGTAATGATCGCCCTCTTTCTATGGTTTGGTTTGAAATCGTACTTCGCCATGCCGCGAGAAGATTTTCCTGAAATTGTGGAGACCAAGGTATACGTAAGTACCCCATATCCCGGAAACACTGCTGAAGATGTAGAACGTTTGATCACCGACCCCTTGGAAGACCGGCTCAAAAATGTGAGCAACGTGGTCAAAGTAACTTCTACTTCACAGGAAGACTACTCGATCATTACCATTGAGTTTGATGAAGATGTGACGGTAGAACAAGCAAAGCAGAAGGTAAAAGACGAGGTCGATGCGGAGAAATCAGGTGAAGATTGGCCTACATTCAACAATGCGAAGGTAGAACCAAATGTATTTGATCTGAATCTATCGGAGTCGTTCCCGATCATGAACGTTAATTTCACTGGGGACTATCCTGTAGAAAAACTGAAGGTGTTTGCCGAATACATGCAAGACGAGGTCGAAGATCTTCCCCAAGTCAAAGAAGTGAACATCCGCGGAGCGCAGGAAAAAGAGGTAGAAATTGCGGTGGATGTCTATAAGATGATGGCTGCCCAGATCAGTTTTCAAGACGTAATAAGTGCTATCAGTAACGGAAATACGACCATGTCGGCCGGTAACATACAGTCGGGTGGACAACGCCGTACGATTCGAATTTTAGGGGAAATCAAAGACCCCAAACAACTAAACGAATTCGTGGTAAAATCAGAAGATGGTGCGGTGTATTTAAAAGACATTGCCAAAGTCTCTTTTGATGAAGAAGAACGTACCACATTTGCACGAGAGTTTGGGGAAAGTGTAGTAATGCTCGATATCAAGAAGCGTTCGGGTAAAAATATGATCGAGGCCACAACCAAGGTGCGAGAGTTGGTAAAGGAGGCGAGAGAGAACTATTACCCGGCAGATTTGAATATAACAATTGCAAATGACTCTTCGGGTAGAACCTTAAACCAAGTAGATGATTTAGTGAACAATATCATTTTTGGGATTATTCTTGTTGTAACCGTGCTAATGTTCTTCTTAGGTTTTAGAAATGCCCTATTTGTAGGCTTTGCTATCCCCATGTCAATGTTCATGTCCTTTATGATATTAAATCTTATGGGCTATACGCTCAATACGATGATTCTATTTGGGATGATTATGGGACTGGGCATGTTGGTCGACAACGGTATTGTAGTGGTAGAGAACGTGTATCGTTTAATGAGTGAAGGGATGTCTCGTACCGAGGCCGCCAAAAAGGGAATCGGTGAAATAGCCTTTCCTATTATTATTTCTACCCTGACCACAGTTGCCGCCTTCGTGCCACTAGGCCTTTGGCCCGGAATTTTTGGACAGTTCATGAAATATTTCCCGATTACATTATCGGTTGTATTGGGATCATCCCTATTCGTTGCAATTTTCATGAACTCGATGTTGGTATCCCGGTTTATGGAAATTGGAGAGAAAGAACTCAGTGTAAAACAACTGATCCGTATTAGCACCATTCTAGGTGGTTTTGGTTTGTTTATCTTATTTTTTGGTGGTACTGTGCGGGGTCTTGGAAGTGTAATGATCATAACTGCCATTATGTTTTGGGTGTACAAATATGTACTCAAAAAATGGGCGGTCAATTTCCAGAACAATGCAATGGTACGTTTCGAAAATTGGTACGAACGCCGTATTAAACATGCCTTGAGAGGAAACAATGTATATTGGTATTTTGGGACTACCTTCTTTCTTTTGATCGCTGTTTTTATGCTTTTCGGAATGTCTGTTGGTAGTGGTCGTACCAAAATAGAATTCTTCCCGGATAATAAGCCGAATGAGATTTACGCCTATATCGAATACCCAGAGGGGACTTCTATTGAAAAAACCAATGAGCTTACCAAAACCATAGAAAAAAGAGTATTTGAAGTGGCCAATCGGCCCAAGTATAAAAATGGAGAGCATAATTATCTGGTAGAATCCGCTGTTTCTCAGGTAGGTGAAGGTGCCGGCAATCCGCAGACCGATGGCGGTTCGGCCGCTGAAATGCCACATCGTGGCAAGGTAACCGTATCGATGCGTGAATATAAGTACCGAGATGGTAGGGATACCGAAGTGTTGCGAGGTGAAATTCAGGATGCACTAACGGGCATTTATCCCGGAGTAGCCATCTCAGTAGAAAAAGAAGCCGCAGGTCCGCCAGCAGGGTATCCCATTAATATTGAATTGGAAGGGAAAGATTATACCGAGCTGATCAATTCAGCAGAAGACATTCGAAACTTTATCAATACCAAGAACATCGCAGGTATTGAAGAGTTGAAAATCGATGTGAACAAAAGTAAGCCCTCAATGCAGGTAGTTGTTGATCGGGAAAAAGCAGGAGAATTGGGGGTTTCTGTTGGGCAGGTAGGGCAGCAGTTGCGGCGTTCGCTGTTCGGAGAAAAAGCGGGGGTTTATAAGATCGATGGGGAAGACTATGATATCAACGTTCGTTTTAATGAAGACATTCGATACAATCGCAATGCCTTGTTCAATCAAAATATCATCTTTCGAGATCAAGCTTCGGGCCAAATCAAGGAGGTACCGGTTTCCGCAGTTGCCAAGCAACGAAACTCTTCTGGCTTTAGCGCCATTAAGCACAAGAACAAGAAGAGAGTTGTAACCGTTTATTCCCAATTGAAACCCGGCTTTAGCGATGCAGGAGCCATTGTGGCTCAAATTGAGAAAGAAATGGAGGACTATAAAGGCTTGTCCGAAGATGTGAGAATCGATTTTACAGGCCAGATAGAAGAACAAAACAAGCAGCAACAATTTTTGGTGGGTGCTTTCTTCTCCGGTTTGGGGCTGATCATGTTGATTTTAATATTCCAATTTGGGGGTATTTCAAAGCCCTTGATCATTATGATCGCTATTTTCCTAAGTTTTATAGGAGTCTTTGGGGGCTTAATGATTACGGGCTGGTCGTTTGTTATAATGATGACTATGATGGGGATTATTTCCTTGGCAGGTATCGTTGTGAACAATGGGGTTGTATTGCTCGATTATACCCAAATTCTGATCGACCGTAAAAAAGTTAAAGTGGGTCTTGAAGATACAGATCTGTTAAGTATGGAGCAGGTGACCAAGGTAATTACCAAGGCAGGAAGGGCCAGGTTGCGTCCGGTAATCCTGACGGCGATCACCACGGTATTGGGCTTAATTCCCTTGGCGATAGGGCTGAACATCGATTTCTTTTCCTTGTTCTCAACAGGAGATCCAAAAATTTATATTGGTGGGGATAACGTAATATTCTGGGGGCCATTGGCATGGACCGTGATTTTTGGTCTGATCGTTGCGACCTTTTTAACCTTAATCGTTGTTCCTGTACTCTTCAATATTACCTACCGTATTAAAACACAGGTACGAAAATGGCGAAAGCCGAAAGAGGAGCTAGTTCCCACAGCTTTGATAGAAGATGCTGCCTAACAATAATCGGTATAATTCAAAGCCCTGACGTTTATAATCAGGGCTTTTTGTTTTAACAAGTGTATTAAAACGAGCTTTTTTTGACTCCTATTCTTCGATTGTACAAAGCCCATAACGAAGCACCCAATAACCCGGCCATAAACGAAAATAGCAGGGAAACAATTCGATCTCCAAAATGGAAGACAGCCGTATTCCAAAAACGCATACCCATTACGATCGTACAAACAATACAGACAAACAACCAGTAAACCAGTTTATTGTTTTCTGAAGGTTTTGCTCGGCCCATTGGCAACGCTCCTATATAATGCCAGATGGCCAATGCACCTACTAAACTGCAGGCATACTGCAAGAGGTCATATAAGGGTATCGACCAGATCAGGGTGTTCAAAAAGGATATTTTTGTTACAAAAAAACCGTCAAAATGGGTAAAAGCATCCCAGAACAAATGACTCAGATTCCCTAGCACAATAGATAGGAGTACCTTGCCGTAGTTCTTACGGAAGTACACATTCCAATCAAAAGCCAAAAACAAGCGCATTCGCCTTTCAAAATAGGAGGGGAGGCTTTTTATGAGGGAGTTTCTAACCAAGCCATGATATAAAAAAATAAACCCCAGCGCTATCGGAATGTTCAGCCAAAACATGCCTAGGAGTGTATGTCCATAAGGGCCTTCTGCCTTCATTCGTAAAAAAAACTCGAAATCGGGAACCATACTGCCCATTAATAATCCCGATGCCGACAGCCACCGCTTTTTGAGAAGCGGCAGAATAAGGGCGGGGTGTGAAGCGGTAAATGGCATGTAGGTTTCTTGTTCGCTGTTCTAAATAGTAGCAACGACAATAGTATTTGAACGTAAAATAGAGGTGAATTGGTATTCCAATATGAAATTTAAGCTTCTTTGTAGGCAACATCAGAGATGTTCTTGCACAAAATAGAAGTTAAAACGCCTTCTAACGGCAATTACTTCTTAAATTTGCGGCTTAAAATAGAAGGTAGTATGTACAGAAGCCATAACTGCGGAGAATTACGGGAATCGGATATCGATAAAAAGGTAACCCTTTCAGGATGGGTGCAAAAGACCAGGGATAAAGGTTTTGTTGCATGGGTAGATCTTAGAGATCGCTACGGTATCACACAATTGGTATTCGATGAAGATCGTACCTCTTCCGAATTACTTGAGCAAGCCCGAAGTTTGGGGCGCGAGTTTGTGGTCCAAGTGCAGGGACAGGTGATTGAACGTGCTTCAAAAAACCCGAACATCCCCACCGGAAATATCGAAGTATTGGTAGAGGAGTTAAAAGTGTTGAACGAAAGCGAGACCCCACCTTTTACTATAGAAAACGAAACAGATGGCGGAGAGGATCTGCGTATGAAGTTCCGCTACTTGGATATTCGCAGAAACCCGGTTAAAAATAATCTCATCTTTCGCAGCAAGGTGGCCATGGAAGTGCGAAAATATTTATCGGATGCCGGTTTTATCGAAGTGGAAACACCCTATTTGATTAAATCCACTCCAGAAGGGGCACGCGATTTTGTGGTGCCAAGCCGTATGAATGAGGGCCAATTTTATGCGCTTCCCCAATCTCCCCAAACCTTTAAGCAACTATTGATGGTTGGTGGTTTGGATAAATACTTCCAAATTGTGAAGTGTTTTAGAGATGAAGACCTACGTGCCGATAGGCAGCCAGAATTCACGCAGATCGATTGTGAAATGGCCTTTGTAGAACAAGAGGATATTTTAGACGCCTTTGAAGGGTTGACCAAACACCTCCTAAAAGAAATCAATGGTTTCGAGATTGAACGGTTCCCAAGAATGACCTATGATGAGGCCATAAAGAAATATGGGAACGATAAACCCGATATTCGATTCGGAATGGAATTCGGGGAACTCAATTCTGTAACTCAGCATAAAGAATTTAATGTATTCAATGAAGCAGAACTAGTAGTTGGTATTGCGGTTCCTGGAGCCAATAGCTATACCCGAAAAGAAATAGATAAACTGACCGATTGGGTTCGAAGACCTCAAGTTGGGGCCAAGGGCATGGTCTACGTACGCTGTAATGAAGATGGTAGTTTTAAATCTTCTGTAGATAAGTTTTATGACCAAAAAGATTTGGGGAAATGGGCCGAAGCTACAGCTGCCAAGGCCGGGGATCTAATTTGTGTACTTTCAGGAGATGCGAACAAAGCGCGAACACAACTAAGTGCCTTGCGCATGGAACTGGCCACACGCATAGGCCTTCGTAACCCAGCCGAATTCGCACCGCTTTGGGTCGTTGATTTCCCCTTGTTGGAACTCGATGAGGAAACAGGCCATTACCATGCAATGCACCACCCCTTTACCTCTCCAAAACCAGGGCAGCTAGCCTTGTTAGAGACCGACCCCGGTGCGGTAAGGGCCAATGCCTATGATTTGGTATTGAATGGGAACGAAATTGGGGGGGGGTCTATTCGTATTCACGACAAAGAGACCCAGGCGACGATGTTCAAGCATCTCGGTTTTACCCCCGAAGAGGCGAAGGCCCAGTTTGGGTTTTTGATGGATGCCTTTCAATACGGCGCCCCGCCCCATGGTGGAATTGCTTTTGGTTTAGATCGTTTGGTCGCCATTTTAGGCGGACAGGAGACCATACGCGATTTCATTGCTTTTCCAAAAAACAACAGCGGTCGTGATGTCATGATCGATGCGCCGGCACCCATTGATGAGGATCAGTTGACAGAGCTTAGCCTTAAACTCGACCTGCCGTTGAAATAGCCAAGTATACCGTTCGTATATTTTTTTAGGGTCGTCAAGGGCAAGAGAATACCCCGTTCGTATTTTATCGTTAATTTTAGGAATGACGAAAAACGGAATCCTGAAGTTTAGCCTTTATTTTTTGCTTGGAGTGGTTCTTTTAGGAGTCTCTGGCTTCGGATTGTTATACTACCAGGTAAAAGGGAAGTTCGAGGTCGATGAGGAAAAGTATCCTCATCATATTGGCTATCTCTCTCCGGAAAACAAAGATTTTTCAGAAAACTTTCAACGCTGTAGCGATAAACTGCCCATTGGCTTTTATCACAGTACGGCACCCCATAGCTATAAAAATGGGAAACCTACTTTTAGAAGGCATATTCTCAATAATTACAAGAGCGATGCGTTTTTAGACACCGGCTTCTTAAACCTGCGATTTTTGATCGATTGTGAAGGTGACTTGGGAGATTTGGAAGTAAACGAACTAAATAGCGACTTGGAGTTGACCGATTTAAGTGACGGAATGGTAGATCAATTGGTTTCTTTGACCATGCAGCCAACGAATTGGGCATCTCTTAAAAGGAAGGAGTCGCGCGATGCCTATATGTATATCATCTTTAAACTGGAAAATGGAAAAGTTGTTGAAATATTGCCTTAGCCTTTTAGGTATTGTAGTTATTTTTTCCTGTTCCGAAAAAAAACCGAAGCAAGAGCCACAGGTTCAGAACAAGGAATTGGCAGTACAGGTATACGAGCAAGGATCACACCTTTTGCAAGGCTCCCCTGAAAGTATGACCCGTATCGAAAAGGCGATTGCTTTAGATACTACCTACGCAGAGGCCATCAGAGAACTTTCGGTAGCCCATTTGAAACGGGGTATGCCACACAAATGGAAACCGCAGTTCGACAAAGCGGTAAGGCACGATGCCAAAACATGGCAACCTTGGCGAGGGTATCTCTACCTTATGTTTTATCGTGATTATAAAAAAGCCATCGCCGATTTTAATGCTTCTGATACCTTGACTCCTAATTTCATCGACCACCCACAAGGGCATAGTGTTGACTACTGGCGCGGTATTGCCTATTTGGGCATGAAGGACTATGAAAATTCCATCTCCTATTGGGATAAACATATCAAAAAAGAGACCAAAGATACCGGGGAAGATTGGGTCGAGATCAATGCCTTTTTATATCGTGGTATCGCCCATTATGAATCGGGAGATAAGGAGCAGGCCTTGGCCAATTTTGATAAGGTGGTGCATTATTTTAAGCAATCGGCAGATGCGAAGTATTACAAGGCAAAACTGAGCTTAGAAGCCGGGGACAAAAAAATGGCGGCGAGCTTAATAGAGGAGGCGATGATCGATTATGAAGCAGGGTTTTACAATAACAGAGATTATGTAGAAGCGTTGCGCCAAATATATTGGGAAGACCTCGAGGCCTTAAAACAGTCAATTCTTCAGTAGAATTAATACCTTTACTTTGCTAGTATCGATTTGGTCAACAATGAACCCGTTCCTAAATTTCGGGCCGGGGTCGAATCGGTTTAAAAGGCAAAGCTACATGCCAACCCAAAAGAAAACCATCTTTAAACGCTTCCTGATTTGGCGTTACAAGCATATTTCTAACAAAACGTTTATCCATATTCTAAGCGTTTGTGTAGGGCTCCTTGCGGGCTTGGCCTCTGTTACGCTCAAAAACATCACCTATTTTATTCAGTCCCTGGTCGACAAGGGAATTTTAATCTCTAACGGCCTCTACTTTGTACTTCCCATCGTAGGGCTTACAATGGTATACCTTTATGTGAAATTTGTTCATAAAGAGAAACTTCGCCATGCGATTTCATCGATCATGTTTTCGCTTTCTAAAAAGCGAGGAATTATTGACCCCAAGCAGATTTATACACAATTGATTACGGCGCCGCTTACGGTGGGTTTTGGGGGTTCTGTAGGGCTTTTGGGGCCTGCGGTCGCAACCGGCGCCGCCATTAGTTCCAACCTGGGGAGGTTTTTTCATATCAACGCCAAGACCCGCTCCCTTTTAATAGCTTGTGCCTCGGCGGGTGCTATTGCCTCCATTTTTCAATCCCCCATTGCCGCAATCATTTTTGCGGTCGAAGTCTTTAGTATGGATTTGACCCTCCTGTCGGTACTGCCACTTTTACTTGCTTCGATATCAGGGGTGCTGACCTCGTACTTTTTTATGGGCAACGAAGTACTTTTTAATTTTTCGATTACAGAAGATTTTGAGATCAAGGATACGCTGTTCTATATAATTCTCGGCGTAGGTACCGGCTTTGCCTCCATTTATTTTACCAAAATGTACTTTCGAATAAACACGCTTTTCAAACCCTTGAAGAGCCCCAAGTATCGATTGTTAGTGGGCGGTTTGGCGATTGGGGTGATGCTTTATTTTATTCCACCGCTCTACGGAGAGGGCTTTGGCTTTATCAACAACTTACTTGATGGGAATCATGTGGCCGCTTTGGGAAAAACGCCCTTCGATGCATTTATAGACAATATTTGGGTAGTGATTGCCTTGCTGGTAGGAATTACCATTTTTAAGGCTGTGGCGATGACGGCCACCTTGGCGGCAGGAGGTGCCGGAGGAACCTTTATCCCTACAATGGTCATGGGCAGCGCCTTGGGGAATGCGGTGGCCAAAATTATTAATAATACGGGTTTGGGCTTTACTGTTTCGGAAAGCAATTTTACCTTGATAGGAATGGCCGGTTTGATTGCCGGGGTGTTGCATGCCCCGTTGACCGCTATTTTTTTGATTGCGGAAATTACCGGTGGGTACGCCTTGTTTGTTCCTTTAATGATTACCGCTTCGATATCATACCTTATTACCAAAAATGCGATAGATCATACGATTTATACAAGAGAATTGGCCGAAAGCGGTGCACTATTAACACACGATAAAGATCAGCGTGTGCTTACCTTGATGGAATTGGAAGATGTAATAGAAAAAGATTTCAAGACCGTACACCCGAACATGACCCTCGGTGATATGTTGCATCAATCGGTAGCCAAGTCGACCCGGAATATTTTCCCGGTAGTCGATGAGAACAAAATCCTGGTGGGAATTGTATTGCTAGATGACATCAGGGAATTTATGTTTGATACTTCGCTCTATAAAAGCACAAAAGTAGAGACCTTTATGCACAATGCGCCCGAGCATATTTTCTATGGAAAAGACAATATGAAAAAGGTTATGCAGAAATTTCAAGAAAGCGGGGCCTGGAACTTGCCGGTAGTCAAAGACGGCGTGTATATAGGTTTTGTGTCTAAATCAAAACTGTTGACCGCCTACCGCAGGGAGCTAATTAATTTCACCGCATAGTATGGAAATTCAAATGGCAGGTGGGTTGTTGATGTGTATTTTTCTGCTGTTGGGAATGCTTCACTTTTATTGGGCCCTTGGAGGAAAATGGGCCTTAGAAAGGTCATTGCCCACCAATAGGGACGGACATCGGGTGTTAAATCCAGGCCCTATAAATTGTACTATCGTAGGTATAGGACTTTTGTTTTTTGCCGTGTTTTACGCCGTTAAGATGGGTGTACTGGGCTTGCACTTTCCAAAATGGCTGATGGTTTATGGTGGATGGATCATTCCTTCTATTTTTTTATTGAGAACAATCGGGGATTTTAAGTATGTGGGAGTTTTCAAAAAAGTTAAAACCACTCTTTTTGCAAAGACAGATTCGAAGCTTATAATACCTTTGTGTACCGTATTGGCAGTATTGGGATATTCGTTACAATGGTTAAGTAAAATAGTATGAAATTAAAACATGTGGTAGTATTGATTGTATTGGCATCATTAGGGGCGATAGGATATGGTTATTGGTTAGATGAATCCCAAGAGTTGTTGGCGAACAAATTTATTGGTTCAGGAGTAGTGGCCCTTTTTCTACTGGCAATGCCTTTATTCTTGTATAAGGAAAGTAAGGGGAAAAAGATGAAAGACTATATGTTGACCGAGGAAAACGTTCGAAAAATGCAGGGTAAGGATAGTGAAAATGCTGATAATCAATAATTTCTATTTAAAAAATGCTTCTTTTTTTAACATGCAAGCGTAAAAAATTATAAATTAGTAAGGCAAACTTTTTATTATTTAATCTTTAATTGGCATGATTGGAACTGTAAAATTCTTTAATGAGTCCAAGGGATATGGGTTCATTACCAACGACGAGACCGGAAAAGACATCTTTGTACACGCGACTGCATTAAATGGCACTCAATTGAACGAAGGAGACAAAGTTGAGTATGAAGAAGAAGAGGGAAGAAAAGGTATTATCGCCGCACAAGTACAAGTGGTCTGATGACTATATTGTAATCTTGAACTACATAGAACCCTAACGATATCGTTAGGGTTTTTTGTTTTAGCAAAACCGAAAAATTGGTTTGTTTCTGTTCATTTTTTCGAGGCCTAATTAGTTTAAGTTTCGTTTTTGAATAAAAAACCGTTTTAAGAGATCCGATGCCTCATTTTCGAGTACGCCGCCCGTTATCTCTGTCTTGGGGTGTAGTTTGGCACCCATGGCACCGCAACCACGATCTATATCTTTTGCCGCATATACAATTTTAGCTATTTGACTCCAATACAGGGCTCCGGCACACATTTGGCAAGGTTCTAAGGTTACGTAGAGCGTACATCCCTTAAGATATTTGCCACCCAAAAAATTGGCTGCCGCCGTAATCGCCTGCATTTCTGCATGGGCGGTCACATCGTTTAGCTGCTCGGTAAGATTATGCGCTCGTGCAATGATCCGGTCTTGAATTACAATGATCGCACCAATAGGCACCTCGCCTTTCTCAAAAGCGGCTTCGGCTTCTTGCAAGGCTTTTTTCATGTAGTAGTTGTCGTCGTAGGGCAAGACCATATTCAAAATTTAAGGGACAATACTACCAAATAAAATGATTGGGTACAAAAAAACCATGACTTTATAGGTCAGGGTTTAAATCACTTCATTTTAAAAAGACCTATTTTTCAAAGAAGTACTTGTAAGTACTATTAGTTATGCCGTCACCATCGTAATCTTCGATTTCAACGAGTACAAAGCTGTTTCCATTTACTTCTACCTTGCCATCGTAGACTAAGTCGGCCTCTCCGTTCTCCACAGTCTCGGATCTTGTCTCTCCATCCTCCTCAAAGGTATATCCGTATTCTACTAAGGTGAGACGGTCTTCGTCCGCAACATAGGCCCAATTGCCCATACTCTGATACCTAAAGGTTGTGTCATCGGTATACACAGTTTCACAGGCTTCGATGGAAGCATCGTAGTCATAATTCTCATCACTTCCCTTGAAATCAATGTCATAGGTACCGTCGGCCTTTATTTCTAAAATACCGTATTCCTGCGTGTAACAAATAGAGAAGTCTATTTCTTCCTGATTGTTGCAGGTGGCGGTCCATTCATCACAGTCAGGATCACCAAGTGGATAAACCGAAGTTTTCCCATCTTCAATGGTTTCTTCTTTTACCAAGGCCCATTTTCCAACAACTGCGTTATTACCTCCCCAACTTTCAACGGTAACACATACTTCGCTAGGGTTGCTTATGTTTCCTTCTGCATCATACACACATATCACATAGCAAAAAGTACCTGGTTGGATCTGTGTGTTGAAATCCACATCAAAGTTTGCCTCATCGACTTTTGCCGTTTGGGTGGATGCCTTTTTATCGAAAATAGTTTTTCGAAGCCCTTTTTTCGAAAAAGTATTGGAGTTGACTTCAATGTCATAATAGCTATCCGATACTGTACCATCGTTCGTTTTAAACTGTAAGTAGGCACCAACAATGTCAGCATCCGAACTTACGGGAATCGTGAATCCCTCATTCAAAAATGCGGTTTTTCCAGCATTCGATACATCTATAGAAATTGCACCGTTCGGCGTGGGCGGTACACCTTCTTCTTTGGTGCCACCTGCTATTATCACATTATCGGCCACACTATTTGCCTCTAAGGGCGTTTGTTCCAATTGTTCGGTTTGCTCATCAATTTCATCTGCAATGGCTTCCACAGTGTCTTTTCCACAAGAAGCGGTAATAATTAGTGCTGCCAATGCGGCCGATCTAAAAATAATTTTCATGTTTGAGGTGATTTATGTTTGTATTAGGTAAATGAACGTTCTTTTTCTTATGAAACGTACTTGAATTACTTACTTTGTTGTGAACGATCTCATAAACGGCGCAAAACTGTTAAAAAGCTTAGTTTTGTAACCAAACAATAAAAGTGTCCACAACGATTCTAGAAAAAATAAACTCGCCCAATGACCTTCGTGGACTAGGGGTAAACGACCTAGCGAAGCTTGCTCAGGAGCTACGTGATTTTATCATAGAAATTGTGGCCACAAAAGAGGGGCATTTAGGAGCAAGTCTGGGAGTAGTAGAAGTAACGATCGCACTTCACTACGTATTCGATACCCCTTTTGATCGCTTAATTTGGGATGTTGGCCATCAAGCATACGGCCATAAGATTTTGACCGAAAGAAAAGAGATCTTTGAGACCAATCGGCAATTTGGCGGTATTAGCGGGTTTCCTAAACGTAGCGAAAGCGAATACGACACGTTTGGCACCGGGCATAGCTCTACCTCCATTTCAGCTATTTTGGGAATGGCGATAGCCTCTCAGTTGAAAGGGGAGCACCAACGGGAACATATAGCGGTAATTGGAGACGCTTCGATTGCCAGTGGAATGGCCTTTGAAGGCCTCAACCATATGGGGGTGACCAATGCGAATGTGTTGGTGATTTTAAATGACAATGCGATAGGTATAGATCCCAGTGTAGGGGCATTGAAAAAGTACCTCACCAATGTAAAAAAAGGTACTGCGAAAGACGAAAATATTTTTGAGTGCCTTAACATCAACTATTCAGGCCCCATAGATGGGCATGACCTTAGTGCTTTACTAACCGAATTGCAACGTTTAAAGTCGATCAAAGGTCCACGTCTATTGCATGTAATTACCACTAAAGGGAAGGGGTTGCGACAGGCTGAGGAGCAGCAAGTAACCTACCACGCTCCAGGAAAGTTCGATAGACACACGGGCGATTTACAACGAAAAATTGCCATCGATCAACCTCCCAAGTACCAAGACGTTTTTGGTCATTCGATTGTAGAACTTGCGAAGAGAAACAAGAAAATTGTAGGTATTACACCGGCAATGCCTACAGGCAGTTCGCTTAAATATATGATGAAACAATTTCCCGAGCGGGCCTTCGATGTAGGTATTGCTGAACAGCATGCGGTTACCTTGGCAGCCGGTTTGGCAACTGAGGGGATGATGCCTTTTTGTAATATTTACTCCACCTTTTTACAAAGGGCCTATGATCAGGTTATACATGATGTGGCATTACAAAACCTTCCGGTCATTTTTTGTTTGGATCGGGCCGGTATTGTAGGGGAAGATGGGGCAACACATCACGGCGTATTCGATATGGCGTATTTGCGTTGTATACCCAATTTGATCATCATTGCACCCATGAACGAAACCGAACTTCGCAATAGTATGTTCACCGCGCAGTTGGGTCTGGAGCATCCCATCGCGATACGGTACCCAAGAGGTCGGGGAGTGCAACTGCAATGGGAGACCCCTTTTGAGAAAATCCCTTTGGGAATTTCCCAAGAGTTAAAAAAGGGTTCCGAAATTGCGGTGCTTTCCATAGGACATATCGGAAATACGGTTGCCGATGTTGTTGGGAAGTTAAAGAAAGCAGATAAGGTAGGCCATTATAATATGCGTTTTGTAAAACCATTGGATCAAGCCCGACTTCGAAAGATCTTTCAAGGGTATAAGCACGTAGTTACAATAGAAGATGGTTGTAAAATGGGTGGATTTGGTAGTGCAGTTTTGGAATTTGCCAATGAAATAGGGGCAACGACCAACATTGATGTTTTAGGAATCGATGATGCATTTGTACCGCACGGGAGTATTTCAGAACTTCATGCTTTGTCAAAAATTGATTCTACAGCTATTCGCGAACATTTAAATAGAATACTTGATGCTTAAAAGCTTTCTGAAACAGGCAGGCCTTATTTTTCTTCTCTTAATTTGTACAATGCCTTTGATGGCTCAGGATACCATACCAGTGCCTCCACAACGAAAAGTAGATTCGGTAAAGACCGATACGACCCTCATAAGACCCAAAATAGACAGTATTGCCATTGATACCATGATTGTGGATACGTTGGTCATACGAAAACTGCAACAACGTATCGAGAACATTAAAAAAGGGGTTACCCTAAATACGACGATCATATCTTTTAAGAAAACCAAACCGCTAGACAAGGGATACTCCAAGTTTCAGGTACCTTCTTTTTGGCAAAAGATCAATTTACTGGGGGTAAACTTTAGCGAAGCCGCGTTTGTTAATTGGAATGCGGGGGGGAATAATTCTATTTCCGCTTTGGCAAATGCCCGTTTTGAACGAAATTATAAGTTTCGGTACATTCAATGGGAAAATTACCTGGAGATGCGATACGGACTCAATCTTCAAGACAATCAAAAGCTTCGAAAATCGGACGATGCACTGCGCATAGGTTCTACCTTCGGGTATCGTAGGGATACGATTAGCAATTGGTATTATTCTGCAAAGGCGAATTTTAATACCCAATTCTCCAATGGGTATAAGTACCCTGATCGTACTTCTCCAGTATCTAGGTTCATGGCGCCCGGCTACTTCTTTTTAGGGGCCGGAACAAGTTACATCGCCAAGGAACGTCGTTTTAATTTTTATATGTCGCCGGTTACCCAAAAAACCACCTTTGTTTTAGATCAGGAATTGGCCGATAAAGGAGCTTTCGGAGTCGAAAAAGCCGTTTTAGACGCAGATGGGAATGTACTCGAATCAGGGAAGAACTTATTCATGGAATTGGGTTTTCTGATTACGAACAGTTGGGAATCACAGGTGTACAAAAACATGGGTATCAAACACCGTTTGAGTTTGTATACCGATTATTTAAGGCAATTCGGAAATGTTGATATCGATTGGGAATTAAATGTAGAACTACGCGTGAACGAGTATATTGTGACCTCTTTAGGGACACATTTAATTTATGACGATGATATCTTATTTGATGAGGTCAAAAATGAAGAAGGCATTATTATAGACCCGGGAGAGCCAAGATTGCAGTTCAAACAATTATTAGGTGTTGGAGTCTCCTATAACTTTTAATTCAAGCTGTAATTGCTGTTGATAAGAGCTCATTTAAAGTGCTTCGTTTTATTCCTAAGGGTGTCGGTCTCCTAGAAAATCAAAGTTGCTTTCCCATGATTTTGTTATGAATATGCACGGCAGCGCTGTCGGATAAACTTGCAACATAACAGCACGTATTCAGCAAAATTGTATAATGAGAAACCTCGGTTTGGCAATAGAACTCGGGAAGTGTTCGCAACATGAGCGTATCGTAGTTCGATGCTTTCCCTTCTTTTGTACGTACCAAAGCGGTGGTATATACCTCTAGAATGTCCGATATGATTTTGTAGCCTGCGATTTCTTTTTCGATGACCTCTTGAGACTGGTATATTTTCTGTACACTCAATGAAATAATGTCTTTGATCTGTGCTTTATAACTGCTTTGATCCATTAGCGATTCGGCAAAGGATCCATCTAACAAGGCGGTCTCATTCTCTAGAAATATATTGATTGCATCGGTAATTAGGGTATTGATAGCAAGTGCCCTAAGGTAGCTTAAACGGTCTTCTTTGTAAGCCAAGGCATTATACTTCTTGGTGTTTATGCTGTCTTTGACCAGTTTGATCAAGTATTCCAATGCAAAATCTTCGGAAATCAGACCAAGATTAATACCATCCTCGAAATCGATGATCGTGTAGCATATATCATCTGCAGCCTCTACCAAATACGTAAGCGGATGCCTTGCAAAAGACCAATCTTCACCGGATCGGGTGTGCAGAAGACCAAGCTCTTCGGCAATCGCCTGAAAAGATTCTTTTTCCGATTGAAAAAAGCCGAATTTTTTATCGGCAATATGCTTGGTGGGTTTTTTAGGGAGCGATTCTTTGGGATATTTCATAAATGCCCCGAGCGTAGCATAACTTAAGCGAAGACCGCCATCGACCCCCGCCCTTGACTCGGTCAATAGCTTAAACCCATTCGCGTTTCCTTCGAAATCAATGATATCCTGATATTCTTTTTCTGATAAAACCGATTGGTATTTAGCTCCTTTGCCCGTTTTAAAATATTCCCCAATCGCTTTTTCACCACTATGCCCAAACGGGGGGTTCCCAATATCGTGTGCCAGTGACGCTGCGGCTACGATCGCACCAAAATCATTGAATCGATACCCATGAACTTCTGATAAATGCGGATGCTTTTCCAAGAGCTTTTTGCCTGCCCTTCTCCCAAGACTTCTTCCAACGACCGATACTTCCAAACTATGGGTTAGTCGGGTATGTACAAAATCGGTCTCGGAAAGTGGAATTACCTGGGTCTTGTCCTGCAAACTCCGAAAGGCCGAGGAAAAGATAATGCGATCATAGTCTACTTCGAATCCCAAGCGGGTCTCGTCTTGTTCTTTCCTGAGACGTTTATGAGTATCGCCGTAGCGTTTTAAAGAGAGCAGTTGTTCCCAGTTCATTCGATGAATTTATAGGCACGCAAGATACAGTTTTAAGATTTATTTTGCCGGATTTTAGGTGCTGAGAAAACCCATGATTTAACCTTTAGAATACCTATTATTAATTTGTGGTTAACCATAATTTAACTTGGAACAATTTTCTTTGCAAAAGAAAATTAAAGGTAAATGAAAAACGTATTTGTTCTATTAACGTTGCTTATTGCTGTTGGTACTGCAGCACAAGACCTGGGTGTGGTCAAAGGGAATATCGTAGACATCGAAGCGAATAACGAACCCCTATTATTGGCCAAGGTGCGACTTAAGAATACAGCATGGAGCACGCAAACCAATTTCAACGGAAATTTTGAAATGGTCAATGTAACTCCGGGTAAGTACATTGCCGAGGTGAGCTTTTTGGGCTATGAGACTTTGGAAATACCTGTAGAGGTGTCCAAAAATAAGGTGACGCGGTTAGAAAAAGGCTTAAAGGCCCAAACCTTAAGTCTTGGTGAGCTTACCGGAATTCTTGCTAAGACAACTACCAAAGTAGTTGCTAGTGCGGAAAAAGAAGAGTAGGTAGTTTTTCTATCGTAGAATAGTCATATAAAAAAACACCTTTCCTTTGATAACGAAAGGTGCTTTTTTAATGTTATATGTTTTATACTAGTCTTTAATGACCATTGGAGCTTTTCTTCTTTCTGTGTCAACAACACTGGCTATTGCATTGTTGCTGAATTCGACTTCTTTCACATTGCCATCCGTCCAGAAAAACCATTTTCCTGTTCGAATACCCTTATCATAGGCCCCCATAGAAACCTTTTCTCCTTTATCATCGAAACTTGTCCATTCTCCATGTAACTTTCCAGCCAAATCAAAAGTGCCTTCTTGACTTATCTTTCCGTTATCGTGAAAATAGGTGGCATCTATTAAATTGGTAGTCTCGTTATGTTTTAGTTCTTTCTTTTGTTGGGCGAACGATATTATAGTAATTGAGAAAGCCGCAAGAAATAGAATCGCTTTTTTCATGACAAAAAATTATTGATTTGTGTTACAAAGCTACAAAAAATTACATTATCGCAACACTTAGTTAACGTTAACTTTACATTTAAAATTGTGCGTAGCCGTGGCGAAGTTTTCGGAAAATCTTTAAGACTTAATAATTACTTAATGTTAGAGTTACGATCATGTAAATTTAATCGCAGACTTTTGCTATGTCTTACGACAAACAGGATTTCAAAAGGATATTAGTTTTTGTCGACTATTTTTCAGAGATCCGGAAGCTACCTTTTAAAGGTAGCTTCTTCTGGTTGTAGCTTGGCTAAGATATAACATTTGGGAAACATTAAGTTAACATTGGGATTGGTTATTTACAGCGACAAAAACTAATACCTAATGAAAATCAAGCGTTTAGCCCTATGGCTAATCTTATCCGTATCATTTATTACTTATTCTCAGGAATCCAATGCACCTGCATTCGGTAAAGGCTTGTTCAATCTCGTTGGAAAAGACAGCACATGGAGCATGAAAATTGCCACTCGTATGCAGTTCTTGAGTATCGCCAATTGGGACGAGGGTGCCAACGGGGGCCTTGTAGATCCACAACAAAATTTTTTAGTACGTAGGGCCCGGTTAAAGTTCGATGGTTTTGCCTATTCCCCAAAATTAAAGTATAAATTGGAACTTGGTTTGTCTAATCGTGATATCTCTGGTGCTTCGGCCTTTACAGGCAATGCGCCTAGATTTATCTTAGATGCGGTGGTGATGTGGAACTTCTATGAAAATTTTGAACTATGGGTAGGGCAGACCAAACTTCCCGGGAACATCGAACGTGTTATTTCATCGGGAAATTTACAACAGGTAGACCGCTCGCTTTTGAACAGTAGATTTAATATAGATCGGGATGTAGGAATTCAGTTGCGACATCATTTCAATCTTTCAGATAATTTCTTGGTGCGTGAAAAGTTGGCCGTCTCTCAAGGCGAAGGTAGAAATATTACGACCGGAAATTTAGGGGGGCACCAATACACCGGAAGATTGGAGTTTCTTCCATTTGGGAAATTTAAAAGCAAGGGAGATTATAACGGCAGTGACCTGAAAAGGGAAGAAAAACCCAAGCTGATGGTGGCCGCTACCTACGATATGAATCTAAATGCCGTCAAAAATAGAAGCAATCAGGGATCCTATATGGTAAATGATACCGGTTTTTATGAAACTGATATTAACACCTTTTTTCTAGATGCCATGTTCAAATACAATGGTTTTTCATTGATGGGGGAATATGCCCATAGAACCGCTGATGATCCTATAGCTCGAAATTCTGATGGTACCGAGACTGGCGACGAAGTTCAGATAGGCGATGGTCTTAACTTACAGGCAGGGTATCTTTTTTCAAAAAATTGGGAAGTATCCGGACGCTTTACCAATATTAAACTCGATGAAAACATTACTGGGAAAAACCCGGAGACACAATATACCTTGGGGCTATCAAAATATATTGTTGGTCATAAATTAAAGGTGCAAACAGATTTAAGCTATCTTTCGGCAGATGGCGGTACAGATGAACTAATGTTTAGAATGCAATTGGATGTGCATTTCTAATAGCTTATAAAATTTGTTAACGATGTTTCGTTGTCTTTAGTAACCATACCAACCAAATTAGATTATGGAAAACATGTACTTTTTAATGATTGTTGCCCTGGTTCTTTTGGCCGCGGCAGATCTTGTAGTGGGCGTGAGCAATGATGCGGTCAACTTTTTAAATTCTGCTATAGGTTCAAAGGCTATTTCCTTTCGATCTATGATGGTTGTGGCAAGTTTAGGAATCGCGCTTGGTGCTATTTTTTCAAGTGGTTTGATGGAGGTTGCACGCAAAGGGATCTTTGTGCCGGGTGAATTCTACTTCAGTGAAATCATGATTATTTTTATGGCCGTGATGATAACCGATATCCTGTTATTAGACTTTTTCAACACCTTGGGTATGCCGACATCAACAACGGTATCGATCGTATTTGAATTGTTGGGAGCCGCGGTGGCCATTTCGTTGATCAAGATAGGTGCAGATGATGAGGGTTCTTTTTCAGATCTTTTAAACTATATAAATACTGGGAAGGCCACCGAAATAATTTTAGGTATTCTTTTGTCCGTTGTAGTCGCCTTTTCGGTCGGGGCCCTCGTACAATATGTTTCTCGGGCACTACTATCATTTAATTTTGAAAAAAAGGCGAAGTGGGTCGGTGCCGTATTTGGCGGGGTCGCCTTGGCTTCGATTACCTATTTTATTTTTATTAAAGGTTTAAAAGGAACTGACTATTACGCTCAAATAAAACCAATGATCGAGGGTAAAACCTTGATGATCGTCTTTATTAGTTTTCTTGTTTGGACCTTTCTTTCCTATATCGTGGTTACCGTTTTTAAAAAGAACATTTACCAACTGATCATTGCTATTGGCACCTTTGCCTTGGCCTTGGCCTTTGCGGGAAATGATTTAGTGAATTTTATTGGGGTGCCTATAGCGGCGTGGCAATCGTATGAAGCCTGGGTAGCTTCTGGTGTTCCCGCAACTGAATTTACGATGGATGTTCTTGGTAGTAAAGTGGCTACACCTACCTTACTATTATTGGCGGCCGGTTTGATCATGGTACTGACCCTTTGGTTTTCGAGTAAGGCAAAAAGGGTGGTCAAAACCTCTATCGACTTATCAAGGCAAGACGAGACCCAAGAACGTTTTGAGCCCAATTTTTTGTCGAGAAGCGTGGTTCGGTTTGCAATGCTTATTTCAAAATATACCACAACCTTGCTTCCCAATTCCTTAAAGGAGAAAATCGATAGGCGGTTTGAAAAGCCCGTTATTGAGCTGAACCAAGGAAAAACCCATGAACTTCCTGCGTTCGATATGGTGCGCGCGGCTGTGAATCTAATGGTAGCCAGTGTATTGATTTCCTTGGCCACTTCAATGAAGCTGCCGTTGTCTACCACCTATGTGACCTTTATGGTAGCAATGGGAACCTCATTGGCAGATAGGGCCTGGGGAAGTGAGAGTGCAGTATACAGGGTCGCTGGGGTTATGAATGTAATAGGGGGTTGGTTCTTTACAGCCTTCAGCGCATTTGTAGCTGCTGGTATCATCGCCTACTTAATACACCTAGGAGGTGCTACCATGATCGCGGTGTTGTTGTTGCTTGCGATTTTATTATTGGTAAGAAACTATATAAAACATACCAAAAGAGCAAAGAATGTGCGGGCAGAGGATAGTCTTAACAAGGCAGAAAGTAATTCTGTTCAAGGGGTAATAGAGGAAAGTGCCGATAATATTTCCAAGGCGTTAAAAAGGGTTAGTAAAATAAATCACAATACCATTACAGGCTTAATTGAACAAGATTTGGTAGCGCTTAAAAAAGCAAAGAACCAAGTAGTAAAATTAGAATCTGAAATAGAAGGGCTACAGAACGATATTTTTTACTTCATCAAGGATTTGGATGACTCTTATTTGGGGGCGAGCAAGTTTTATATCGACGTTATCGGGAGCATACAAGATGTAGCGCAGTCCTCCAATCTAATTGCTAAAGTGAGCCATAAACACGTTAACAATAATCATAAGGCTTTAAAGAAAAAGCAAGCGGAAGAGCTATTGGATATTAATGAAAAATTGGGGCATCTGTTCGGACAAATCAGAGAAGTATTCGATTCCCGTTCGTTCGATAAGATCGTTCCAGGAATCATCGAGGAAAAGCAGGCTTTACTTGACAGTGTTACCGATTCTATACAAAGACAGGTAGAGCGCACCAGAACAGAGGAACTAAGCCCTAAAAATGCCACCTTGTATTTCAGTATTCTTTTGGAAACCAAAGATTTGATAAAGGCAAATATGAATATTTTGAACCTCTATTATGATGAGCATAAGCGATCAACGAATATAGACGACCCAGAAGCTTAAATGATGAAAAGGCAATGGAGGTTTGCCGTTGTCTAAAATAAAATTATAGCCTCTTTGAGCCTGCTCTTTATTTGAAAGAATTCGTGTTTTTTATTAAAAGCGAAATCGCTTATTAAATATGTTGGCATCGTCCTATAGAGTCACATGCCAAAACCCAATTGATAACATTTTGTTTACATTCATTAGCTTGATTTAAAGTACGTTTGCGCTTTAATTATACCTTGATTATGGACAACATTTTCCTATTGATGATAATTGCACTAGCTGCGCTGGCCATTGCCGATTTGGTCGTTGGTGTAAGTAACGATGCGGTTAACTTTTTGAACTCCGCAATTGGTTCCAAGGCAATTTCCTTTAAGACCATTATGATAGTGGCAAGTGCCGGTATTGCTATGGGAGCTATTTTTTCTAGTGGTATGATGGAGGTGGCCCGAAAGGGTATTTTCAACCCTGGCGAATTTTATTTCGATGAGATCATGTTCATCTTCATGGCCGTAATGATTACCGATATTTTGCTGTTAGATTTTTTTAATACGTTGGGGATGCCCACATCTACTACGGTTTCCATTGTCTTTGAACTTTTGGGAGCGGCTGTAGCAATGTCATTGATTAAAATAGGTGCGGACAACGGGAGTTTTTCAGACGTTGTCAACTATATCAATACCTCTAAGGCTACCGAAATTATATTGGGCATATTACTTTCTGTTGTGGTGGCTTTTTCCGTTGGTGCATTTGTTCAATGGCTGTCTCGACTTTTACTATCCTATGATTTTGAGAAAAAAGCCAAATGGGTAGGGGCGCTGTTCGGAGGTGCCGCCCTCTCGGCCATTACTTATTTCATTTTAATGAAAGGGATCAAAGGAACAGCCTTTGCAGGGGAAAGTCTTGATTTATTGGCAGGGATGACCATTAAGGGGTTTCTAGAGCAAAAGTGGATTTCCTTGGTCGCTGCAAACTTTGTGCTCTGGTCTATCCTATCGTATCTTTTAATAAATGTAGTAAAAGTCAATATCTACAAATTGATTATTGGTGTGGGAACCTTTGCCCTGGCACTTGCCTTTGCGGGTAATGATTTAGTCAATTTCATCGGGGTACCCATTGCTGCATGGCAGTCGTATGAAGCATGGCAGGCCTCTGGTATTGCCGCAACTGAATTCAGTATGAGTATCTTGGCCAAAAAAGTGCCAACCCCTACTTTGCTGTTGTTCGCATCGGGAATGGTTATGGTAATTACCTTATGGTTTTCCAAAAAAGCCCGATATGTAGCAGATACAGAAATCAATTTGGCTAGGGAAGGCGAAGCCAAAGAACGTTTTCAACCCAATTTTCTTTCTAGAGGAATCGTTCGCCTGGCGATATCAATATCAGAGGTTACATCATCGATCCTGCCGGCCTCCCTCAACAAAAAAATGGATGCTCGATTTGAGAAACCGGTAATTGCACTTTCAAAAGACAAGACATACCAAATGCCGGCCTTTGATATGGTTCGGGCAGCGGTTAACTTGATGGTGGCCGGGATTTTAATTTCCATAGCAACATCTTATAAACTACCCTTATCAACCACCTATGTTACTTTTATGGTTGCTATGGGTACTTCCTTGGCTGATAGAGCTTGGGGTGCTGAAAGTGCTGTTTACCGGGTAGCGGGGGTTTTGAATGTAATTGGAGGTTGGTTTGGAACTGCAATTATCGCTTTCATCGCCTCCGGGGTTATCTTGACCATTATAAGCTTTGGTAAGGGAGCAGCTATTGCAGTATTGTTGTTTGCCGCCGTATTATTACTGGCGAGAAACTATATTTCTTATAATAAAAAATCAAAGGAAATACGTGCTGAAGATTCCCTCAACAAAGCGGAGAGCAGTTCGATCCAAGGAGTCATTAAAGAAAGTGCGGACAATGTTGCCAATGCAATCAAGAGAAGCAATAAAATATTCACCAACAGTATCAATGGATTGTCAAGACACGACCTTGATCAACTTCGGAAAAATAAGAAACAAGGAGATAAACTGTCGAACGAAATAGAGGAACTTCGAGATCATACTTTCTACTTTATTAAGAACCTTGATGAGGCCCATATAGGGGCCAGTAATTTCTATATAGATGTGATGGGACATTTAACGGATATTTCCCAATCGTTGGAATACATTGGTAAAGTGAGCCATAAACATGTCAATAACAACCATAAAAAATTAAAGTACAATCAAATTAAAGAACTCAAGGAGATAGACTTAAAACTTGAGGAAATATTCAATAATACCCAAGAAGCTTTTGAAGCCCATTCTTTTGAACTCATTGGAAATATATTGGATAAAAAACAGGAATTGTATGACATGGTCTTGCAAAAAATCGAAAAACAGGTAGCCCGCACCCGTACCGAGGAAACAAGTCCTAAAAACACCACCTTGTATTTTACTTTACTTTTGGAAACGAAGGATCTGATGACGGCGACCATGAATTTGTTGGAACTGTACTACGAAAAGTATGATAGTACGATAGCACCGGCAACCTTGGAGGAACCTAAGGACGAATCATCATAGTTATATATGGGTCTTACTAAAATTCACTTGCGTTTTTTTTTGCTGATTTTAGCGCTTGCAACCTCTGTTGCAAGTGCTCAAGAACTATCTGGCCCGGAATTACTTAAAAAAGCTATTGAATACCACGACCCTAATGGCATTTGGGAATCTTTTAAAGGAAACTTGGTCGTGGCTATGAAGACCCCCGATAAAAAAGAAAGGGTCTCGGATATCATCATTGATCTGCCACAAGAGTATTTTAAACTTACTTCAACCAAAGATGGGATTGCCTTGAGTCAGATATTGGATAAAGGGGCGTGTACCTTGGCTCTGAACGGTAACGATCAATTTTCAGAGGAAGAGGCCAAAGCACATCGTTTGAACTGTGAACGCGCAAACATGATGAAAAACTACTATACCTATCTATATGGCCTTCCCATGAAATTGAAAGATTCGGGCACCCATATAGCCCCTTCTACGGCGCGTAGGGTGTTCAAAGGAAAGGAATATATTGTGCTCAAAGTATACTACGATGAAACCGTTGGTAAAGACACCTGGTATTTCTATTTTGATCCCGGAACCTATGCCATGGAAGTGTATCAGTTCTTTCACGACGAAACGAAGAACGATGGGGAGTATATTCTTCTCTCAGGAGTCGAGGAAATAGGCACAATAAAAATGCCCAAGACCCGTGCCTGGTATTACAACAAAGACGACAAGTATCTTGGTACCGATTTACTGCGTTCGGGCAGCGTACTACTCGACTAGGCTACTTCTACAAGTTTGAGCGTAGTATGATATAGGTTTTTATCTTCCATTTTTGCTTTTAACCAAGCATAGAAGCTCATTACAAAAACATCTTCCCGTTCCCGACCGATCCAGGTAAAAGAACTTTCAACTGCAGATTTAAAGTTATCCGAATCTGCCAGCGTTGGGTTTTCATAGTATTGTACAACAAGTCCCATAAAGGTAAGTACCCTTTCTTCTCCTAATCGCTTAAGCGGTTTCGTAAACCTCCGCTTAAAGCGTTGCACTTTTAAGAGTACCAAATCTAATTTGTCCAATTCGATCAGCAATAAAATTTCAATTAGGCTCTTTTTTAGAACCCATTGCCATCCTACTTTTTTTTCATACCAATTATCGGTATGGGTTAATTGTTGCAACTTGCTATAGGCCTCCTGAAAGCGTTCTTGTTGAAAAAAACACATTAGGTGAATTAAGGTAATGTCGAAAGAGTTGCCCTTAAACTGTTTCAACACTTCAAGCGCTTCCATTGCCCGTTTGGTATAATTTAATTGTAAGGCCTTTAAAACAGTAAGTTTTTCAGAGAAGCGGTTGTAAAAAGTTCGTCTTCCCTTCCTCATTTCAGTTTCCATTTTTTGAATGAATATCTGGCATTGGCCAAATTGCTTGTTCCTAAAATTACTTAAGGCCATTAGATTTAGAATGCTGATGTGGTAGTAACGGTGCTTGTCGGCAATCGCTCCTTTTTTTCGAATGATATCATAAATGGTGGTCATATAGGGTGCAATGGTATGGTAGTTACTTTGAAGTTTGGCGGCCGTTGCCGTTACCTCCATCAATTGAAATAACGACTTATAAGTCATAGTTTCATTTATTTCGATCTGAAAATTTGAAAAGGCCTCGCTTATAATGGCCTCGATGGTTTTTTGCCTTTCCTGTTTTAGTTGTAGCTTAATGCTTGCATACGCCATATTTAGCTGCGATTCTTGCTGTAATCGGCGCATGTTTTGATCAGCGTCCTTCACGATGTTCATAAGGTCCCAACGAGGGTTTAAGTGTGCGTACTGTATTTTGGTGTGATATATTTCGTTAAGAATTGGGTGTACATCGATCAATTGTGCATTCTTTTCCGCTTTTTCGAGGGTTTTGAATGCTATTTTATGCTGCTTTCGCTCAAAAAAAATACGACTGGCCAATAACAGTTTCAGCAAGTCGAGTTCCTCCGATGATTCTTGGGCAAGCCCCTTGCTCGCTATGAAATCAATTAAACTGTCTTGCAAGCGTTTGCAAAGTGCATGGTAAGCGTTTTTGGCCGGTTTCCCATAAAGTGCGATATCCAGATTATCCGTTCTTCCACTTTCTAGAAGCTTTAACAATACCAAGTTCTTCGTATCACCACGGCGATTCTTTCGCTTAAGAAAAAGCTGAAATTCTTGCTGTTCTTCTGTTGTCAAAGCCAATAAAAGTGCTGAAATAGTATTCATTAAATCATAAGTATATTTGATAAAAATACTTATAAATTTGGTATTTTATAAAGTAATATTCTTATTTAAATCATAAGTTTATCATGAATTTTGTATTTCTAGATGTTGTCGAAAGCTCCATATTTGCCCTCGAATTTAAAACCTTAAAACAACGTATTATGGAAAATTCAACTAGTAATGAGAAAAAAGAGACTCGAAGAAAAGAAGATTTTGATTTTAGACCAACCGATGCTTTTGTGTCGGCTTCTTGGATTGCGCTTTTGATTGGCATGGTCTCTTATTGTATCGGCTTATGGAATGCCGATATGTTATTGAACGAGAAAGGGTATTACTTTACGATTCTACTATTCGGGCTCTTTTCGGTGGTATCTGTGCAAAAAAGTGTACGGGACCGGCAAGAGGGGATTCAGGTGACCGATATGTATTATGGTATTAGCTGGTTTACTACCTTGGCCTCTATCACACTCTTGGTAATCGGTCTGTGGAACGCAGATTTGGCGCTTAGCGAAAAAGGATTTTATGGTATGGCCTTTACCTTAAGTCTTTTTTCCTCGGTCGCGGTACAGAAAAATACCAGGGACCTTAAATTGATTCACGAACGAGAAGAGAAATCGATGTACTAACAAGATTGGTTGGTAAAGCTTATAATCATTCATATCGGGCAGTTCATGGTGACTTTTGAAAGTCGGTTCTTGAATTGTCCGTTTTTTTCTTATGTACGGAAACCCTGTTTTTTTCGATGAAATGCATACCGCTTATCGAAAAAATACAAGCTTTTGAAAATAGGTCCGTTAAATCATATAGTACTAAATATGTATTTCTATGAAAACCAGAAAATTATTTATACGTAGTCTTCAGACCGTATGTTATGGACTATTTTTTGTGTTTGCCTCTTGTGAGACCGATGCGACAGCCGATGCAATTGTAGATGAAATTGAGGAAGAGGGGCAAACCGAGGAAGAAGAGGAAACGGAAGAGGAGTCGGGAACTAATTCGGCGCGAGTTGCAGCAAAAAAATTGTACGAAGACTATTATTTGGGCTCTAAAAGCGAGACGGGCGATGTAGCCTGGACCGGCGATGAACCTTCTTGTAATGCAGGAAGCGTTCCCCAAGATATGATAGATAAGATTTTTAACCGTTTAAAATATTTTAGAAAAGCGGTCGGATTAAACAATACGGTAGCTGAAAATGCTACCAAAAGTGAGAAGGCACAAGCGGCCGCGTTGATGATGGACGCGAATAATAAGTTAGATCACTTTCCTCCCGACACTTGGAAATGTTACTCGGAAAACGGTAGCGAAGCAGCAGGGAAATCCTTGCTTACAACTGCTATAAATGCAGAATCGGTTGATTCGTATATGAGAGATGCGGGTAGCAATAACGGCCCGGTAGGGCATAGAAGATGGTTGCTTTGGCCACGGCTTCAGGAAATAGGAGTGGGAAATACGGCCCAGGCGAACGCTATTTGGGTAATTGGGAATGCAGGTACAACACCATCTGACGCACCCGAATTTATCTCTTGGCCTCCAAAAGGGTATAGCCCAAAACAATTGGCCTATCAAAGATGGTCTTTTTCAATAGCGGGTGCAGATTTTAGCAATGCGCAAATTAGTATGAAAGATGCTGCTGGAAATTCAATTTCTATAACGTTGGAAGCCTTAGATCCCAATTATGGAGATCCAACCCTTGTATGGGTGCCCGATGGAATCATAACCAACTCGGAAGAGGATACTTCCTACACGGTTAGCTTACAGGACGTGGAAGTTTCGGGAGAAATAACAGCATTTGAATACGAAGTAGTCCTTTTCGATGTAAACCGTTAAACGATTTTTTAAGTCCCTACAACTGTTATTTTTGAGAAGCGACTTAGATTCCATTAGCTTTCATTGGAATATTCCCCCCATATCTATTGGCACTAGAATGCCTAGCATAGTATCTCGTTTTAACACTGTCGGGAATGGAAATCATTGAGGGCAAACAACAAAAACTACTTCTTGAACACACGTTCGATATTGGTAAATTTCAATTTTACACCAACATGGTGGTAGGAGAATTTTACGAAGGTGTGCATGTCACCTTTGAGAATGCGATCGAGCCAATAAATATGGCACATGAGCTCTACAGGAACAACGAACCACTGGTGTATGTTTCCCATAGGCTCCACTCGTATTCAATGGATCCGATGGGGTATAGAAAGACGGTGAGTATGTTTCCGAATTTTCTTGGTTTTGCCATCGTTTCTACAAACAAGTATCGCAGAATGTTGGTATCCTTGGAAAAAATCTTCATTCATAGACCAACGGCGGTTTTTTACGAATTGAACGAAGCTTTTGATTGGGCAGAAGAAGTGTTGGAAGCGAATAAGACCGATCACCACAAATTATAAACTGAACGGTCTGGTCTTTAGATTCAATTTTTACGCTCAACTTTTACATCCACATTTTAACATATTTCAGATATACTATTAGTAAGTATTTTCGTATCTTTTATTGTTCAAAAAGATTTGTAAGATGCATTTGGAGGTAAAAAACAAACTTCTTAAAAAACATGATATAGAAATTGGAGCTTTTTATTTCTACGATCATTTTATGATCGCCGAAATAAGGGAAGGGGTAGCCGTAGCGTATGAGAATGCTATCGAAATGCTGACCTTGGCTAAAAATTACTATGGTAATACGACCCCTTTTGTATACATCACCAATAGGATCAATTCGTATTCTTTTAACCCAACCTCTCATTTTAAGACGACCGCTATATTTCCGAACCTTCGCGGATATGCGATGGTAACCTACGATGCGATCAATGATGAAATTGCAGATTTGGAACAGGCATTTATGAACAAGCCTTCCAAAAAATTCGACAACTTGGAAGATGCGGTCACGTGGGCCGATTCTCTGATTGTAAAGGATTAACGGTTACGGTCGGGAGCGGTAACTTGGGCAAATACTACGAACGGTAAAAATTCATCTCATCTAGGTACACCCAAACCCTATCGGGAAGCATTGGGCGAACGTTTTTTCCCAATTTGTGCTGCGCTCTTATAAAGGTGGACGAAATTTCCATTATAGGGGCTTTTACTTGGTGTATTTTCGAATGATCTTTGAATTGATGAACTATCTCCTTTTCCGAAATACGCGGATATACATATAAGTCATATCCAGTTAAAATGGCTTCGTGATTTTTCCATTTGTGAAAACTTTTGAGATTGTCTTCTCCCATGATAAGACAAAATTGATAATCCTTTCCAAAACGTTCCTCCAAATGAACCAAGGTGTTGATCGTGTAATTTGGTTGTGGTAGGTCGAACTCAATTTTACTCGGCTTTAACTTAGGATAGTCTTTTGTCGCCTCAAACACCATTTGATACCTATGATGATTTTCTAACAAGGTCTTTTTTGTCTTAAAAGGGCTCTGCGGTGTCACAACGAACCAAACTTCATCCAAATCGGAGAATTCTGCCATATAGTTGGCAATGACCATATGGCCCACATGAATCGGATTAAAGGTTCCAAAATAAAGACCAACTCGTTTCAACTCCGTGCTATTTTTTTAGTTCTTGGGTAGGTACGCTGATAAATGTTTTGACCAATGAATGCGCTTCCTTTAAGGCCGTATCCAAATCATAATTTTTAATGACCTCGTCGAACTGGGGTGCGGTCGCCAACTCTACCGAAGCTTTCGCAATGCGCATATTAATTTTATCCTCGCTTTCTGTACTTCGTTTTTTTAACCGGATCTTTAATTCGTCTACACTGGGAGGTTTTACAAAAACAGCCAAGGTTTCCTTGGGGAATTTTTTCTTGATACGCAGGCCGCCCACCACGTCAATATCGAAAATAACATTCTTTCCTTGTGCCCATAAGCGTTCTACTTCACTTTTTAGGGTTCCGTAAAAATTATCGCGGTATACTTCTTCCCACTCTAAAAAATCATCGTTCTTAATGTGTTTTTTAAATTCGGAAACCGTAATAAAGTAATAATGTTCCCCTTGTTTTTCTTTCCCTCGAGCAGGTCTTGAAGTTGCCGATACCGAAAATGCCAAGTTTAAATCGGCCTGTTCGAGCAGGTGGCGAACAATCGTGGTCTTCCCACTACCGGAAGGGGCCGAAAATATAATTAACTTTCCTCCCTCCATTTATAATACGTTCAGCATTTGTTCCTTTATTTTTTCCAATTCGTCTTTCATTTGCACAACAAGTTGTTGCATTGGGGCATAATTTGCCTTGGAACCGATCGTGTTTATTTCACGTCCTATTTCCTGGGAAATAAACGCCAATTTTTTCCCGTTTGAATCGTCAGAGCCAATCGTAGTCGCAAAGTAATCCAAGTGGTTTTGCAAACGTACCTTTTCCTCGGTAATATCATATTTTTCAAGGTAGTAGATAAGCTCTTGTTCAAAGCGGTTGGCGTCGACTTCTACTTTGAGATCGGCAACTGCTTTTTCCAAGCGTTCTCGAACAGCGCCCAAACGCTCTGGGTCCATCTCGATCACTTGCTTTAAAAGTTTGTTTAAATTGGAAAGGCGATTCAGAAAATCGGTTTCAAGTACCTTGCCTTCCTCTGAACGAAAGTTGTTGATTTTGCCCAAAGCTTCCTGTAAGGCAAGTTGTATTTTTTTAAATTCTGCCGGATCTATATCTTCCCGGTCGGTCTTCATAGCATCTGGCATTCGCAAGGCCATTTCTAGAAGCCGAAGATCATCGCCTTGCGCAATAGACCGCAGTTGCTCCATATATTGGAGAACGGCCGCTTTGTTAACTTGCGTAGAGGTCTCATCTCCGGTAAATTCAACATACAGCCCAAAATCTACCTTACCGCGTACGAGCGAACTGGCAATAAGTTTACGAAGTTCCAATTCTTTCTCCCTATAGGCGTTTGGCATACGGGCATTCAAATCCAGACTTTTGCTATTGAGCGATTTTAGTTCTACCGTAATCTTTTTTGTCGGAAGTTGAATTACATGCTTCCCGAAACCGGTCATGGATTGGATCATAGGGCGAATTTTGATTTCGGCAAAGGTAACCAAATTTACACGTTCTCGAGCAACGAAAGCGTGTTGCTACCAAGGCCATTTCTATAGAAGTAAGAACTAAATTGAAGCTTTTCGAAGGGCACGAATACACATAAATGCAGGAAAGGTATTTAGTTCTGCAAAATGTTTTGGATCTAGCTTTTCAAATTCCACTACCGGTTTGGGCTCTACCAATTTTTCAATATAAAAACCGTTTTCGGTAAGTGGTTCGATACAGGCGGCCAACGGTCTACGGTAGCTATGGAGTTGAACGGACTTTCCAAAACCATGCCAGGTACATTGTACCGGTTCAGTAGTAAAATAGGCGGTAGATTGGTAGTACAAATACTCGAAAAAAGGATGTTCGATCGATAGGATAAGACTACCATTGGGCTTTAGAACCCTGAAAAATTCCCGAATTGTGGGGTTCCAATCGGCTAGGTAATGCATGGCCAAGGCACATAAAACCATGTCAAAAGATTCTTTGGGTAGCATATGCAACGGATCACTTAGGTCATGCACAAAGAACGAACCCTGCTGCTTGTTTCTTTCTTCTGCATATGCGACCATTTTAGGGCAATTATCAAATCCTGTAACAATTGCGCCCCTCGAAAGCAGTATTTCGGCATACTTTCCTGGACCACAGGCAGCATCTAAGATTGTTTTTCCTTCTACATTTCCCATTAATTGAAGTGTGTTCGGACGGTCATAATAGGCATTGTGAGGCTTGTGATCTATCAGGGCGTTGTAGTTTTCGGCCAAATCCTCATAGGCCTTTTTAATCTTTTCCTTGCTCATAAAAGGAGGTTGAATTTGATTCTGAATTTTGGTCAAAGGTCGAATATCTTATGGATTGTGTGGCTTGATTACAATCAAGAAATGAGCTAAGAATGTACAGACCTATTTCGAACCCGGCTTAAGGTTTCGGGCGTTATTTTTAGGTAAGAGGCAATGAGTTTTTGGGGAAAGCTTTGAAGTAGGGCGGGTCTATTTTTTAAAATATGTAGGTATTTTTCATCTGGACGCTGTTTTCGGTCGAAAAATTTAATGCGATTCACGGTTTCTCCCAGTATACTGCCCAATTGAAAAAACGCTTGGGATTTTCCGATAAGGCGATGAATGGCCTCGATAGGTAGTGCATACAGCGAACTGTCTTCAAAACATTGAATGGTATATTCTGAAGGTTGTCTCGTGGTAAAGCTCTGGTGGTTCAATACCCATTCTTGTGCGACATTCAAATCAATGACCAGCATTTGGTCTTCCTCATCGGTTGCGTACTGCACCACCGAACCTTCCGTTAAAAAGTAGACGATATTGCAAACCGAGCCTTTGGAAAGGAGAGGTTCTTCTTTTTTGAAATTGCGAAATTGTAATTCGTCCTTAAGCAGCTTTTGTTCCTGCTCCGAAAATTGCCCGGCACGCCTTAGTAATCCAGAAAAATTAGCATCCATTTTTTATCTATACTATCACAGTGAAAACGCTATAGTTCCCTGATCCAGATATTTCGATAACTTACACGGCTGTTATCTCCATGATCTTGGAGCATCAATGGACCTTTTCCATGAGACGGATTTTTTGGCCAACCTATATAGGGAGTAGTGCCTTTTATTTCTACATGGTCGTGTAGCAACACCCCATTATGAAAAACAGTCAATGTTCCCGATTTTATTTTACCACCGGTTGCATTGAATTCGGGTGCATGGTACACAATATCGTAGGTATTCCATTCTCCGGAGGGTACCGAAGCCATTGCCATTGGCGCACGCTGTTTGTAAATAGACCCCACCTGACCATTAACATAGGTGTCGTTATTATTGTTATCCAATACTTGAACTTCGTATATGCCGTTTAAAAACACCCCGCTGTTCCCTCTATTTTGACCTTCTCTTTGTACCTCGGCCGGAGAACTCCATTCAATGTGTAACTGTACGTCCCCAAAATTTTGTTTCGTTTGTATATTGCCGGTTTTGTCTGCAACGGTCATACTACCATCTTTGTTTAAATGCCATTTGGCGGCCGTGCTATCTTGGGAACGTACCCAGCCATCCAAACTGCTCCCGTCAAAGAGTACGATGGCGTCGCTTGGTACTTTTCCATTGTTACCAGGGCCGACTTTGGGCACCTTTGGTTCGTAAAATTCCGTTTCTTCAGGCTTTGTAGGCTCCGTACCCGTATATTCCTCGTGTACGATTACCTCAGAAACGGTAGCTTCGGGAGTCTTGGCTTCGTTTGAACTCTCTTTTTTATCTTCCTGACAGGAAACAAGGCCCATTGAGAGCAGCAGTGCGGTGGTTACTATAGTTTTCATTGTTGAAATTATTTGATACTCATCTTAAAAAACAATACAAAAGCACTAAAGCTTTCTGATTTTAATGTTTCTATAAGCTACCTGATCTCCGTGGTCTTGAAGCCCGATACTTCCGGTAGTGTACTTTCCGAAGTGCTGCCAATCGGCAAATTTAGAGTTGGCAACTAGTGCATCCCAATCTGTATTTTGCACTGGGAATTCCACAATTTTTTCATCATTGAGTACAACGCTACCTTGATGCGTTTTGTGGTTTATTTGGATGACACAGGTATTCCATTCACCCACTGGTTTTGTTACATCTTTTGAAGGTGAAACCATATCGTATAAGGCTCCGGCTTGGTGACTGGTTCCGTTTTTACCGTCGGGATGCTTGTCATTGTCGAGTACCTGAATTTCCGGGCCGCTTTCGTAAGGTTGATATAAAGAGTCGTTTTCTAAGACACCCCAAAAAATACCACTATTTCCTGCTTCGGCTATCCTCCATTCCAACGACAATTCAAAATCGGTAAATTGTTGGGTAGAGATGAGGTTGTAACTTTCCCCTCGCGCCCTTTCTTTCGGAGGGTAAAAAACCATGGCACCATCTTCTAGTTTCCAATTTTCGGAAATACCTTCCTTTGCATATTCCTTCCATCCATCAAAAGAAGTACCATCAAAAAGAACGATCCATTCCTCCTGCTCGGGAGTATTCATTACCGTTTCCGTAGCAGCATCCTTGGTGGTTTCTTCGGCTTTTTGTTTACAGTTTACCAACAAAACGGTCAGTACGACCGCTAACAACAATTTTTTCATTTTGAATGTATTTTAGTTATTCAAGTAAACTAGGGATTTCATTAAAGGCCTAGTATTTTTTTTAAGACATCTTTATCAATATCGGCTCCCGCAAAATCATCAAAGGTCTTTTCAGTTGCCTCAATAATATGATCCTGGATAAAAATGGCTCCCTCTCGTGCCCCTTGTTCCGGACTCTTGATACAGCACTCCCATTCCATCACAGCCCAGACATCACAGCCGTATTGCGTTAATTTCGAAAAGACCGTTTTAAAATCAATTTGGCCATCGCCCAAAGATCGGTAGCGGCCGGCGCGATCGCCCCAGTCATTGTACCCTCCAAAAGCTCCTTTTTTCCCTGTAGGGTTGAACTCCGAATCCTTTACGTGAAATGATCTAATGAACTCATGATAATGGTCAATGTATTCGATGTAATCTAATTGCTGTAACACAAAATGGCTTGGGTCGTATAAAATATTAACCCTTTTATGGTTGCCAGTGGCGGCAAGGAAACGCTCAAAGGTATCCCCGTCGTGCAAGTCTTCTCCCGGATGTATCTCATAACAGACATCTACCCCTTCTTCATCAAAGTGGTTCAATATGGGCATCCAGCGTTTGGCCAATTCTTCAAAGCCCATTTCTACAAGGCCCGGCGGGCGTTGGGGCCATGGGTGCATCGTATGCCACAACAACGCTCCTGAAAAGGTGGCATGCGCTTTTAAACCTAAGCGCCTACTAGCGGTCGCTGCTTTTTTCACCACATCTACCGCCCATTTGGTACGGGCTTTTGGGTTATTTTTTACAGCATCGGGCGCAAAGTTGTCGAACATAAGGTCATAGGCGGGGTGTACCGCCACCAATTGACCTTGCAAATGCGTGGAGAGTTCGGTAATCTCTAGTCCGTACGAGTTAATAGTACCTTTAAGTTCGTCACAATAGGTTTGGCTTTCGGCCGCCTTGTCGATATCAATAAGAAAATTTTCCCAGGTAGGAATTTGTATGCCTTTGTACCCTAGGTCGGAGGCCCATTTACACATACCATCGAGTGTATTAAAGGGTGCTTTACTGTCTACAAATTGTGCTAAAAATACCGCTGGTCCTTTGATTGTTTTCATTTGATGTGCTTCTATTGGTTGTTGTAATCGCTTTTATTTCAAGGTAATTTTAAGAATATACCCTATATTTAGTTCATAAATAATCCCAAGCTGCCTAGTTCTTCGGGAAGTTATAAATATAGTAAAACCATCAGTATTAATACAGGAAAAGAGTATGAATAAGGAAGTGGTATATGATGCTATCGTAGTTGGTACGGGCATTAGTGGTGGTTGGGCGGCTAAAGAGCTTTGTGAGAACGGCTTAAAGACTTTAGTGCTAGAGCGTGGTCGAATGGTAAAACATATTGATGACTACCCTACTATGAACGATGACACTTGGGACTATCCTTTAAAAGGCGAGCTCTCTGTTGAAGACCAGAAGAACTATCATGTGCAGAAACGGGTTATTTGGGCTCCTAAAGAAGATGTGAAGCATTTTTTTGTAAATGATTTGGAACACCCTTATGTAGAGACCAAGCGTTTTGATTGGATTCGCGGTTATCAAGTAGGCGGGCGTTCTTTGACCTGGGGCCGACAGAGCTATCGGTGGAGCGACATTGATTTCGAAGCGAATAAGAAAGAGGGCATTGGTGTTGATTGGCCTGTTCGCTACAAAGACATAGCGCCTTGGTATGATAAAGTCGAGAAATATATTGGTGTAAGCGGAGAGAGCTTGGGATTAAAGCAATTACCAGATGGGCAATTTCAGCCACCAATGAAACTCAATTGTGTAGAAGAGGAGTTTAAAAAAGCGATGAGTGAAAATTTCGATGATGGACGGTTGGTTACTATTGGTCGTACAGCCCATATCACCGATCCCAAAGCGGATATTGAAGGAAGAGGTGTATGTCAGAATAGAGACCGGTGCTGGCGTGGTTGCCCGTTCGGCGGTTATTTTAGCAGTAATTCCTCTACCTTGCCGGCAGCAGAACGCACCGGAAACATGACACTTCGCCCTAATAGTATTGTTTATGAAGTCGTATACGACGAGACAAGTAAAAAAGCTACCGGTGTGAAGGTAATCGATTCCGAAACCGGTGAGGAGCTACTATTTAAAGCTAAAATTATTTTCTTGTGTGCTTCGGCAATGGCCAGTGTGGGTATTCTTTTGCAATCAAAAAGCGCTCGTTTTCCAAATGGCCTGGGAAATGACTCCGATGCGTTGGGAAGAGGTATCATGGATCACCATTATAAATTGGGTGCCTCGGCAAAGGTAGATGGGCACCTTGATAAGTATTATAAAGGTCGAAGGGCCAATGGTTTTTATATTCCACGATTTGTGAACTTAGATGAAAAGACCAAACGGGAAGGATATCTCAGGGGGTTTGGATATCAGGGCACTGCGAGCCGACAAGATTGGTCCACTTCGGTTGCGGAGATGGGGTATGGAGCCGACTTAAAGGAGGCCATCTTAAAACCGGGCAAATGGCAAATCGGGGTTACCGGTTTTGGGGAGTTTTTACCCTATGATGACAATCGGGTCACCTTGAGTCCAACAGAAAAAGACAAATGGGGCCTCCCACAGTTGGCTTTTGATGTGGAATTCAAAGAAAACGAATACCGTATGCGAGAAGACATAAAAAAAGAAATCGTAGCGATGTTCAAAGCGGCGGGGTTCAATGATGTAGAACCTTATGAACAAGAGTCGGGGCCGGGACTGGGAATTCATGAGATGGGAGGCGCCCGAATGGGCCATAGTGCAAAAACATCGATCATAAATAAAAATAATCAAGTACATTTGGTTCCCAATGTATATGTAACCGATGGGGCCTTTATGACCTCTTCGAGTTGTGTAAACCCATCCCTAACCTACATGGCCTTTACCGCAAGGGCGGCCAACCATGCTGCGACAGCGTTTAAAGCAGGTACATTTTCATGACACTCACTTTTTTTATTTATCAATAAACACGAACCGATTTATGGACAACGCTTCAGCCCGAAATATGTGGGGAGATTATTTAGACGCGCATTTGGAACATGCCTTTGTAGAGGCACCAAAAACAATTTACTTCTGTAATAATGAGCAAGATGCCAATGAATGCGCCCAGTTGGTAAAAAAAGGGATTAAAAAGGCTACTTCACCTTCTTTGTTGGGGGCACAATATCGAAATGAACCCTTGCCAAAAATTGGTGATTTTATGGTGGTGACCGATTGGGAGGGGACGGCCCAATGCATTGTGCGCACCACAGCGGTACGATTAAAGCCTTTTTTTAGCATTGATAGTGAATATGCACGCTTGGAAGGCGAGGGAGATAAAAGTCTGGAATATTGGAAAAGAACCCATTGGGAATACTATACGAACGAATTAGAAGCTTTTGGAAGACTTCCCAGGGAGAGTATGATCGTTATCTGTCAGGAATTTGAGAAGGTGTTTTAAAAGAGAACTTCAAAATGATAATGTATAAAAATGCCCCATAGATTTCTATAGGGCATTCTTGTTTTATGAAGTAGATAGGCTATTTTTCCAACTTCACCCAAGTATTTCCGTTCTTATGCGATGCAACGGTGGCTTCAATAAAATTCATTCCGCGAACGCCATCGGTCATTGTAGGGAATTCACCATCATTGTATTTTCTTCCGCGTATTGCTTTGGCAGCTCCAAGATAAATGTTGGCCATAGAGTCAAAGATACCTTCGGGGTGGCCGGGAGGAAGTTTTGTACCATCTAACGACAATTTTGAGTTGTACGCATGCCCTGGTTTGTATACCTGTGTTGGTTTGGTATCGCTCAACATATAAAGGAAGTTCGGGTTTTCTTGCTCCCATCGAAAGGCCGCTTTTTCCCCGTAAATCGAAATAGCTAGGCCGTTCTCTTCTCCGGTGGCTACCTGGCTACTTCTGATGACTCCTTTAATGGTGTCGCTCATACGTATCAATACGGTGCCGTCAATATCCATTTTGTTGTCCTTGTACAAGTAATTGAAATCACTCAGGATCGATTGTACCTTTAGGCCCGTGGTATATTCTACCATATTAAAGGCATGTACCCCTATATCGCCTATACAGGAGCTAATACCGGCTTTTTTAGGATCTAATCGCCAAACGGAAGAGCGCTTTTTCTTATCGTGGATGATCGTATTGATCCAACCTTGATAGTAAACGGCATCTACCTTGTGTATTTTGCCCAAGGCTCCTTTCTTGATCATTTCCCGCATTTGGCGCACCATTGGGTATCCTGTATATGTATGGGTCAAAGCAAAGACAGTGCCCGCTTTTTTGTGGGCTTTCTGCAAAATTTTAGCTTCTGCAAGACTGGTAGTCATTGGTTTTTCGCAAATTACGTGAAAACCGTTTTGCAATAATTTATGCGCCATCGGGAAGTGTAGGAAGTTAGGTGTAAGCACCGAAAAAACCTGAATACGCTCGTTTTCAAGGAGTTTCATTTCTTGCTCGACCATGGTGTCGAAGTCTTTATAAATGCGATTTGTAGGCACGTCTATTTCTCTGGCGAATGCCATATTGGCCTTGAAATCGGGGTTGAATACCGCTCCTACAATTTGATAATTATCATTAATATGGGAAGCAACTCGGTGCAGTACCCCGATGAGTGAATCTCCGCCCCCTCCCAGAATTCCTAATCTAATTTTTTTTGGCATAAATCGTTGTTTAGTGCTATTAAGAAAAACAAAACTTCAATTTATAAAAAATAGCTAAGATTTATAGGCAATTCTTTCATTTTTGAAGAGTATTGCAAACAAAAGAAGCACTAAAATGGCAAAAGCCGCAGGGTAGTGCCAAATGGTTTTCCAATCATGGCCTCCTTCGGCTAGAAGATACGCGTTGCTGATTCTGCCTGCGCACCAAAAACCTATTAACATCCCTACTCCGTAAGTCGCTAAGGTTATAAGCCCTTGCGCGGCACTCTTGTAAGCTTCTCCCGCCTTGCTATTCGTGTAGATTTGACCAGAGACGAAAAAGAAATCATAACAAATACCATGCAATGCAATTCCGATTAACAACAGGGCTGACAATTCCCCTGCATCACCATACGCAAACAATGCATATCGTAACCCCCAAGCCAACATGGCTACTATGATAGTCTTTTTAAAACCGAAACGTTTAAAGAAATAGGGTAACAATAACATGAATAGTATTTCGGAGATTTGACCAATGGTCATTTTTCCGGCGGGGTTGGTCATCCCAACTTCCCCTAGAAACTGCCCTGCTTGCTGATAGTAAAAGGCTAAAGGAATACAAATGAGTATCGAGGCTACAAAGAACACCAGGAAGTTTCTATTCTTAAGAAGTCCTAAAGCTTCCAGGCCTAAAATTTGGGAAATGGTTACTTTCTTAGAACGATCGGCCCTAGGGGGTGTTTTGGGGAGCGTAAAACTAAACACGCCCAAAATGGCCGATGCTGCGGAAGCCATTAAAAAAGTATTTCGCAAAGTACCTTCAGAAATACCACCTTGAGAATCCCAGCTGAAATAACTGATGAGGAGTCCGGCCAAGATCCAACCTACCGTTCCAAAAACACGTACAAAGGAAAATTCTTTTGCAGGATCGGTCATTTGATTGAATGCAACGGAATTGACCAAGGCCAAGGTAGACATGTAGAGTACCATGTAGGCTAGTAAAAAAGGGTAGAATTCCGAGAAGTTGCTAGCGGAGTATAAAAGATACATGAGCAATGCCCCAAATAAATGCAAGATGCCAAGAATACGCTCGGCATTAAAGTACCTGTCTGCAATGAGCCCAATTATGAACGGGGCTACGATTGCTCCCCAAGATTGAGTTGAATACGCCAAGGCGTTTTCCGGGTCGCTAGCATTTAGAGAGTTAGGTAAATAAATGCCCATTGTCACAAACCAGCTGCCCCAGATAAAAAATTCGAGAAACATCATCACGGATAACTGTGTACGCACTTTCGCTTTCATACGAACATGAATAAGTGATTTAGCGTTTGTAATGAATATAGTCTAACGGAAGCGGTTCAAGATTGTTCTCCCGAAAATCGATTGCAAGCTGCCCCCGATGATGCGTTGAATGGTTGATGATATGAAACAATATATCCTGAAGGGTGTTGGTGAGCAATCGGCTCTCTGAATTTTCATAGTCGATCCGATATTCGAAATCATCGGCATTGGTGGTAATTTCAAAGGAAGCTCGCTGGTTTTCATAATGAATATCGCCCCAATTCTTGACATCGTGTATCTGAAAAATCGAGTACTCGGGTTTTTTGCCGATTGCTCGTGCATTCCAAATATGATGCGCATTAAGAATATGGCTAAAACGTTTCACTACTTTTTCCGGTACCGTATCCATGGCATTAAAAGCTTCAATCAACTTTTTGTTGCAATGAAAATTATAATCGAACAGTTGGTTAAAAAAGATTTTCACTCCTAATATTGGTTTGTATGTAACTATTAATAGTTGTTAATTTACTTCTTTAGCAGCCTTTAGTAGGAGATCTTTGGTGGCAATAATCCCTGCCTCCTCGCTTAATTCGCTTCCCTCGTATTCCACTCCGATATACCCAGTGTATCCTGCATTCTTTACTATTTGAAGCATTTTTACATAGTCTATTTCGGTCTCGTTCCCTTCGCTGTCGAAACTATGTGACTTGGCACTTACAGCCTTTGCACGAGGCATTAGTTCGGTTACTCCTTCATAAATGTCGTACATCTGTGCACAACCTGCGCTATAGTCCTTCGGGTCGTTTCTTGTAATACAGAAATTTCCAAAATCGGGCAAAGTACCACAATTGTCCATATTAACGATTTCCATTACTTCTGCGACCATTGCGCCATTAGAGGAAAGCCCCCCATGATTTTCAACGATGACATTAATATTTTTATCCTTTGCATAGGTAGCCAGTTTGGTAAGGCCGTCTACCGAATTCTTTTTCCAATCTTCGGGAACATCACTTCCAGCAAGGTTTACTCGAATTGCATGACAGCCCATGGCCGCCGCTGCATCTACCCATTTATAATGCCGTTCAACAGCCTCTTGGCGTTCTTTGGCATCGGTTACTGCCAAGTTCCCCTGCCTATCGATCATGATAAGCACATTTTTCATCCCGTGCTTTTTGGCGGCGGCATTGGATTTTTCTACGAAAGCGGCCATCGCCTCTGGGGAATAGTTTGCATTTTTAAGCTCTGGGTCATATAACTGACTTACATATTCCAAGCCCGAAAACCCCCATGCCTTTGCCTTTTCTGCAAAACTGTAGGGGTCTACGCTATCCTCTCGAATCATTTTATGGATACTCCATTGTGCCAACGAAAGTTCAAAGAAAGGCTCTGCCTGAGTTTCCACAGCATCCGAAATTTCATCTTTTTCTGACGTTTCTTTTTTATTTTCCTTACAAGCGTATGCTCCTAATAGTATGAAGGCCAGACAGGCACATAAAATATTATGAATAAAATTTCCTCGTTTCATATATGGTGTAATTAGGCGGTTTTTTATCTATTTTACAGTGCTTTCGAGAAGCGCTACAGCTTATCAATCAGTTGGTTATAAAAAGTGTACAAAAGTCTGATGACTGCTGAATATTTTGATGTTTTAAAGGATATGCCAAAAACCTGAGCATTCAGCAACGTACACAGTGTTTAAATGTAGAAAATTAAATTTATATTTAATAAATTTAGAGACTAAACAATTCGGTACATGAGCAAATTTTATTATAACGAGGAGCAGGAATCGTACGATGCGATTGTCGTGGGAACAGGAATCAGTGGTGGTTGGGCTGCAAAGGAGCTTTGCGAGAACGGTCTTAAGACACTGGTCTTGGAACGGGGACGCATGGTAAAGCATCGCGATGACTATGAAACGGCCAATTTAGATGCTTGGGATTTTCCATTAAGAGGGCAAACCTCAATGGATGATAAAGAAAAGCAGTTAAAACAATCAAGAACTGGGTATACTACCAATGCTGCGAGCAAAATGTGGTTCGTAAACGATTTGGAGCATCCCTACAATGAGATAAAGCGTTTTGATTGGATGCGGGGTTATCACCTAGGGGGACGTTCGCTGCAATGGGGCCGTCACAGTTACCGTTGGAGCGATATCGATTTCACCGCGAACTTGCGGGAGGGCATTGCTGTAGACTGGCCGGTTCGTTATAAGGATATTGCCCCATGGTATGATAAAGTTGAATCCTATATCGGCGTGTCGGGAGAGAACTTAGGCTTACCACAATTGCCTGATGGGCAATTTGAGCCAATGATGGATCTGAACTGCGTTGAGCAACATGTACGGGAAAAAGTAGCCGAAAATTTTGATGGTAGGGTGATGACTGCAGGCCGCGTTGCCCATATTAATAGTGCCAAACAATTTGATGGCGATGGCCGTAGCCGATGCCAATATAGAAACCGTTGTATTCGGGGATGTCCTTTTGGGGCCTATTTCAGTAGTTTGTCCTCTACCTTACCGGCTGCCGAGGCAACTGGTAATATGACGCTTCGACCCGATTCTATTGTACACGAAGTACTATACGATCCGGATACCAAAAGAGCTACAGGAGTCAAAGTAATCGACCGCCTTACCAAGGAAACCTTTGAGTTTAAGGCCAAGGTTATCTTCCTCTGCGCTTCTGCTATTGCTTCCTCTTCTATTTTGATGCAATCAAAATCGGATCGTTTTCCGAATGGTATGGGGAACGATTCTGATCAATTGGGTCGCAATATTATGGATCACCACTTAAAAGTAGGTGCGAATGGTAAATTCGATGGTTTTAAAGACAAGTATTATAAAGGAAGAAAACCAAACGGAATCTACGTTCCCAGATTTAGAAACTTGGGAGGTGCCAGTGATCGAAAAGAATACAAACGTGGTTTCGGATATCAAGGCGGTGCAGGAAGAGGTGATTGGGAGCAAGCAGTTGCCGAAATGTCTTATGGAAAGGATTTGAAAGATGCCATGTTGAAGCCGGGAGGCTGGACGTTCGGAATGGGTGGTTTTGGTGAAGTATTGCCATATCAGGACAACCGTTTTACGTTGGATTATGACCAAAAGGACCAATGGGGCTTGCCAACAGCTACCTTTGATGCAGAGCTCCGCGAGAATGAACTCGAAATGCGAAAAGATATGAAACAATCTGCTTTTGATATGCTTCAAAAAGCGGGCTTGCGCGATGTGGAAACTTTTGATGAACCCGGTGCACTTGGTTTGGGGATTCACGAAATGGGAACGGCCCGCATGGGAAGAAACCGAAAAACATCGGTAGTCGATGGTAACAATGCGTTGCACGATGTGCCCAATGTGTATGTGACCGATGGTGCTTTTATGACCTCGGCCAGTTGTGTGAACCCGTCATTGACGTATATGGCCTTTACGGCCAGGGCTGCCAACCATGCAGCAAGTGAACTTAAAAAAGGAAATATATAATGGATAGAAGAAAAGCACTTAAAAATATGGGTCTGGCTATGGGGTATACCGTTGCAACGCCTACCCTGATTAGTTTGATGCAAGCTTGTAAGACCGAAAAGGTATTGGAGTGGACGCCCGATTTCTTTTCCAAAGATCAAGGAATGGTATTAAATCAATTAGTCGATATTATTCTGCCACAGACCGATACACCGTCGGCTTCTGAAATGCAGGTGCATTTATTCATAGATCGATTTATGAATCAGGCTATCGAACCTGAACAACAAGAATTTATGAAGATGGCAATGGGTAAATTTATTGATAAGGCGGTTGCCGATGCCGGTGTAGAAGGTGCAGGCGATTTGGGAACGGAAGCTTTGGAAACAGTACTTTCAAGTACCCTTAAAATATCAAAGGAAGCACAAGAGAGCCATGAAGAAGCCATCGAAGCGTATATGGAAAATATGACCACGGGTGGTACTACCTCGCTAGATGATGCTTCTGCCAGATATGCCTTTGCCAGTAACCTACGCAATATGACCATTTGGGGATATAAAACCTCTGAATACGTTGGCGAAGAGGTACTCACGTATCTTCCTGTTCCCGGAGAATATGTTGCTTGTGGAGATGTACAGGAACTCACAGGTGGAAAAGACTGGTCTATATAAGGCCCCAACCAATGAAAAGAAGAAGGTTTATACAAAAAACGGCCCTGACCAGTGGAGCAATTTCATTGGGCGGGGGTTTTTCGTATGCCAATAACAAAACCAATGGTATGACACAAAAGTTCAATTTGAAGTATGCCCCTCATTTGGGAATGTTCAAACACCATGTAGGGGAGGACCCGATTGCACAGCTCAATTTTATGGCAGACCAAGGGTTTACCGCCTTTGAAGATAATGGTATGCGCACCCGAGATGTTTCATTGCAAGAAAAAATGGCCAAAACCATGCAGGATCGTGGCATTGAGATGGGTGTTTTTGTGGCACATGAGATTTATTGGAAAGAACCGAATCTGGCGTCTGGAGATGCAGATAAAAGAGCCGAGTTTTTGGAGTATATTCGAAAATCTGTGGACGTTGCCAAACGTGTCAACGCCAAATGGATGACCGTTGTACCGGGCCATGTAGATTTGAGACTTTCTATGGGCTACCAAACGGCCCACGTAGTCGAGTCTTTAAAACAAGCCTCTGCCATATTGGAACCCCATAATTTGACAATGGTCTTGGAACCTTTGAATTTTCGGGACCATCCTGGCTTGTTCTTGACCAAATCACCGCAGGCATACGAGATTTGCAAAGCTGTAGATTCTCCTGCATGTAAGATTTTATTCGACATTTATCATCAACAAATACAAGAAGGCAACCTCATTCCCAACATGGAGGCCAGTTGGGACGAAATCGCCTACGTTCAGATTGGTGATAATCCAGGAAGAAAGGAACCTACTACGGGAGAAATCAATTATACCAATGTCTTTAAATTCATCCATAGCAAGGGCTTTAAGGGTGTGCTGGGAATGGAACATGGGAACTCGCGACCCGACAAAGCAGGGGAGCAAGCGGTAATCGATGCCTACAAAAAAGTAGATACCTTCTAAATTTCAATTATTCCACTAGTCCCTTTATAGCTTTAAAGGCGTTGTCGTGGTATATGTGAAATAGGTAGGTTTCCGATTGCAGGGCACCTACTTCTATCTCCATTTCATTACTTTCTTGGGTTTTCTGAACTTTGACCAGTTTCCCGTCAAAATCATACAACCGTATGGCAACACCTGCGTGTTTTTTAGCAAAGCGAAGTTTTAAAACTTCCCGGCTGGCAGGATTTGGATAGGCTATTACATCTTCGATTAAGGCAGGTTCACTTCGTCCGAAGAATCAATTTCATCTTCACCACTGCCTTCCTTGTTCGTATTTTCGGAAACACCGGGGCGATAACACAACTACTCAAAATGAACCTTCGGTATTCGCAAGAGACGATTTGCTCGAGTTCTGAATTTCCTTATGGAATACAAATAGGCTAGTGCAATAGCACTAGCCGTATAAGGGGGAATTATGCGCATAGCAGATACATGTCATAGGTTAAAACAAGTATCAAGTTGGTGGCTTGGGGCCAAAAAGGTGGTCATGAGTGATCGTTTTACAACAATCACACTTTATGTACGTTTGAAAGGAATAGAATAGACGTTGAAAGTCATTAATGATCGATGAAATACACTATTCAGTTTAAATAAGTACATATTTGTCTGCATTGATTTGTACGATGGTTGCGTAATCATACTGCATTATCTATTGAAATGGCCATGTTTTGCAACGATTTAATTTTTTTGATACCGGGGTTTTGCTCAAGAATCTTTTTGTAAGTAAAAGAGAAAAAGACAGTTACTTACTATAACTGTCCTTCGCATTGCTGCCAACTATCTAAATTGTTACCTTGGTATTTCGGGGGTATTCAAGCGCGCTATGGAGGCGTTTATTTCTTCTTGTGAAAGTTCATGCTTCACTATGTTACCGGCAAAATAATCATCATAGGCCTTCATGTCCAAATTTCCATGACCACAAAGGTTGAAAAGGATCGTCTTCGATACCCCTTCTTCTTTGCATTTTTTCGCTTCTGTAATAACCGTAGCGATACCATGTGTTGCCTCTGGCGCGGGAATAATACCTTCGGCCTTTGCGAAAAGAACACCTGCTTCGAAAACTTCGAGATTGTCATGTGCTACAGCTTCTATCAAGTTGTCTTTGAGCAACTGGCTTACAATGACCCCCGCTCCGTGGTATCGAAGTCCGCCTGCGTGAATAGGAGCTGGCACAAAATCATGACCTAAGGTATACATAGGTAATAATGGGGTCATTCCTACGGTATCTCCAAAATCGTAGCGGAAGACTCCTCGAGTAAGTTTTGGACATGAGGTAGGTTCACTTGCTATACAACGAATAGTGCGGCCTTCATCAAAGTTTAACCTTAAAAAAGGGAATGCAAGACCTGCGAAGTTCGAGCCACCACCAAAAGGTGCGATGACAATATCGGGCATGTCTCCTGCTTTTTCCATCTGCTTTATTGCCTCTTGGCCTATGATGGTTTGGTGCAGTTTTACGTGGTTCAATACACTTCCCAAGGCATATTTGGTATCCTCTCGTTGAACGGCCATTTCCACCGCTTCGGATATTGCGATACCTAATGAGCCGGGACTATTTGGGTCTTGGGACAGAATTTTTCTACCGGCTTCGGTAAGTTCTGTGGGCGAGGCGAATACATTAGCACCCCATGCATTCATCATCGATTTACGGTAAGGCTTATGATCATAAGAAAGCTTTACCATATACACATCGCACTCGATACCAAAGTGCTGGCATGCAAAACTAAGGGCACTTCCCCATTGGCCTGCACCGGTTTCAGTCGTTATTTTTTTAACGCCTTCCTGTTTGTTGTAATACGCTTGCGGAACGGCAGTATTTGGTTTGTGTGAACCAGACGGGCTTACACCTTCATATTTATAATAGATTTTGGCCGGTGTATCTAACGCTTTTTCTAAACCATAGGCTCTATACAGAGGGGTGGGCCTCCAAATAGAATAAATAGCTCGAACCTCTTCGGGGATAGCAATCCATTTGTCAGTGCTAACTTCCTGCTCGATCAGCGCCATAGGAAATAAAGGTGCCAATGCTTCGGGGCCGATAGGCTCTAAAGTTCCAGGGTGAAGGGGAGGCAACGGTTTGGTAGGCATATCGGCTACTATATTGTACCAGTTTTCAGGAATTTCATTTTCTTCTAGGCTAAATTTTCGTTGTTTTTAAAAACGCTGCGGTCCATTGTCATATTAAATGGGTAGGGGGCGAGCAACTTAGTCTTGTGTTCTATGGCCGAGAGTTATAAATATAGGAACAAGGAATGATCTCTTTTATAGTTCGTTTATCGATGAAATTTGCCGTTTATCGAACCTAAATTGAAAATAAAAACGCTTCATCGAATTTATTGGCACTTTTCGATGTACTACACAATAGGCATGTAAGATATGGCTTACGTCTGCCGTTCTTGTTATATGATTCCCTATCTATGCTTACTTATTGGCTACTTCGCATTATTGTTTGTTTCAAAAGCAGCATACCGTTCTTATAAAAGAAGCGTATAAATTTTGAAAACATTTAGAGTGTTCTTCGGAATTATTAAATCGTTAAGGTATGATTTGTATTCTGCGGTGGTTCCTGAGCTATGCACTTTATAAACGGTTAAGTACTTTCTAAAAGTCATTCCATTTTGTGAAAAATGATTTTTTACCCCCTTATTGATACGATTTTTATTTATAAAACGTTGTAAAAATAAGATATATGTAATCTTTTTTTAGATTTGAGACGTATATACTTAAAGATTTCTTTACAAAAGGGCGTACATGGACAAACATCTTGTCATACTAATGATTTACATTGCGGCATATGCTTTTGCATTGGCCTTAAGACCTTATGTTGTTAAATAACAGATAGTTCTAACAATGTTCCTTACAGGCCAAGGTGGCACCTTTGGTCTACGATGCCTATTTTCCTATTTGAAATTTTTGTACATCTGATTATACAAATTTGCAGATGATTTAATGTACTTTTTGTCAGATATAATTTTCTTCCACCGTTTACTTATAGAATCGCTTAGATGTAACCGTGCATCGATGTTTTTAAAAGTTGGATTTTCATACCACATGGGGTGAGAATCCCAATGACAATTAATATAGTGTACCGCTTTGATTATATCGGGGTTATCGTCTATAGTCTTGAAAAAGGGTACGAACCACTCCTCCCAAGCCAATTGTGCCTGCTCAGGATTGCCTAATCGCATTTCTTTGGTGAGGCCTGTATTGCCCGCTGGGTCGTTCACAAAATCGGTTGCGGTGGGAGTTGCCTCCGCAATAAATACAGGTTTCCCTTTTTTTCTCGCAAACTCGATCATTTGCTGCTTTTTCCAATGATTAAAAAACGAATACCCGCACCAGTCTACATAGTCATCGCCAGGATACCATGATTCCAAGTCTTCCTGGCTTCCAGACATGAATCCGCAAGATTGCCAAACGTAGGCAGTATTTTTTACCCCTTTCGCTCTCAACCGATCAACCATGCGCCTATATGCCTTAATCGTATTTGCTTTATCATAATGATTCCAAGGATCCCCATCAAATTCATAGGCAATTCTAAGGAACACGGGGCGTTTGCCCAATGATAACAGAAAATTCCCCAAGCGATCAATGTATGCATCATGGGTGCCATCGGCTACTTTTTCTTCGTTTTCTACGAACTGTAAACCAATGGCCAGTGCCATATTTTCATAGTTGGAATTTTCGAGTTGTAAGGTAGCATTGTAGTGATAATCACCCCAATCGTGCGTCTCGAACAAACCATCGAGTCCTTCTTGCGTGCGACCAAATGACGTTAGACCAGGATTAATGTTGGTGTATGTGGTCCATCCGGCGGGTCGATCAAAATGATCTAAGTATCCATCGTTATATTCGCTCAAACCACCAACTGCTTCCATTTCTTGTCCCACGAAGAGAAGTACTTCGCTATCATTGGGTTCAAACTTAGCAGGTGTGCGAACATTTTCTACCTTGGTTTCGGTAGTTTCCTTTTTTTGTTTTACCTGCCCCCCACATGCGATATAAAGGAGTAGCAACCCTAGAAGTTTAATTTGTTTCATACGATTTAGTTTAAGATATTTCTCGATATTCAAACCATTCAAAATCAGCATAGTGTTCATTTTGGGCCAAATCTTGACAACAAATACCTGCGAAACTTCCTGTAAATGCCGGGCGATAGCGATCACTTCCATCGCGAACATGGTCATCCGATAAAATGCTAGCGTCGAGGAGTGTTCCAAGAGGCTTAAATTTGTCTTGGCCCAAATTATAAAAAAATTGAAGTTGATCTTTGTTCATTTCCCCTTGTAGCTGAATTTTTTCATGCGAAGTAATAGCCACTAACTCTTCTTGGAACGTCATTTTGAAATTGTCACAGGAAATGATACTTAGGTATTGTTTTGAACCATCACTGTTTGCCGTCATAAACGCATAATGATAGTGCCCGGTATTGTAGTAAAATATAAGGCCGGCCATATGTTGAAAGTGTTGCGGATCAAACTCTAAGGCAACGGTCACTTTTACATGAAAAGATTGTATGCGACGGGCGAGTAGACTTTGGCTGTGAAATGAGGTTAACGATTCTCTTCCCAGCAAGCGTAGGTATCCTTTTCTTTGAGAAAGACTGCACCATTCTTCATTAATGGGAACACGAAGCGATTGGAAATCTATGGGAAGTTTCTTATCATTAAACTGTATTCGTATCGTAGGCTTTTCCTTAGGAACGAGTATCAAACCAGTTTCAGGGATGGCCGTTCTGGGTACGCTACTTCCCGATTTTAAATGGGGCCAACCATTTTTCCAATATACTTCCTCGATAGCGGTTTCCCTTCCCAAAGTGCAGTTGCCCAATTCGGTCAAAGGTCTTCCTGTTAAGAAAACCACGTACCAATCACCGTTTTGTGTTTGCACTAGGTCCCCATGCCCTGCTTTTTGTAACTGGTTCGTTGCGTCTTCTTTTGCAGATACAAACGGGTTTTCAGGATGAAATTCATAAGGCCCGAATAACGTTGTACTGCGACCAATAGAAATCGCATGCCCATACTCGGTGCCGCCCTCCGCTAAAAGTAAATAGTAGTATTTGTCTTTTTGATATATGTGGGCTCCTTCGCTTAGGCCTAGGGAAGTTCCTTTAGTCAGGTAGTGTACCTCTCCAATTAATTTTTTCCTAGCTGTACTATATTCTTGCATTTCTATACCTCCAAAGAACAGGCCATTTCTATGGTCGACCAGCATATTCAAAAACCACTTTTTGCCGTTGTTATCGTGAAATAGCGAGCCGTCAAACCCTCTCGATGATAAATAAATTGGTTCGCTCCATTCCCCTAAAATATCAGTAGTGGTCACCAGATAATTTGGGGTGTCTTTCCAAACGCCATCGAAGGAACGTACATTGCTATAGACTAAATAAAACACGCCATTATCATAGGAAAGGCATGGGGCCCAGACCCCGCAGGAATCAGGACAGCCTTTTAAGTCTAATTGGGAGATTCTATTCAGAGGTCGCGTCACAAGCTTCCAGTTTTTCAAGTCTTTGGAATGGTGAATCTGCACCCCTGGAAACCACTCGAAAGTAGAGGTGGCAATGTAATAATCGTCTCCAACCCGTATGATGGAAGGGTCAGGGTTAAAACCGGGCAATATGGGATTTTGTATGGTCATTAATACACGTATTCGGCTTCTATTTCTTCGAGTGATTTACCTTTTGTCTCTGGTAAGATTTTTAGCATTGCAAAGAAACCGACCAAGGCGATTACACCAAAAATAAAGAAGCTGGTAGCATTCCCCAGGTTCGATAATTCCCATGGGAATACCTGCTGCACGATCCAACTTGTAAAAGAGTTGACAAAAGCGATAAACCCAATAGCCAATCCTCTGTATTTCGTAGGATATAGTTCGGATAGTAACACCCACATTACAGGCCCCAAGGAGAAAGCAAAGCAGGCAACGAAACCTAAGATGCCAATAAGAATAAGCGTGCCGTTCATGGTGGTTGCCGCCTCTAAAATGGCACCGTCATTCTTGGCATATACTTGATTTCCTAAGCTGCTTTTCATTGCATTTTTAAAATCAATATCGTTGTCATATATCTTATCGACTAGGGGAGTCAGCTTTGATTGATCTATATTTTCGAGCTGAGCAATATTGGTCGCAGTCAATTGATAGGTCGCTTTGTTAAAACCATAACCGCAAAGTAGCATGCTAACGGCGATGCCTGCAATACCGAAAAGCAGCAAAGGCCTTCTCCCCAAACGATCGATCAACAGCATCGAGATAATTGTAAATATTACAGAGGTAACACTGAGAAGAATACCTGAGGAAAATGCGGCATCGGTACCAATGCCCGTTTGTTTGAAAATTGAGGTTGCATAAAAATAAATGGCATTAATACCCGTGGCTTGTTGTAAAATGCCAACGACCAATCCTACAAACACTATAAATTTTAATGCTGGGCCAAATAATTCCCCTATTTTGTTTTTGTCGGTACTCTTTTGATCTTCGATACTCTGTTCAATTGCCTTAATCTCTTCTGTAGCGAAATCAACACCATGTATTCGGTTAAGTACCGCTTTTGCTTCTGTGGTCTTTCCTTTAAGATAAAGCCATCTTGGGCTCCGCGGAACAAAGAACATAAGAATAAAATAGAGCACAGCGGGAAGGAGTTCCACCCCTAGCATCCAACGCCATACAGTTTCATCGGTTAATGAAGTCCCCTCTGCACCGTTTGCCTCATTAAAAAAGTAGTTGCTTAGGAAGGCGGCAAAAAAGCCGAATACGATATTCAACTGCTGCATAGAAACTAGTTTGCCTCTATTTTCGGCAGAGGCTATTTCGGCAATATACATGGGAGCGAGAATTAAAGCTGCGCCGAAAGCCAAGCCACCTAACATTCTGGCCATATATAGCATTTCGTAGGATGTTGCGTAGGCCGATAATAGGGCCGAGAGCGCATAAATAAAGGCGACAACAATTAATACTTTCTTTCTTCCTAAAAGGTCACTTAACCTCCCGGAAATCAACATCGCTATCATTGCCGCAAAGGAAGGAGAGCTGGTTACCCAGCCATTTTGAAGATCATCTAAATTGAATTCAGGTCCGGCATACGACATAACACCAGAGATAATACCGGCATCAAATCCAAACAAGAAACCTCCCAAGGAAACTACAAAGGCGATAAACCAAGTTCTTTTTTTATTGTTATTCATAAGAGCAGTGATTGTTTGGTTGGTTATAGGTAGAGAAGATAGGAATTTTTTAGGGACTATAGCGCCCATCTGTTGTTTACAAAGTCACCTGTAAAATAAAACCCCCGACAACTATTGCCGGGGGTTTTAATATTTTAAAGGCTTAGGCCTTTTCTAAAAGTAAATTTAAGATCCGCACATAATACAATCATCATCTGCTTGCCCTTCTTTGGCCCGTGCGATCATTGCTTTCATTTCTTCTGGTGACATTGGCTGAATATCCAATTCTGCTTGTGTAGCCACAGGAGTTGTCTGCACTTGCATGGCCGATGCTTCGGCGACAGATGGGGTGGCTGCAGCTACTTCTGCTTCGGCCGCAACGCTGGTAGGCATCTCTTTTTTCTTGGTATTGTCGAGCGTAAATTTAATGGCATCTACAGCTGCTTTGGTACGCAGATAGTACATTCCTGTTTTTAAGCCGCTTTTCCAAGCATAAAAATGCATCGAGGTAAGTTTTGCGAAATTGGCATTTTCCATAAAAAGGTTCAAAGACTGGCTTTGATCAATGAAATACCCTCTATGACGAGACATATCAATAATGTCTTTCATACTCAGTTCCCAAACAGTTTTGTAAAGCTCCCGAATTTCTTGTGGAATCGTTTCTATATGCTGAATAGAACCGTTGGCCCGCATTAGCTCTTGCTTCATATTTTCATTCCAAAGACCAAGAGCTACCAAGTCTTCCAAAAGGTGTTTGTTTACCACGATGAACTCTCCTGAAAGTACCCGTCGGGTATAAATGTTAGAGGTATATGGTTCAAAACACTCGTTGTTTCCTAGGATCTGGGAAGTAGAAGCAGTCGGCATAGGAGCTACCAAGAGCGAGTTGCGAACTCCATTTTTCTTCACCTCTTTTCGTAATTTTCCCCAATCCCAACGACCAGATAATTCCTCGTCTTTAATATTCCAAAGGTTGTGTTGAAACTCACCTTGTGATATGGGTGAGCCTTCATATGACGAGTAGGTGCCTTCTTCTTTAGCTGCTTCCATAGAAGCGGTAACCGCTGCAAAGTAGAGCGTTTCGAATATTTCTTGGTTCAATTTTTTGGCCTCATCACTTGTAAACGGCAAACGCAACATAATAAAAGCGTCGGCCAACCCCTGTACGCCAAGGCCTATTGGTCTGTGTCGCATATTGGAGTTTTCTGCCTCTATGACCGGGTAATAATTGCGATCAATAACCTTGTTGAGGTTTTTGGTCACCCTTTTGGTGACTTTAAAGAGTTCTTTATGATCAAACTCACCGTTTTTAATAAACATTGGTAAGGCAATCGAGGCCAAATTACAGACGGCAATTTCATCTGGAGAGGTATACTCCATAATCTCGGTACAAAGGTTCGAGGAACGTATCGTACCTAAATTCTTTTGGTTACTCTTACGATTGGCCGCATCTTTATAAAGCATGTAAGGGGTACCGGTCTCGATTTGTGATTCCAATATTTTTTCCCAAAGCTCACGCGCCTTTACAGTTTTACGCCCTTTGCCTGCTGCTTCGTAGCCCAAGTATAGCTTTTCGAACTCTTCGCTATGATTGGTAAAGAGCCCTGGGCATTCGCTAGGACACATAAGGGTCCAATCTTCGTTCGCCTCTACTCTCTTCATAAAAAGATCAGAAATCCACATGGCGTAGAAAAGGTCGCGGGCACGCATTTCTTCTTTTCCATGATTTTTCTTTAGATCTAGAAACTCATAAATATCTGCATGCCAAGGCTCCATGTAAATAGCGAAGCTTCCTTTTCGTTTTCCGCCTCCTTGGTCTACATAACGTGCGGTATCGTTAAATACCTGAAGCATGGGTACGATTCCGTTCGAGGTACCGTTGGTGCCAGCGATATAGGAACCGGTCGCCCGAATATTGTGAATAGATAGCCCAATACCACCGGCAGACTGTGAAATCTTGGCGGTATTCTTCAAGGTGTCATAAATACCATCGATGCTATCATCTTTCATGGCCAATAGAAAGCACGATGACATTTGAGGTTTGGGCGTTCCCGCGTTGAACAAGGTCGGGGTCGCATGTGTAAAGTATTTTTTAGACATCAACTCATAGGTCTCAATAGCCGAATCAAGGTCATCTAAATGAATTCCAACAGATACACGCATCAACATATGTTGTGGGCGCTCTGCTATATTTCCGTTTAATTTTAAAAGATAGGATCGTTCCAGTGTTTTAAAACCGAAATAGTCGTAGCCAAAATCGCGGTTATAAATAATGGTAGAGTCTAGGCGTTCTGAATTCTCTGAAATGACTTTAAAGACCTCGTCTGATAACAAGGGAGATTTTTTCCCGTTTCGAGGGTTTACATATTCGTAGAGGTCTTTCATCGTTTCCGAGAACGACTTCTTCGTGTTTTTATGCAGGTTTGATACAGAGATGCGCGCAGCCAGTTTTGCGTAGTCGGGATGGGTAGTTGTCATGGTGGCCGCAATTTCTGCAGCCAAATTATCAAGTTCGGAGGTGGTTACCCCGTCGTACAGGCCTTCTATGACCCGCATAGCGACCTTTAGTGGATCTACAAGCCCGTTAAGGCCATAACATAACTTTCTTACTCGAGCTGTGATCTTATCGAACATGATCAACTCTTTTCTTCCATCTCTTTTTACTACATACATGTGGCTACTTTTGTTTTAAGTGATACGTTGGTTGGGTCGAAGTATTTGAAAACTTCGACAGTTTTTGGTTTGTGCTGAAAAAATCACCCGGTTTTCCGTTATCCGAAAAATAAGAGGTGTATTGGGTATGCCGTGTTTCTAGAAATCTGCGTCGAAACTTATTTTTTGGGCATCTTCGTCTTTCTCTTTGTTCAATACCCCTGCTTTTTGGTATTCTGAGACTCGTTTTTCGAAGAAGTTTGTTTTTCCTTGAAGGGATATCATATCCATAAAATCAAATGGATTGGTCGCATTGTACACTCTGTCGCATTCCAATTCGACTAGCAAACGATCCGTAACAAATTCTAGGTACTGGGTCATTAGCTTCGAATTCATTCCGATTAAACTTGCCGGAAGGGATTCGGTGATGAACTCACGCTCAATATCCAACGCATTTGTCAAGATTTGGGTAATACGTTCTTTAGGTACCTTGTTCATCAAATGTTTGTTGTGAAGATGTACCGCGTAGTCGCAATGCATTCCCTCATCTCTCGAAATAAGTTCATTTGAGAACGTAAGACCGGGCATTAACCCTCTTTTCTTTAACCAGAAGATCGAGCAAAAAGCACCGGAGAAGAAAATACCTTCTACTGCGGCAAAGGCAATTAAACGTTCTGCAAAACTCGGGGAGTCGATCCAGTTCAAAGCCCAATCGGCTTTTTTCTTGATTGCCGGGAAGTTTTCAAGCGCCTTGAAAAGAATATTTTTTTCCTTTTCGTCTTTCACGTACGTATCGATCAAAAGCGAGTATGTTTCCGAATGAATGTTTTCCATCATAATCTGGAAACCATAAAAGAATTTTGCTTCGGCATATTGTACCTCACTAACAAAGTTCTCTGCCAAATTCTCGTTTACAATACCATCTGAAGCGGCAAAAAATGCCAAGATATGTTTTATAAAGTAGCGCTCATCATCGTTTAACTTATTGTTCCAATCGTTCAAATCCTCATGAAGGTCTATTTCCTCCGCTGTCCAGAAACATGCCTCACATTTTTTATACCACTCCCATAAATCGTGATGTTTGATGGGGAAGATAACAAAACGGTCGTCATTTGCTTCCAAAATTGGCTCGATGGCTGTGGACATAATCGCTGAATTTAAAAATTAGTTGTGATGAGGAGAATAGTACCCCGCATTGGGATGACAAAGATTCAAAAAATGCGACGATATTTTGAGGGTGTTTTAGTTTTTAAGTAACAAAGTTTTTAACATAGAGTGTTGAAATCTAGGCTCGCAAGTGATGTACGTTGCCTTTGCGGTCAAATAATAGTTTACATAAAATTAACATTCAACTTCAATAAAAAAATAAACCAAAAAGTATAATTGAAAACATACTTTTTGGTTTAAAATTTGATAGCAAAGACTTTTCCTACAGCAATTGGCCGAAGACAGGAATTTGAGGTGCGAAGATTACCAATTGGGTCAGTTCATACGTCTATTTTTATCTTTTTGAAATGAGCCTTCGCTTATTGCGCCAGTTCGGTGAGTTTCTTTAAATTCAACTTCTCGACCATTGCCCATGTTTCCTCGGGCTGCATCTGGATACCATTGATCATCACCCCAAAACGATCGTCATGTACAAATTGCAGACCTGTTTCGAATCGTTTTTTGTGATAGGTCTGCATGGCCTTTATCCCGTTTATGGTCACGGTTTTTTGATGTTTGTTCTCATTCTCCTCTTCCATATCCAATTTACTGGCCATGCCAAGCCCCGCCATCATGATGCTTCCTGTGGGTCCCGCACCATCCATAACCACCACCTTTAATCTTCGACCCTGGTCCTTTGATCCATAGGTGCCCTCTACCGAAGCTACATTGGCATACCCTGTGCTACCGACCTTAAACCCGCTCCGTTCCAAATTGTCTATGGTTTTAGGAAGCCATGTTTTTAGCTCCTCATTGGTCAAGGATGCCTCGTTCTTAAGAATTTCGATACGGTTCTCCACTTTATGAACCTGTTTGATCAGGGTGGTAGTATTCGATACTGTTTCCTTGGCATTTTTTAGTTTGTCGGTCGCTTCCCCAAGACAGGAGTTTAGGAGAATCACCGCTAGAAAAGCGACTGTTTTATGAACTACATTTTTCATCTGTTGTTATTTTTTAGTTTCCAATTGGGTATTTTTCTTAACCGTCGCTGCAATCGGTTTCATCCAAATCTACTTTGGCTTCGGCAATTGCTTGGTTATATGCCTGCTGGTTGGCAGTCCCAACACAAGCCCTTACATCTTCCAGGGCATCGAGATAGGCCTTGCCCGTGGTCTTAAAAGCGGTGCAATTTTCTGAGGTAGGATCCGAAGCGTAGTTTCCGATGGCCGTACTCCAAGCGGTCAATTCGACCTGTACCTGTTCTGTCCAGGCGGCACTGCCACAATCATTAAATGGATCTAAAGGATTGTCTTTGTCGCAAGCCGCTGTGGTCAAGAGTAAGCATGTATACATACTTGCATGTAGAATAGTGGTTTTAATAAATTTCATCTGTTTTGTTTTTTAAGGATTTTAGACTACCAATTATAAGAGGGGGTATTGCAAACTATTCGCAAAGATTCCCGCCCTGGTTGTTTGCATAATTGTTGTTGCTCTCGGTAAATGTGGCTCTTGCGCTTACGTAAATACCACATCCTCCGCTATCCGAAATGTTCGAATCCGTTACTGTTAACTGGCCTGCTTTTACAAATACGCTGCTAGGATCATTGCAACAGTATACATAGTTGCTACCGCCATTATTGATTTCTGCATAACGAATAACATTGTCGATGCTATTGGTTTCGGTGTGGATTCCGCGCCAGAAGCCCACCGCGTTTTGGGCGCCCCGTAAAACGATTCTATTGCTGGCTTCTCCGATGGCATTGAAGACTCCGTTGTCGTACACCCCCAATCCGGCAGCTTCCTCGAATACTATTTCAACACCTGCCAGCAGATTAATGCGAGCGGTAATATCGATAACGGCGGCGTTTTCAATTCGAAAGGGGACATTGTTGGGTAATACCGTTATGTCTTCATTTATATCACTGTTATACACTAATAGGTAGTCTTTTTCATTGCCGGTATAGGAAGATTTTAAACCGTCTAGTTCGCCCATTATAAGCGCTGAAATGTACATGGCGGCTTGTTGGTGTGTGGTAATGGTGTTGCCGCTGTAGGCGTTGAACTCAAAACCTGGTCGCGTTACGATCCCGTACGATTTCCCATTACTGAAGGTAGAGTTGGTAACACTTGCGGTGCCACTTTTAAGAAATAGCGATCCTATTTCATTACAACAGTAAACATAATTGCTTCCTGCATCTGATACCTGGAGATAGTTCAGGGAGTTTTCAATACTGGTCGTTTCGATATGAATACCACGCCAAAAACCTGGCAAGGCATTGGCACCTCTCATAACTACAGGATTGCTATCGGTTCCTTTGACCGTTAAAGACCCTTCGTCGTATACACCAAGGCCTCCATTTTCTTGAAAGATTACTTGGGCACCCGCTTCCAAGGTTAGGGCCTCTGTAACATCTATAACTTTTCCTTCTACCAAATAAGGCACATTAAGCTGATTCCAGGTAGTTGGTTGATCTATATTTCCTGCCACCACAAAAACAAAGTCTTTTTCATTGCCCGAATAATCGGAATCAATACCATCAAAATTGGACAGTAGGTTTGGTTCAATATGAACTGGATAGTCTTTATGTGTTTCAATTCGGATGTTGCTATAGCTTGTGAATTCACCTTCCCCTATTGCCATAAGCCCAATGTTACCTCCGTTAGCTATTTCGATATTGGTCAAGGCTATTTTGGCGCCTTTTAGAAAAAGACTGGCCTTCCCATTACAGCAATAAACATAATTGCTGCCGGCATCTTGTATCCGTACGTTTTCGAGTTGGTTGTTAATAGATTTAGTTTCAATATGAACGCCGCGCCAAAAACCTTCTATGGCTGTTTTTCCCTCAAAAACTATAGGTGCTATAAGGGTGCCGATGGCATTTAGGCTACCACCGTCATAGATTCCCAAACCTGCATTTTCACCGAATTGAACAACAGTACCGGGTTCAATGGTCAAGGGTGCGGTTATATCCAATACGCAATCCACAAAATAATCGATTGCTGCCGTCCCGTTTTTGAGGGTGCGTGCTTCGCTGATAGCACAAGGCAGTGTCTCTGTCGCACTAGGGCCTTGGCTGTCTATTGGAATATATTGCCCTTCGCGAACCCATTTTTGAGCGTTTCCGGCGCCGCTAGACCCAACCGAAATACGAAGTGTATCATCTGATTTTAATAACATGGTCGCCTGGTAATACGCATTATCGCTCCCTAATTCTTCATGGGTGAAGTTTTCGGCATCTACCGCCTTAATATTTTTCCATTTAAGGTCACCCACCTCAAAGCCAGATCCTGCTTTGTCGGTAATTGTCCCAGATGTGCCCGACATATCGATGAGAATACCATCTGCAACCGGGTTATTACTGGCAATTCGGATCCATTCTCCGTTAAGATTATCTAAGGTGGCTTCTGTTTCGACCCCTTCTTCGATGATGTCTATGGTCTCTACCACTGACTCTTTTGAACAGGCGGTGAACAGTAGGCCACTAGTGATAGAAAAACAGACTAGCGCAGATTTTACAATACTTTTTGTGAATATGTTTCTTTTTTTCATGACTTTGTTTAATAAGATTACGGCTATTGGTACCCGAAGTTTTAAAAGGTAAACATGGCGGGTATTATTTAATTTTTAACCCATTTTTGAAGATTGCCACTCCCGCTCGATACCACTGAAATTCGTAGGGTATCGTCTTGGCTTAATTTCATGGTCCCCTCGTAATACAACCCGTCGCTTCCCAATTCTTGATGAAAAAAACGCTCACTGTCTACCACTTCGATAGCATTCCATTTAATAGCTCCATTTTCGAATGTAGATTGGGCACGGTCGATTATCTCCCCGGTATTCCCTGTCATTTTAATGATCATATTATCAGAACTTGCATTATTGCTTTGAACACGAATCCAATGTCCTTTTAATTTGGTTAGACTTCCTGTGTCTTCTTCTAGGGCATCTATTTCATCAAAAATTCGGTCCACGGCTCTTTCTGTACACGCGCTTATTGCAAGTAGCCCAAAGAGTATACATATTGGGATGGTTCTTCGAAGAAGGGTATAAGCTTTTTTAGTTGTAGTGAAGTTCGTTTTCATTTGTATGTATTTTTTTAAGGTTATTTGACCGTTTGTACCATAGTTTTTGGAAGGTCAACATCGCTGGCGCATTTTTATTTATATTTAGTGATGTTAACCTCTGACAGAAACCAACACTAATGAAAGATGAGCAACTACTTGCCGAATTAAAAAAGCGGGATAGAAATGCTCTAAAGAGCGTGTATATAGAGTATAAGACCGAGTTTTTCAAATTCGCCTCTCGATACACTAAAGATGACTCGTTGCTCGAAGATGTGTTTCAAGATGCGATTATTGTGCTCTATGAAAATGCCTTGGCAGGGAAACTCGACCATTTGAAAAGCTGTTTAAAAACCTACCTTTTTGGAACGGGAAAATTTATGCTTTTCAAGCACTTTCGAGACTCTAAAAAGCAGGTGTATACAGATGAAGAGTATAAATTTGATCAATATGAACAGGCGGTAATCGAGGATGTTTCCTCAGATGAAGGTCTTAGTACCTATCAAAAACTATTGGTGGCCAATTTTAAAAAGCTAGGTGATAAATGTAGGGAGGTACTTGAGCTATTTTATTTGCAAAACCTCAAGTTAGAAGAAATAATGACCCGCCAGGGATATGAAAATAAGAATGTAGTAAAAAGTCAAAAATCGAGATGTCTTAAGTCATTGAGAGATCTAATAAAACGGCAAAATGGATAAAGAATCATTGATCAATGCATACTTTGAAGGGGCGCTCAATGAAAATGAGCTGGCAGAAGTAGCGCGTTTGAAAGCGACAGATACGGAATTTGCCCAGGAGTTGACATTTCAAATAGAATTGCAAGAAGCCTTAAAGAAGCAGGAACGCCAAGAGGTCAAAGAATTGTTCGGTTCGGTGGTAGCGGCGAAGCGGTCTAAGCCGGTAAAAGTAGTGAACATGCGTCCTTGGTTGGCGGCTGCTTCCATAGCCTTGGTAGTAGGTTTGGGTTCTTGGCTCTTCTTTAATAATGGAAACATTGACCCCGACCAACTTTATGAAACCAATTTTGAACCCTACGATAACGTGGTGCACCCTATCGAGCGGGGCAACCAGATCGAGGACCTTAAGGATAAGGCCTTCACGGCTTATGAAAATGATGAATATGTGGTGGCACTTGAACTTTTTAGTCAATTGAACAAGGAGCAAAACGACCCCTATATCGAATTTTATAGTGCCATTGTTCATATGCAACTGGGCGACCACGAGCAGGCAGTGCACTCCTTGCAATCGTATATGGCACAAGACGGGGCCTTGAATGACCGCGCCACTTGGTACTTGGCGCTCAGTTATCTAAAATTAGGGGACTTGGAAAAAAGTAAGGTGCATTTACAGAAGGTTGTTACTGAGGATGGTTTTAAGGCCGAAGCGGCGGCAAGGATTTTAGACTCACTTGAGTAGGCCTAACCGGCGAGTTGCCAATCCGAGTAAGAACAATCCAAGGATTCCCAAGGTGGCATATTGGGGCCAGGTTTTACGAGCTATGGGGGCCGTATCTCCTGAGACTACGAAGGCCGACCAATAATAAGGATGTCGTAATAAGCGATCATCCGTGTTTTTCAAGTACTTTAATTTGGCCGTACGTAGGGCTTCCTGTTTTGACTTGCCCTCGCTCAAACTTTCATAGAAAAACTCCATCAACCTTACACTGCTTTTATCGTTAATTTTCCAAAGGGTGTTGACCAAAGACTTGGCTCCCGCATAGTAAAACCCTTTTGAAAGACTTAACATTCCCTGTCCGTTTCGTAGTGTGCCGATTCCCGTTTGGCAGGCACTAAGTGTTACCATCTCTGCATTGATAGTGCTTCCGTAAAGGTCTTTTGTATATAGAATGTTTTCCTTTTCATCTTGGCTAAAAGCCAAATATGAGTAGTCTGGAAACTCATCATTCGCCGAGGCATGGGTGGCCAAATGAATAATGCCGAATGCAGGCGCCTGCTCTTTAAAGTTCTTTAGGGTTGCCTTTTCATATAAATAGGACGACGTATTAAAAAATGCATTTACTTTGACAAGTTCTTGGTCGTTATAGGCCAATCGCCCGAATTGCCGTGTACTGTTCTTGTTTGTAGCCCCTTTAAAGCGAGGTGCAAATGCCAATACTTTTGCATTTTTTTGTCTTGGACTGTTCTTAAGTGAAATGAGGGAGCTTATGGAATTACCGTAACCTATACTTTTCGTTTCTAGTAAATAAGAACCCTTTTCGGAAAGGATGTCGAAGGGGATATAATGTAGCAGGCCATCGGGAATAATAGTGAGTTGCCTCGCATCGAAGTCTTTTAAAGCACTTTTGAGCACTTTCTCAAATATGGCTTCCCCTAACTGGGAAATTTGAGAGTTTTGCACGATCGAGGGCGTTGAAATAAGGGTGTAGAATTGACGTATATTATTTCTGTCGGAAGTGGTGAAAGGAAGCTTCAGAAATTCCTCCTTTGTACCATTTAGCGTAATCACATACAAATGATCAGCGGTCACAGTATAGGATAGCAAAGTGCCCGGATTTTTTAGGAGTGTGGTCCTAATTTCTGAAAGGGGCAACGTTTTGGTTCCGTACTTCAGTTCATGATATTTTGGATAAGCAAGCTTAATACTGTCTAAAAAAGTGTAATATTCTTTTTTAAGCTCAAACAAGGGCGCCGAAAATTCTTGACTATTTTCTGGCTTGTCAAAAAGTTGGGTTTCAATATGGGCAATTTCTGAACGGAACTGAGATTCTTTATCAAGAATACGGGTAGGAACATTCCCGTATTGGCTGGCGCTAGTACTTCTAAGTGCCTCCAAAAGTATAAAGTCCTTATTTTTTTCTGCAATATTCAGGGCTAATTCAACCAGGTTCGAATCACTATCTAGTTCATAGGCGAGATGTGTTACTGCAATCATATGATGAAAAATGGGATAGCAGGTCTCCGCCAAGAATTGTTTATCGAGCTTGCTGTCGAACTCTTTTTTTAATAAATCGAATGTTTGTAAGATGTTCGTACTTGTAGTCAATGCGGCCTCTAGATAAGAGCGCTTTCTCGACTTTTCGAAAGCGAGTTGTAACAGTTGCAATTTAATGTCGAGCAAATTCAGCAACTGTCTTTTAGAAAAAACCGATTTAGGATTTATTTGGGTATCATAGGAAGCGACCGTAATTCCTCTGCCGGAGGCGGTTAGCGCCTTTGCTATTGATTGTAATCCTTCTTTAAAATTGCTTTCTTTTAGATGAAAGGCGGCTATCTTTCCATGAACTTTGGCAACGTCTTGGTGTGGTTGGTTTTTGTGATAATCGTTATACGCATTCAAGCCAAGTTGGTATTGTTGCAAGCTACTTTTGCGTTCCCCGGAACCTGCAAAGGCGTCCCCGTAAAGTATAAGATATTCCTTGAAGAAGGGATCTCCTTCGGTTAAATAACGCTTACCTTGTCCCAGCCACCCCAAGGCTTTTACAAGGCTGTCTTGTTTAAGACAGTTTTCTGCTAGTTTTTGGTGAATACTAATAACATTGTTCTTGAATTTGTTGTCTTTCTGGTAATAGCGTAGGTAGGTGGTTTTTGCTTGCGATAGAAGTATGTTTGCTTTTTGATATTGTCCGGTTTGGCTATACAGTTGCGCAAGCAAACGGTTCGAATTACTAATATAATCTTGATAGCCCTTAAATTTTGATTTGTTCTTGTTCACAAAGTCGATGGCATTCAAGTAAAATTCTTCCGATAAGTCAAATTTACCAGTGTTTTTATAAATGGTAGCTAAAAACGTATAGGCAGTGTAGAGCGTCTCTACCTTGTCTTGGTCAAGTTGCTTGGTCGGGATTTTGGTAATGGCGTTGAATAGTTGTTGAAAATAGGTTTTTGCTTTTTCGTATTCTTTGGTCTTAAAATGATAATTGCCTTTATCTAGCAGATACGCGTTGTGGTAGTCGTTATAACCTTCAATAGTATCGGGAGCGTTTTTTATGAACAGAAGCGCCTCTGTTTTCGAAAGGCCAGATTGTAGCTTCCTTAAATCATAATGATAATCAGCGGTATAAATAGTATAGCTAAGTATGTCTAATTGTGTGGGCAGATCATTTAGTTTTTTTGCAAGCTGTAAGGCTTTTTCAAAGTAAAAATAGGCGCTATCCTTATTCTGGAATGTTTGTTCATATGCGCTGTCAAAGTAGGAATTCAACAGCAAGGTTTGTTTTTCTTCGGCTTGGGAAAAAGCAAGGAAGAAAACAAGTAGAAAAATTGGTACGAGCTTGTATTTTTTCATCATTAGAAAGCCCCGAAAAATTTTCGGGGCTTAAAAGTTATTTTATTATTATTGACCAAAGTGTCCTAATTATAGGCAATAGGAACGCGATACGATATAGAACCTCCTTCGGCATACTCATATTCTTTTTGAACCTCGATAAAACCATTATCACATACATCGCTTTCTAGGACGATTCCGATTAGATTCTCACTTCCTTCTATTTGGTACATCTCTGCCACTTCACCACAGGGTTCGCCTTCAAAATTCACAATGGTAATATCAATTGCCCCTTCTTGTTCTTCAGGTATCCATATGATTAGTTGACCTTCGAATAGGTTTATGGGACAACTCATTATACAACCCTTAAAGTCACCGCAAGGATTTGGCTTTGGCCTGGGGCATTTTTTGGTTGGACATTTGATTCCTAAAAGCAGTTCCTCGTTCACATCATAATAGTACCGGTTGCGTTCGATATCTTGTTGTACCAATTCGAGCTCGGGTAATAGTGCTTCGTTGCCGGTCTCGATTTCAGAGATAAGATTTTCTTTTTGGCAATTTAGCTGGGTCAAGGTAGTTTCCAAGGAATGCTGGTGAAGATATAATTCCATAAAGGTATTGCCTTCATTTTCGCTAGCGTTATAGGTTACGGCTTTTAGATCGTTTTCTGCGGAGGAGCGATCGGAACATGATATTCCTAACAACATGACTCCCATAAGTAATAAGTAATTCATATTTTTCATACTATTTTGGTTTATAGTTGTTGGTGACATCATTTGTAAAAAGTAAACATCGTTCTTATAAAACGTGGTAAAAGTATTCGTTGGCCAACAATTGAAGGAGTAAAATGTATATGCGGAGGGGAATCATGTATTTTCGGTCATATTTTTTGCATAAACAGCAGCACAAAATGCCAGTATGCTTGTAATCCTTTTGTTTAATTTCTTTCTTATGTTGTAGGGTCACACAGCTTTTTTATAGGTGATTTGAAACCGACCGAACCAAACTTTAAATAGGTGGACATTATTAACCTAATTAGCCTGACATTGATTTTTAACAATTGCTCATCAGAAGATATAGGGACTTTAGAGGAATACGTCCTAGGATTAATTTTTGGAAAAAGAGATGTGCAGTATAGGAAAGATTTTATAATTATGATACCACCAAACCTGTACGACCCCTCCGATGTATCGAAATGGATGTTACCTCACATGATGCTGACTAAGGTAGTTCCCCCGAAACCTATCATCTAGCAATTCACCAAACCAATGAATTGATTTAGTGTCCTGTGGTGCAAACTCATCAGATAGTTGCCTTGCGACAATTCACGCTCTTATTTAAAACATGACCGTAGAGCCGTACCTATTGGTTGGCAGTTTCATAAATATGTTAAGGGTCTATTGAAAACCCAAAAACCGTATACTTTTATCAATCTGCATATCTAAAAAGCATGAGGGTAAAACCATCATTACTCTGTAGTGATGCTAACGGGGGAAACAGAAGGTAAAAATACATATTTTCCGTTCAAAACCCCTTCTAAATCAAAACTTTATGTTAATACATTGTTAATTTTTGAAAATTATTGCCAATGCGAAAATTTTGTGCAGTTTTTTGTCAAATTATTTAATTCCGATTTCTACACTCGTATTTTCACCGTTTTCCGCAATCGCAAGATTTGCCGTATCTTGATTTACATCATATCTTTTGACCACCGTTGCGATCAAAAGCATAAAAACAAAAACTACGAACATAATAACACATTTTTTCATTTTAAGGTCCCTTTAAGGTTATGTACATTATTGCCGGGGAGCTGAAATGTTTAATTTAATTGGAGCCTAAAAGTATAGTAATCCCATAGCCGTGAAAATTGGGAATGTATAAATGGTCTAATATTGTGTATAAATGGCGGTGCTTAAAAATCGGTGTGCTTTATGTGATTTTTAAAGTAGGTGTTTTCTCTCTTTTGTGGGTGTTGGATTTTTTTAACCTATTTCTGTCCGTTTTTCAACCAATCATACGGCATAAGCTTCCATTGATACATCTTTTCTTGAAAAAATGGGACTTAATACTATTTTTGATTAACTTAAAGTTTAAAGATTCGAGATTAAAATGATAGAAGCCGTATTAGTAGATGATGAGGTAAAAGCACTACAGAGCCTTTCTTGGGAGCTTACCAATTTTAGTGATGAAATCAATATCGGAGCTTCGTTTACGGATCCGAGAGAGGCTTTGGGATATCTTGAAAAGAATACTCCTGATTGCCTTTTTTTGGATATTGAAATGCCTACCATGGATGGCTTTCAATTCATTCAAAAACTTACCAATAAGAACTTTCCGGTGGTTATAACCACCGCCTATAACCAGTATGCGATCAAGGCATTGAAGAACGAAGCTATCGATTATCTGTTAAAACCTATCGATACCGATGATTTAAAAGATACTATTGTTAAAATAAAGAAGCACAATTCAAAGAATTTCTCTGTTGACCGCTTGGAAAAGATGCTTTTGAATTTCAACGCCAACGCGCTTCACAAAAAGATTACCATCAATACCGATGGGAAGTTGCTTTTTCTGGAAAGTGATGAAATATTGTATGCCGAGTCTGATGGAAACTACAGTACTATTTATTTAGCAGATGGGCAAAAAATTGTTCTAACCAAGAAATTGAAAGAAGTGAATGAACTGTTACCGGAAGAATCCTTTTTCAGAATTCACAACTCCTATATTATCAACCTTTCCAAGATTAAAGAATTCTTGAAGACCGATGGCTATGTAGTCCTAAAGTCAAATCACAAGATCCCGGTGTCTAGGCAGAAAAAATCCGATTTTCTAGACATGCTCTAGAACCTCTTATGCTTGGGCTTTTTAAAAATATACACTTTAATCTACGAACGGGCATACTGCCCGTTCTAGTGCTTTTATACCTCTGTGAAAGTACATATTCCCAAGAAGTTCATAAGACATTTCAAAAAAAGACAGATAGCCTGATCAAGGCGGCCCCCGATACTTATAAAGATCTTGACGCAGTACTACGACCCTTTCGAAATGACACCGTTTTGATGCGTTTTTTCTCAGAGAGGGCCCTGGCGAAGAAGTACTTGAACGGACAAGCGTATGTCCTAAACCAACTTGGCAGAAAATACAGGGATATCTCAGATTTTTCTCGCGGTCTTGAGTTACATCATAGGGCATATGAGGCCGCGCGAGAGGCAAAAAATATAGAATTTGAGGTGTATAGCCTTAATATGATTAGTGTAATCCATCGAAAGACAGACAAGATCAAATCAGCCTTAGATTATAATCAAAAGGCCCTTGAGTTGGCAGAAAGTGTGGATAACCCTTCTATTGGCCTTAAAAGAAGTATAAATGTCTCTTTGAATGCTATTGGTAATATTTACCAGACCTTGCAACAATATTCTAAGGCGATTGACCAGTTTACAGAATCAATCAGACTCGATGAAGAATTGGGGAACGAGCTTGGGTTGGCGATTAATCATCAAAATGTGGGGGAGTGTTACGAGGCACAGGGGAAACTTACCGAAGCCTTGAAGAGCTTTCAGACCTCCTTGAAATATAACGAAACCATAGATTCCGATAGGGGAAGGGTTATTTGCAATTATAGTATTGCACACGTTTTTGTTCACCAAGATAAGACCGAGGAGGCACGTGAAATGTTGGAAAGCGCGCTTCCAAAGGCAGAAGCAATTGGGGATATGTCGATTCTTAGTTCGGTGTATATTAACCTTGGTTGGACAATGATCCATTTAAACCGTTTTAAAGAATCGAAAAAGTACCTGCTGAAAGGACTGGAATTGGCAGAGAAATTTGAGCTGATAGCCTCGCAGTCTGAAGCGTATGGTTTTTTATCCGACCTAGCTGTCAAACAAGGAGATTTTGAAACGGCTTTGAGATATTATAAAAAAGAACAGCACTTTGATCGTGAGGTTTCAAATGATCGTAACCTTCGTTATGTAAATGACATAATCATTCGCTACGACACCGAAAAAAAGACCAACGAGATCGCGGTGTTGGCCATGGAGAACGAGAATGTAAAACTAAAACTTCGAAAGAACGAAACCCTGATTCTTATCAGTGGTATCGCCTTGGCCCTTTTGGCGGGCATTTTCTACATTCTTTACCGACAATACCAGCTTAAAAACGAAAAAAAAGTACTTACATTAGAACAGAGTATGCTTCGCAGTCAAATGAACCCACATTTTCTATTCAACTCTTTAAATTCTATAAAGCTCTATATTATTAACAATGAGCAGAAAAATGCCGTGCACTACCTTAATAAATTTTCCAAGTTGGTACGGAAGATTTTAGAGGCCTCTTCCCTAAAGGAAATCCCCTTGGCCGAGGAGCTCGAAACGGTAGAATTATACATGAATATCGAAGACATTCGCTTCTCCAATGAAATAAGTTTCAAAATCAATGTCGACAAAGGAATCGATGTGCACCAAGTAAAGATACCGTCCTTAATTTTACAACCTTTTTTAGAAAATGCTTTATGGCATGGGCTTTCTTCTAAGGAAGGGGTTAAAAATATCGACTTGCGTGTAAGTCGAGATGATGAGCATTACATCTATATTGGTATTACCGACAATGGGGTGGGCAGGGTTGCAGCGCAAAAAATAAAAGATGGGAAAGTACTCAAGCGTAAATCTGTTGGGATCGATATTACTAAAGAGCGTTTGGCCAATTTCTCAAAAGACTATCAAAATTCTTTTGAAGTGGATATCGTTGACCTTCATGATGAGGATGGAAAGGCTTCCGGGACCAAGGTCGTGTTACGTATTCCTACCGTTTAAGGTGCTCTTCCGCGACTTTCTCTAGTTCTTTATACCATGCTTTTCCGAATTTTCGAACAAGCGCTTCCTTAACGAATTTATAAATTGGCACCTGAAGTTCGGCACCCAAGCTACAAGCCGGGTCGCATATTTGCCATTTATGATAATTAACAGCAGTAAGTTCGGTATATTCTCGTACCCGAATTGGGTATAAATGACACGAAACTGGTTTTTTCCATGAGGTAACTCCTTCATTATAGGCTTCTTCTAAACCGCATTTGGAGGTGCCGTTTTCAGAAAAGACGACGTAGGCACATTCGCTTTCGTTTACCAAGGGCGTTTCCCATTCCCCGTCTTCTCCTTTTACAAAGGCGCCTTGCTCTTCGATCGCTGCAATACCTTCTGCGCTGAGAAAGGGTTTTACTTTTGAATAGATGTCTACAAGAATTTCGGTTTCTTTATCCTCCAATGGAGCCCCCGCATTTCCATCGATACAACATGCTCCTTTACATGCGGTAAGATTGCAGACAAAATCATTCTCAATAATTTCTTCCGATATAATGGTTTTCCCAAGTTGGAACATACAGGCTGTTTCAAAAAGCAAAGATACCCTTTTGCTACTTTTCCGGACAGCATTATTTTAGAGAAAAGAAATAAAAACTACCTTGGAAAACGTAGTTTTGTCAAAAAATACAAGCTGATGACTTTTAATTTTAATTTTCGGGAAATTGCCACTGCGACCATGGTTCTTTTTGCGGTGATTGATATTTTGGGAAGTATTCCGATAGTAATTGGCCTTAGAAGCAAGACGGGGCATATACAGTCTGAGAAAGCCTCAATAGTTTCGGCTTGTTTGATGGTGGCATTTCTATTTTTGGGCGAGGAGATTTTGAATTTAATCGGGATCGATGTCAATTCGTTTGCTGTGGCCGGCGCATTTGTTATTTTCTTTTTGGCTATTGAGATGATTTTGGGTATTTCGCTCTACAAAGACGACGAACCTGAAAGTGCTTCCATTGTACCCATCGCTTTTCCCATGATAGCGGGTGCAGGTACACTAACCTCCTTACTTTCGCTAAGGGCCGAATATTATGTTGAGAATATTATAGTTGCCATTATAGTGAACATAATTTTTGTGTACCTTGTATTAAAGTCTTCGGTGCGGATCGAGAAGTTTTTAGGCAAAAACGGGGTCAGTGTTATCCGAAAGGTTTTCGGAGTGATACTATTGGCGATTGCAGTAAAACTTTTTGCCACCAACATAAACGGACTTTTTGCACAGTGATAAGACTATTAAAGACATCTTTAAATGAATAAAACGCTCACCGTTGTATTGATTTTGATAGCGATTGCACTAATCGCTTACAATGTTACTTTGTTGGATTTTCAAAATCTCCTAGAAGGAAACAGCATTATTGCCTTGATAGGAATTGTGGCGTCTTTGTGTGCCATCGTACTCCTATTGATATATCTAACTTCCAAGAAAATACAGAAAAAGATAAACGAGGATTAGTTTTGGCTTTCAATTGCTTCCGCTTCCTCTTGAGAAACAGCTGGGCTATCGAGCTCTAGTACTTTCTGTAGCATAGCATCTTCTTTACTTTTAATTTTTGCATATAAATCGGCATCAAACAACTGTTCGGCCAAAGAAGCTTTTAGGTATAGTTTGATACGTTCCTCATGGGCATAATAATCCATCCGATAATTACTGCGGATGAGAAAATCTATGAACTGTTCGAACAAAATATCATCTGCCTTGAAATCAGTTACAAAAGATTCCGCTGTGTAGTCCTTGTAGCGTGTTCTGTCCTCGTCGAGATGACTAAAGACGAAATAGGAAAAGAAACCTGAACTATCGAGGGCATTGATACCCTCCTCTTCATTGTTTCCTATTGGTACAAATGCATCGGGAATGATACCGCCACCACCATAGACCACCTTGCCCTTGGGAGTGGTAAATTTTAACGAATCGGCCACTTTAATGCTGTCTACCGAAATCATCTCGCCATTGTGATACCGGTCGGTAAACTTTTGATAGTAGTCTTTGTTCCCTTTTTGATATGATTTCTGTATTGAACGTCCTGTGGGCGTGTAGTAGCGCGAAACAGTTAGGCGTACCGCTGAACCATCTCCTAATTCCATTTCCCTTTGAACGAGCCCTTTGCCGAACGAACGCCTTCCTACAATGGTTCCGAGGTCATTATCCTGTAATGCCCCGGCGATAATTTCACTTGCAGAAGCCGAGCGTTCATTGATCAATACGTAAATGGGTTTGTCTTCAAAACTGCCTTTTTCGGTGGCATATACCTTGTCTACTTTTCCTTTTTTGTTTTTAGTAAACAGGATTAACTCTCCGTCTTTTAGGAATTCGTCGGCCATTTGTTCGGCGATACCAAGATACCCGCCGGGATTATCCCTAAGGTCCAAGGTTAGTTTCCGGGCTCCTTGTCGCTGAAGGTCTCTAAGTGCTACCTTGAATTCCTTGAAAGTAGATTCGGCAAAGCGGTTTACCTGAATATACCCCATTTCATCTGTAAGCATATATGAGGCCGCCACACTTTTGAGGGGAACAATATCGCGTTTAACGTTTACCGTAAAAAACTTGTCTTCTTCTTTTCGATATACTTTCAGTTTTACCGAACTTCCTTTTTTGCCTTTCAACCTTTTAACGATCGCCTCACTACCGAGCTTCTTTCCATAAAGGGTATCGTCATCAGCCATTAAAATTCGATCTCCCGGCAAAATACCCTTAAGAAAACTGGGCCCTTTTTCAATAGTTCGAATCACCGCGATCGTATCTCGGTAGGGGTAAAAATTAACGCCTATTCCCACAAAATCACCTTTCATATTTTCTGCGACCTTGTCCATTTCCCGCTCAGGAATATAAACCGAATGAGGGTCTAGTTTTTCCAGGATATTGTTGACCGTAACATCTACGATGCTATCTGTGTCAATTTCGTCTACATATTCATAATCGATGTAGTCAATGAGGCGATTGAGCTTGTCTTTTTTCGAATTGGTAGTAAAAAGCTTTTCCGGAGAATCATTAAAGTTCAACTTACCACCTACAAAAATCCCGATTCCCAAAGCGGCGGCAATAATAGTGGGCCATATGTAGTAGGTGATTTTTTTCATACTGTTTTAGCTAGGATACCAGGTTTTCAATAATGGGTAGATGTACCAATTCAATGCCCGCTTTGCCTAAAAAAATTAATCCCGAATCATCTTTGTAGGCAGTCTGGTATACCACACGCTTAATACCACATTGATGAATGAGTTTGCTACATTCGCGACAGGGAGATAAGGTAATGTAAAGCGTTGAGCCTTCGCAAGATTGTGTAGATGCGGCTACCTTGCTAATGGCATTGGCTTCGGCATGGAGAACGTACCATTTGGTATACCCTTCTTCATCCTCGCAGTAGTTTTCAAAACCAGTAGGTGTGCCATTGTATCCATCGGAAATTATCATACGGTCCTTTACGATAATAGCACCCACCTGTTTTCGCTCACAATAGGAAAGCTTGCCCCATTCTAGGGCCATTCGAAGGTAGGCCTTGTCATATTTTTCCTGTTTGCTTTGTTTCATACTAAAAATCGCTCCTGTTCGCCTATAGGTCGAACATTGCCAAGCCACTAAGATACCCGCTTTGTGAAAGTCCTACAACGAAAATTGGTTAATATTACGTGAAATTCTAGAACGGATAGGTTTCTATCAGCATCGGTATGGTAAGTAATATAATCAAAATAGATGCGACACTAATAAATAGCGGTTGTTTTACCTTAAAGATCGATTGAACCGCATACGCCAGTATTAATACCCCTAGTACGATTAGAACCTGAGAGAATTCTATACCTGCGGCAAAACCGAGTAAAGGAGTTAGTTTATCGGTTTCCTCTGCCATTAACATTTTAAAATAATTGCTAAAACCAAAACCATGGATCAGGCCGAAAAAAGCCGTAGCAATAGCGTGTAATAAAATGCTTTTATGTTCTTTGGTGGCTTTTACATAGAGCAGGTTAAAAATAGCAGTAAGGAAGATCGTTACAGGAATCAAGAACTCTATGAGGCCTATATCCATAACAAGAAGCTCATAAACAGACAGCGCCAGAGCTAGGCAATGGAAGGTGGTGAAAATAGTAGCGAGCACCAAAACAGGTTTCCATTGTTTGAAAGTGAAGGGAGTTGCCAGGGCTGCCAAAAACAAAATATGGTCATAGGCGTTTAGATCAAGTACATGTTTTAGTCCTAACTCAATGTAGAAAAGAAAATCTTGCATGGGATGAATGGCTACTTTTCAAAGTCAAATATACTGTGAAAATCGATTTCTTATTTTCCTATAGGGCACTTAATTGTAAAAAGGGATCTGCTCCCGCTCAAAACGGCTTGGTTTTTGTTAAAACAGTCTGTGATAGGAAGCTGATCCAGCTTGGTGAAATTGCCCTTTACCAAGGCATTATTACTATCTTTAACTTTTAAAGCAACAGACGTTTGTTCAAACAATTCTCCTTACGGTCGCGTATCTTTATCTCCATGATTCTGTTGGTCCTGATCGCCTCGGTCTTGATCGCGGGGATAACGGTGTACCAGTACCACGAACAAAACAGGGACTATCATGACAACCGCTTGGAACGAAAAGAAGACCAGATCAAGCAAAGTATTCACTACACGCTGAAAGAAACTACCTATCCGCAGACAACAGAGTATTTAGAGCTGATTTTTCAGAACGAGATTTACGAAATTGCAGATGTACAGAACGTAAACTTTAATATTTATGATTTAGAAGGGGGGCTGATCAAGAGTTCCCGTCCGAAGTTCGAGAGCGATTCTATCTCGAATTGTTTGGATGCCGAAGTGCTTAATAACTTGGCGCAAAGTGCAAAGAATAGGTATGTAGAAGAGAATTCTGCCGCAGGGGATAAATACCAAGCTTCCTATACCTATATCACCGATAGCAGGTTTAAACCTATTGGGATTCTTAACCTTCCCTATTTTGAGGATAATACCTTTAATGATAGGGAATTAAAGGAATTTTTAATGCGCTTGGGCGGGGTGTACTTTTTGATGCTTTTGTTGGCGATAGCCCTGGCCTATTTTATCTCAAAATACATTACGCGCTCGCTACAGACAATTTCAGATATGTTGGGCAAGACCCACCTTACGCGGCGCAATGAAAAGATTTTTATAGCGGAACCGGGAGAAGAGATCGGGAAACTGGTCGCCTCCTATAATAGCATGATCGATGAATTGCAGCAAAGTGCCGCAAAACTTGCCAGAAGCGAGCGCGAACAGGCCTGGCGTGAGATGGCAAAGCAGGTTGCCCATGAAATTAAAAACCCGCTGACCCCGATGCGATTGAGCGTGCAGAGCTTTGAGCGCAAGTTCGATGTCAACGATCCCGAAATTGATAGGAAGGTAGCCGAATATTCTGATACCCTGATTCAACAGATCGATACCATGAGTAGCATAGCTTCGGCCTTTTCAAACTTTGCCGAAATGCCCGCGCAGCAAAACGAGACCTTGAACGTTGTGAAAATCGTTCGGTTGGCCCTTGATATTTTCAACGAAGACTATATCCACTTCATTTCAGATGAGGAAGAGATCATTGGTAAATTAGATCGCACCCAACTCATCCGGGTAGTTACCAATCTCGTTAAGAACGCCATTCAGGCGGTGCCGGAAGTAGAAGCGCCGCGTATTTTGGTTTCGGTGGCCTCCGAAGAAGGTTTTATAAAAATTTCTGTTGCCGACAATGGTTTTGGTATCGCCGATGAGTTTGCTGACAAGATTTTTGAACCGAAGTTCACCACCAAGTCGAGCGGTATGGGGCTTGGTTTGGGAATGGTTAAAAACATCGTCGAAACATACAAGGGCAGTATTGATTTTACCTCACAATTCGGCAAAGGCACCGTCTTCACGGTCCGTTTCCCCAAAGAAATAGCCCTTAATACCAATTAAAACAGATTCACTTAAATTCCTCAATACCTTTTGTTTTACAGGGAAATCCACCTGTTTATTGCGTTTTTTGTAAATTTTAATTGTGTAACTAAAAAGTTACACATATATTTGTAACCAAATTGTTACATAAATATTGTTGATATGACTTTAGGACCAAAACAGATGGGGGAGGCCGTCCTCCGAAATTTAAAGAGTAAAAGCGGCAAAGACGCCGAGGCGTGGATCAAGCTGTTAGTGGTAAATAATCTAACAGCTAAAAAAGAAGTTACATCCTTTTTGAAAACCGTGCATGGGTTGGGGCATTTTCAAGCACAGAAAGTATATGAGCTGTTCTCCGATACCGATCCCTACACCAATGCTGAGGCTTTCGAAAAAATAGTGTTAAAGAACAAAAGTACAGGACAGATGTACGAAAAACTGAAGACATCACTTTTACAGTTTGGAGACGATGTTCGGGTGCAGCCTTGTAAAACTTATATTCCGTTTTACAGAAAAAACCAGTTTGTTATCGCTCAGACGAATGGGTCTAAATTGCTAATCGGCGTTAACTTGTCCGCGGAACGTCCTGGTTTCGAACCAGCCAAGAATTTAGGGAGTGGCGAACGTATTAATTACCAAACGACTGTTGAACAACTTTCGGATATAGACCAACAGTTGCTTGCGCTTCTGAAGAAATCTTATAGCGCAAACGGATGAGAGATTCAATCGTATTAAAACGTTCCTATGCCTGTTCGATAGATCAGTTATGGGAGGCTTTGACAAACGCGGAAGCCATGAGCGAATGGTTAATGCCCTGTGATATAAAGCCAGCACTGGGACATAAATTTCAATTTAAAACGAAACCGAAAGGTGGTTTTGACGGAATTGTACATTGTGAAATACTGACGGTTGTTCCGAAGGAACGATTGGTATTTAGCTGGTGCAGTGGTAAAATGAAGACAAAGGTATCATTTCAGCTTATTGATAAAGGGGATACGGTAGATTTGAATTTTATACATAGCGGATTTGACGGTATTTTTGAACGGTTCTTTGTGCGTCAGATTCTTAGCAACGGATGGAAGAAAAAACTTTTAACTGTAAACCTAACCGCTTACTTGAAGAAATAATGGATGTATTTAAAGCAATAGCAGACCCTACCAGACGCAGTATTATAGACCTGGTGGCAGAGGCTCCCGTAAATATCAATGCGATAGCGGAAAATTTTGAGATGAGCAGACCTGCTGTATCCAAGCATATAAAAGTGCTCTTGGATAGCGGCCTGGTCGGGGTGGAACAACAGGGAAGGGATCGATTTCTATACCTACAACTCAAAGCATTGGAGGAAGTACAGTTTTGGTTGAAAAAGTATGAGTATTTTTGGAATACGAAATTGGATCGTTTAGATGACTACCTTAAAAAGTAAACGGTCTTGAAAAATCTTTCTATATGCAGTTCAATACCATCTTAGTCGATTCTCACGAAGCTATTTCAGTACTTACCATTAACCGCCCAAGCAAACTAAATGCCCTCAATAGGGAAACCATACAAGAGTTACATGAGGCTTTTAAAATGTTGGATGCCGATTCACGGATAAAGGCCATTATACTAACAGGAAGTGGTGAAAAAGCCTTTGTAGCCGGGGCCGATATTTCGGAGTTCGCTAATTTTTCAGTGGAAGAAGGTGGGAGTTTGGCGGCAAAGGGACAGGAGTTGTTGTTTGACCTGGTCGAAAATCTACATACCCCTGTAATTGCCGCGGTGAATGGTTTTGCGCTTGGTGGCGGTTTGGAACTTGCGATGGCATGCCATTTTAGGGTAGCCAGCGAAAATGCCCGAATGGGCTTGCCAGAAGTATCATTAGGGGTAATTCCTGGTTATGGCGGCACGCAGCGTTTACCACAATTAATCGGCAAAGGGAGGTCGATGGAGTTGATCATGACCGCGGGAATGATCGATGCGGAACATGCGTCAAATTATGGGTTGGTAAACCATGTAGTTCCTCAAGATAACTTGATCGAATTTTGTAAAAAACTGGCACGTAAGATATCGAATAATTCGTCTGTTGCCATTGGTCACGCAATAAAAGCCGTAAATGCTGGTTTTAACAATACTAGTAACGGATATGCCGTCGAAATCGAGGCCTTTGGAGCCTGTTTTGGAACCGCAGATTTTAAGGAAGGTACAACTGCTTTTCTTGAGAAACGAAAGGCCGATTTTCCTGGCGAATAGTGTATCTTAAAAACCTACTTATGACACTTCGAAAGAGCCTTGCCCTGATGCTTTTTCTAGCTGCTTTTTGTATTACAAAAGCACAGGAAATGCCCCTAGATTATAGTCTAGGCGAAAATTATTCCGATAGATATAAATACTCAACGGTACTTTCCGTCAATTCCGATGAGCAAAATAGGACTGTGCTGGTACGTACCTATTATGGTGGTATGCCTTTACGACCAAAAGGTCACTTTATTGAGGTATACGATGCCGATATGCAGCTTGAATTAGATTATAATTACAAGTATGCGGGTAGGCATATGGTCGATGCTTTTGTCCGAAATGGCCAACTGTATCTATTAGAACTCAAATACAATAGAGATGCCGAGGCTTATGATTATATTGCCCACCAAAGTCCGTTACACGATTTTAATTTCAGTGAGAGAACACTACTTTCGGTTCCTTCGAAAGAAGTGCTGAATCCACTTGCTGTTAATAAATACAATCGCAATTTTGGGAACGGTTTTTCTACGGCGACTTTTTTCAATGAAGAACTTTCAGCTTTTGCCATAACTGTACATCATCGTGAAGGGAAAAAAGAGAAGTACCATATTTACCTTTACAGTACGGACTTGAAAAAACAGCTGACCTATGATTTTTCTGATCAGATAACAGAAAAGAACTATGCATTCGAAAACATAGAAGTTTCGAAAGACATGAAGACGCTCTACTTTATGGGTAAAGCCTATTTTAAGAAGCGTAGGTTCGATGCGAAAGAGCGTCGTTTTCAGTACGAGTTGGTGCGGGTGACCAACGCGGATCATCAAATCCAAAAATTTAACGATGCCGGGCGATTTCCGGAAGCGTTAAAACCTATATTGAGCAAAGAAGGGCTATTGGCGGTCATTGGGTTCTATGCCGATCGAAAAGACAAGCGCTATAATGGACTCGTTTATTTTAAATTAGACCCTTCGAATTTGTCTTTGCAATCAAAGAAATATAATCCTTTTTCGAATCAGTTTATGTTGGATAAATTTGGCCGAGAAGTAGATGCCGAAATCAAAAACCTGATATTCAAAGACGTACATATTACCGAAACCAATGATATTCTTTTTAGTGCGGAGGAATACTTTGTAACCGATGGCAACGATATTGGGGATAGTAGCACCAAAAAGGTCAAGAATTTTCATTATAATGATATTGTTTGTGCCAAGCTGAACGCGAATGGCGAAATGGTATGGGCAAGAAATATCAACAAAACCGAGGTAACGCGAGGTGATGAGGCGTACGCCTCCTATTCGGTCTATGGAAAGGACAATGACATGTACTTTTTCATTAATTCAGGGGAAAATCCTCAAAAATTGGGGAGAAACCGTATTGTTTTCAAGCAGGGCTACAGCAAAAATCCGAATATGTTCGTAATCCGATTGAACGCAGCAGGTGAAATGGATTATAAGAAGTTGATCGATGATAAGGATGTACGTTTACCTATAATGGTCTCTAAGCCACTTATTAAGAAAGAAGCAGATGAGCTACTTTTTTACGCCAAGCGCGGGAGCAAAAAACAACTGATAAAAGTTCACTTTATAACTAAAAAAGAGGTTTCTGAAAGCAAATAGTAAGCTCCTGAATATGCCTGTTATGGCGGGCTTTTTAAATAGGAATTGATATCTTTTCTATAACAAATGATGTTATGGAACAATAGTTGAATAGTTACTTACAAGCTTGGGATGATACAAATAATAGTGTAGCCTGCTACTAGGGCAGTGGCCTATTTTTAGTTGTTTTAAGATGCAATTAGTAACTTTCCATATATGTTCATTTGGTACAATATGAATAAAATACTTTTTTTTGCCCTATTATGGTCTGTACTTGGGTTTTCTCAGGTACGATATGTAACGGCAATGGCCAATGGCAGCGGCAATGGTCTAACTGAATTAACCGCATGGACCCCGGCGCAAATGATTAATGCAACTGCGGGTATGACCGTTTATATCAAGGCTGGTTTGTATAAAAACTATAAGTTAGACTTCAATATAGATGGTACAAAAGAGAAGCCGATACAATTTATTGGTTATAAGCGACAAATAGGGGATATAGATGCAGAAAGCCAGGAACTTCTTCCTGATGATACATGGGACAGACGTGGTTGTACGAAGTTGGCAGGAGGAGTTGATTTTGACTATAAAACAATCCCTTCAGCTACCGAAATGCCCATTTTTCAAAAAAAATATATAAAAGATGAAACGGCGTTTAGAATCCGCGGCGACCATGTATATATCAAAAACTTGATCATTAAAGATTATAGCAATGCTATTTTTGTTCTCAAAGACTCAAATCATGCTAAAATTATTAATTGCATTTTCTTCGAACAGGGGAGGCAAGACCTTGGAGTTCGTGATTCTGCCCATCCGGATAGGTATAAAGGAGAAGGAACTAGAATTTATGGTTCTAACTCCGAAGTGAGATTCTGTAGCTATCTGAATTGTGAACAACAAGCCGCGTCCTTTCTTGGTTCTAATTCCGGAATTTTTTCAGACAATGTGATGTATTCGTACAACCCTTTAAATGGCACGGATTACTTTATGCTTCTTTCCGCAGAAAGAGAAGTTAGTACTACCAACATGACGATCGAGTATAATTTTTTTGACCGAAAGCTAGGTACTGCTCACGGCGGCCACGGACCCGTAGCGAAGAATGGGGCCAATAACAATACTTTTAGATATTTTAGGGTAGAACGCTGTAATATTGAAGCCAATTTCTCTAATGTTTATGAAAATACTTGGGAGTATGGTACCCTTCTTGGAGATTTTTATGATTCAGGTGATACATCAAGTTATATCCTAGTGACAAACGGTGCCCATCATAACACCTTTAACAATTTAATAGTTGATAATGTATGGGGAGTGGTCGTTATGCATGCGTACCCCGATGGAGCAAGCAATGATCCTTTGATTAACAGTGACAGTCCTGGGAATAACAATGTTTTTAAGAATATTATGGGTAAAAATGCTCGTTATGCAATGATTTTTAGCGAATTCTGTGCAGAATCAAATGTTGACGCGCTTGATAATGTGATGGCGAATTGTACCTTTTACAATTTGGAGGCGGTAGTTAGAGCAAGGCGAAAAAATAGTGGAACCAAGTTCTACAACAACACATTTCATACTACTACTTCAAATCTAGTACGACAGGGAAACGGCTACTCCCTAAATACCAATACGGTATTTGAAAATAATAACTTTCATGGTGCTGTAAAAGTACAACAAGTGGCCCCCTATAGGGCTATTAACAATATCAGTGTAGATCCTTTGTTTCAAAATGTCAACAATTTGGGCATAGGAGATTTAAAAGTTGACGGACTAAAGTTGCAACCCAATAGTCCGCTTATAGGTGCTGGTTTGAACACTTTTTTTGCAGAAGGTAAAAGAACTTCCGATTTTACGGCTAAAAGTACAAGTCAGGAAGGGCTTAGTAGCGATATAGGCGCTTATGAGTTTAGGTCTATTAAAAATGATTAGTAACCAACCTCAACATTGAAAAAGCTTAACTGAATAGGTTCGTAGTAAATCTAACATATTAAATGGAATAATTCCATATATTTGGAATAAATACATTTAATTGAAGCCCAAAAAATACATTAAAGGTCGGGGAGCACAAGAAAATGTGCACAATCGCTTTTTTCAACATATCTATGAAACACGTGATGATTTTCTGGAGTTTTGTAGATTAGAAGGGGAGGAAGCAGACACCAATAAAACCCAGTACCTTCCTATTTTTCCTAAGACCATCGTAAATAAGGTGAAAAGCCCCGATGTGGGCATGGCTTTTTCGATGAATCCTTATCAAGGTTGCGAACACGGTTGTATTTACTGTTATGCCCGCAATACACATGAATTTTGGGGCTATAGTGCGGGACTCGATTTTGAACGCAAAATTTTAATCAAAAAGGATGCGCCCGATTTACTGGAGGCCAAATTAAAAAGTAAAAGCTGGAAAGCCGAAACCATTGTACTTTCAGGAAATACAGACTGCTATCAGCCTGCGGAAAAAAAGTATCAAATTACGCGAGCTTGTTTGGAAGTTTGTTTAAAATACCGGCACCCGGTCGGGATAATTACCAAGAATGCGATGATTCTGCGCGATTTGGATATTTTAAAAGAGTTGGCCAAAGATGGTCTTATAGGGGTCAACATTTCGGTCACTTCCCTATCCGAGGAAACCAGGCGTATTTTGGAGCCGAGAACGGTATCGATCAAAAAACGGCTGAAAACCATTCGAATACTTTCAGAAAATAAGATTCCCGTGAATGCCATGTTGGCGCCTATTATACCGGGAATAAACAGTCATGAAATACTTAAACTGGCCAAAGCGGTTTCCGACAACGGAGCCCGCTCTTTTGCTTTTACAGTAGTACGACTCAACGGCGCCATTGGTCAAATTTTCACCGATTGGATCCGAAAAACACTTCCAGACAAGGCAGATAAGGTATTGCATCAGATAGCCGAGTGCCACGACGGTAATTTAAACGACAGTAGGTTTGGTATACGAGGTCGGGGCGAGGGCAAGATTGCTACTCAAATACACGATTTAATGAAGTTGGCAAGACGCACGTATTTTAAGGACAAAGCTTTTCCAGAACTGAACAAAGAACTACATGCCGCATATAAGGATGGGCAGTTAAAATTGTTTTGATAGTTGTCCAAAATCGATTCATGCAAACGTCATTAGGATAAATAGTAACTTTATTAATCCAAAAAGTATAACAAGATGAGTAATTTTTTATTCTTATTCAGAGGTGGCAACAGTGATTGGTTGGAAGATTCACCTGAGGAAATGCAAAAACATATGCGGAAATGGGGCTCCTGGATGGGCGACCTTAGAGAAAAAGGCCAATTGGTAGATGGCCTGCCCCTTGCCAAGGGAGGAAAGGTGGTCGAAAAGGCAGGGGAATTGATTACGGACGGCCCTTTTGCCGAGGGTGCCGAGATGGTAGGTGGCTACTTGATCGTGACTGCTGATGATTTGTCGGAAGCAGTGGAAATTTCAAAAGGGTGTCCGACTTTTGAACACGATGGAAATGTGGAAATTAGGAAGATTTTATCAATGAATATCTAATATACAAGCGCCGTCGTTGAAAAAGTCCGTTAGTACTAGCGGACTTTTATTGTTTTCATATGTCCGAAAGAAAAGAGGTAATAGAAAATGTTTTTCGCCATGAATATGGGAAAATAATGGCAGTTTTGGTCAATAGGTTCGGAGCTTCAAACCTTGAGAAAATTGAGGATGCTGTGCAAGATGCCCTTTTAAAGGCTATGCAGGTATGGGCGTTCAAAGAGGTTCCGGAGAATCCCACAGCATGGTTGGTAAAGGTAGCTTATAATAAGGTTTTAGATGCCTTGAGGAAAGACTCAAAAGTAGTTTTGAACGATGTGATACCTACTTTTGATTCGATAAATGAACCGGAAGAACTTTCGCTAAAGGAACATATTTCGGACAGTCAGCTGAAAATGATTTTCGCGTGCTGCCACCCATCCTTATCCATAGAGTACCAGCTTGTACTTAGCTTAAAGCTAATAGGTGGTTTTGGCAATAAGGAAATAGCCAAGGTACTTCTTAAAAAGGAAGCAACGGTGGCCAAATCCTTTACAAGGGCCAAGGCGAAGCTCAAGAAAGAAATTACCACTTTGGATATTCCCATTGAGATGGGGTTGCAGTCTAGACTGTTTGTTGTAATGCGGGTCATCTACTTGTTGTTCTCCGAGGGCTATGCCCCTCATTCAGGGGAATTGATTGTGCGAAAAGATGTATGCTATGAAGCCATTCGGTTGGCACTGTTGTTACGGGAAAATAAGTATTGTAAACATCCAAATTTAGAGGCGCTCATTGCATTAATGTGTTTTCATGTGGCTAGGTTTGATGCGCGAATCGATGCCGAAGGCCAACTGGTGGATCTAGAACATCAAGACCGGTCAAAGTACAATCAAGCCCTTATTGAAATCGGCATTTTTCATCTTAAAAATTCTGGAACTATAGACAGGCAACCCTCAAGCTACCATTTGCAGGCGACGGTATCATATTATCATTGCATCGCCAAAACCTTTGAAGAAACGGCATGGAATTCGATTTTGAAACTGTATGATCTTCAATTACAACAACAGTATTCGCCCATTTTGCAATTGAACAGAATAATCCCCCATCTGAAAGTTCATGGTGCCCATAAAGCGCTAAAAGAAATAAACAATTTTGAGAAAACCCCAGATTTTATAGAGAATACATTATATCATGCGATAAAGGCAGAAATCTTTACCGATTTGGGCAATAGTAACGATGCAAGACAAGCGTTGAAAAATGCGATTGAACTTTGTACTAATCCGTTACAAGAAAAACACTTGCTTAAAAAATTGCGACAACTAACCATTTAGACAGCCACTCTCAATTACCCCTATTTGCAATGGAAACTTCCTTATTATAAAAATAGCATTGCTTTTTTTTATAGTGGTGTGTTTACCTTTTTTCGTTTTTGACATTAATAGGTATAACAATGCAAATTAAAAGAAGTATTATGAGAAAATTAGTTGTTTTTGCAGCCCTACTTTTTACGGGCACTTTAGTAAATGCCCAAGATTTTGGATTCGGGGTCAAGGCCGGTATCAATCTTGCCTCTATAGGAGGTGATGCCATCGGAAGTATCGGAGGCCTTGGGTCACGGGTAAGTTTTCATGTTGGGGGTGTTGCCGAAATTCCAATTTCGGAAAAGTTATCGGTCCAGCCAGAACTATTGTATTCCTCTCAGGGAAGCGACTGGAGCTTTGGAAGCATAAATAATATCAAGCTAGATTATTTAAACCTTCCCATACTCGGGAAATATGCTATTTGGAACGGTATAAGCGCAGAGGCAGGGCCGGTTGTGGGGTTTCTCATTTCCTCTAACGGCATAAACGAAGATGATTTCAAAAAGCTCGATGTCGGCTTTGGTATTGGGGCATCGTACAAATTAAAAGATCATCTTTTCTTTAGCCTTCGATACAACAAAGGAATTATGAATATAAATAATGTTGAAGAGTCGAATATACGAAATGTGAACAACGTATTTCAGGTCTCCGCCGGCTATCGATTTTAAAGATTGAGTTAGTTGAGTGTTCAGCTGGAGCGTACCGACTTGGTAGGAAGGTACGCTTCAAATGAACAATTTTTAAGACAATTCCCAACCTTTGCGGTACTTGCCTTTTACCCACTCATTGGCCAAATCCCAGTTGGTCACCTTCATATTGGCACCATCCCATAAGATTTTACGGCGTCCTGGATAAGCAAAGGGATCCCAATCCCCAATTTTTTTGCCTGGTTTTAGCTTTTTATATTGAAAGGCCTTAATGGCCAAATTTCCCATTAAAACGGCTTCAGTCAATGGTCCGGAACGTTTAAAGTCGGAAGAGGTTTCAGTCCCGTTCAAACACCCATCAACGAAATTTTGTTGATGGCCGTTGGTGTCACCAATGATCCGATTTAAGTAAGGTGTGGGAGCGTTCAGTAACTTCATGGTTTCCGAAGGAAGCAAACGCGCATTTCGAGAATAGGTATCACACACAAGAATTCCGCGGGTTCCATAAAAGATAGAACCTCCTCCACCATCACCAATGGTTTCATCATCTTTTAATTCGTCCGGTAAATCTGGTAAGAGTCCGCCATCGTACCAATTTAAGGCAATATCTCCATGTTCGGCAGTATTGAATTTGAGTCGCACAATTGAAGATGCAGGGCAGGATGCACTGTAATCTGCCTCAACAAAATCCCCTACCCAATTCGTGGTACAACTGGCTTCGGCTTCGGTAGGATAGCCCAGGTCGAGCACCCCAAAAGGGGTTTCCATAATATGGCAGCCCATATCTCCCAAAGCACCAGTGCCAAAATCCCAAAAACCCCTCCATTTAAATGGAAGGTATGAGTTGTTATAGTCGCGCATTGCTGCGGGCCCCAACCACAAATCCCAATCAAGGCCTTTGGGAATGGGGTCTTTTCCTTGCGGAATGGGAACGCCTTGTGGCCAAACGGGGCGGTTTGTCCAGCAATCTACCTTATATACTTTACCGATAACTCCCGACTGGATCCATTCTTTGGCCTCTCTGCTGCCGTCACTCGAAGCCCCTTGGTTGCCCATTTGAGTGACAATGCCGTTCTCTTTGGCAACATTGGTCATCATTCGGGCTTCGTTGATATTATGGGTCAATGGTTTTTCAACATAGGCATGTTTTTTTGCCTGCATAAAGGGTAAGGCTATGGGAGCATGCGTATGGTCGGGTGTTGCGACCATGACGGCATCCATTTCCTTGAGATGCTTGTCATAGACTTTTCGAAAATCTTTATACCTGGCAGCTTTCGGGTATTTGTTATAGGTATCCGCGGCGCGGCGGTCATCAACATCGCAAAGTGCAACGAACTTTACTTTTTTAGTTTGCTCCATGCCGTTCATGACCCCGGCACCTCGGCCTCCTACGCCGAAAGCGCCTACATACAGGGTATCACTTGGAGGCACATGGCCTTTTCCCATTACAAAGCTGGGTACAATTGAAAAAACAGTGGAAGCTGCTGCCGTCTTTTTGATAAATTTTCTTCTTTGCATCTCGCTAATTTGGTATTGATTGAAGTTAGGAAGATACAAAAAAAAGGAAGTTGATTTTCTGTCAAATTACGGATTCCATTCGCTGTAAAACTGTTCAAGGTAATCGAGCATAAATTGATGTCGTTGTTCGGCAAGCAACTTTCCGGTTTCGGTATTCATTTTATCTTTTAATAAGAGCAGCTTCTCATAAAAATGATTTATCGTGGGCGTGGCAGCTTTTTTATATTCCTCCTTGCTCATGTGTAGGTTGGGCTTTATCTCTGGATTGTACAGTTCTCTATTTTTGAAGCCGCCATAATTGAAGGCGCGTGCAATCCCGATAGCGCCGATAGCATCGAGCCGATCAGCGTCTTGTACGACCCGCAGTTCTTTGGAATTAAATGCGCTTATACCATTTTTTTCAAGACTGTTCTTATATGAAATATGCTCTATGATCTTCACTACATGCTCGGTAATCTCTTGATCTACTTTCTGACTATCTAAAAATGTCTTTGCCACCCGTGGGCCTACCGTCTCGTCCCCATCATGAAATTTGGCATCGGCAATATCGTGTAAGAGCGCCCCAAGCGCAACAATTAAATCATCTACGTTTTCACCCTTTGCAATTTTGGTCGCATTCGCAAATACGCGATGAATATGAAACCAATCGTGCCCGCCCTCGGCACCTCTCAAGGTGTTCTTTACGAAAGAAATCGTTTTATCTATGAGTTGTGAATTGGTCATTTAAAAGAGGTTATGCTAGAGACAACCGTTTGTTCTACCTGTTCTAGTAGCGCATCTAGGTTGCCTTCTATTTTGATGGGTGGATGTACCTGAAATTTAATGTGGTTGCCGATACCGAAGGGGAATTTCCCATAGCGCAACATTTTCCACGAATTATCAATGCTGATCGGCAAAACTAGGGCAGATGGGGCGTTTTTCATCAATAATTTAAGGCCTGTGGTTTTAAAGGGTTTTGGATGCCCTGTTCTACTGCGGGTTCCCTCTGGGAAAATAACGGCTCCGCGGCCATATATCTCAATATATTTCCCCAGTTTAATTATCTCTCCCAAGGCTTGTTTGCTGTCTTTCCTGTCGATCAAGACCGATCCCCCATGGCGTAGGTTATAGGAAACACTGGGAATACCCTTGCCCAATTCCTTTTTACTCACGAATTTGGGATGCCGCTTGCGTAGATACCAAATTACCGGTGGAATATCGTGCATACTTTGATGATTTAAGACCAGAATCGTTGGTTGGTCGGCGGGGATTTCGTGTAGGTTCTTAAAGGAATAGGTTGTTCCTAAAATATGGGTACACCGCATAAGGGAAAGGTTGAGCAAGGCAACACTGACCCTATGTGCATTATAGCCGAAGAGGTTAAAACAAATCCATTGAATAGGGTGAAACACCAATAGGCATAACCCGAAAAAAAACAGGTATAGAATACTCAGCGGATATGCCAATACTTTTTGCATTGCACAAAAGTAAGATTCTATCCGATTTTTTGGAATAAAAATGTTTGATGGATACTAACAGACTGCTTAGGGGAAACAAAAAGAAAGACCGCCTCAATATTGAAACGGTCTTTGTTGTATATAATATCATTTTGCCTTAGTTGTTTTAACTAAGATCAAGTGGCTCTATGAACAAAACTCGTCAAAAGCGCCCTTAAGGTTTTCGGCAATCATTTCTGCAGGGCGTCCTTCAATATGATGACGCTCGATCATATGCACCAATTCTCCGTTTTTGAACAAGGCCATACTTGGCGATGAAGGAGGAAAAGGAACCATTAGGTTTCTAGCGGCATCAACAGCTTCTTTATCAACTCCGGCAAAAACCGTTACGATATGGTCGGGTTTTTTAGGGTTTTGTAGGCTCATTTTTGCTGCAGGCCTTGCATTTGCCGCGGCACAACCACAAACGGAGTTTACGACAACAAGGGTTGTACCCTCTTGACCAATTGCTTTTTCGACTGCGTCAGCCGTATATAATTCTTCGAACCCGGCCACGGCCAAGTCGTCTCTCATAGGTTTTACTAATTCTGCGGGATACATAGTCTATCTTTTTTATTAGGTATCAAATATACTGATTTTGTCGTGTTTTTTAGTCGGAGTTAACAAAAGAACAAGAAGCATTGAAAAGAGATCTAAATGATTGATTTGGTATATTCTTTCCTGCCATTGAATTTGACACTCGCGCTTGTACTTCTTTCTTCCCAAAATCCTATCTTTGAAAAAATCCAAAACCAAATGATTAAATGGGTCGCCGCCATTATTGGCTACTATATATTTCGTTATCCCGGGGCCATTGCCGGCTTCGTTTTAGGCAGCTTTATCGATAATGCTAGTAGCAAAGGGGGCGGAGCTCAAAGCGTTTTACGTGATATGACCCGCCAAAAGGTCTCCCCGGCCGATTTTGAGTTGAACCTACTTTCTCTTTGTTCCTTGGTTATTAAGGCCGATGGCTCTGTAAGTCAATCGGAGATGGACTATGTGCGACAGTATTTTGTTAGCACCTATGGGAAGGAAAAGGCAAATGCGATTTTTAGGACTTTTAATGAAATTAATAAGAAGCATGAGATTTCTGCCCAACGGATCTGTGCCTATCTGAATCAGCGTACACGTTATGAGGTACGCCTACAATTATTACACTTTTTATTCGGGATTGCCCAGGCCGATGGCTTTGTAAGCCCTCCCGAAATAAGCAAAATTCAAGAGATTGCTGGTTATATGAGGGTGTCGGCACGTGATTTTGAGAGTATTAAGGCGATGTTTGTGAAAACAGTCGATAATTCCTATAAGATACTCGAGATTCAGAAGAGCGCTACCGATGATGAGGTCAAAAAGGCCTATCGTACCATGGCAAAGAAATACCATCCCGATCGTGTGAATACCCAAGACGAGGCTATCAAGAAAGGAGCCGAGGAAAAATTCAAGGAAGTACAGAAAGCCTATGAGACCATTCAGTCTGAGAGAGGGCTTTAAAAATTCAAGTGCAAGAATCAAGAATCAAGTTCAAAATATGTGAACCAGATATAGTGGTTATCGTTGAATTTTTATCGGTATCGAATTTTAAACCACAAATTAAGGAATTGCTTTTTTAACTAGGCCCTCAAATTTACAGGTCCAAAGAATGTACCTAACCTTCAGTACTTGAATTTGATGCTTGCGCCTGAATTTCATTAGGTATCCGGATTCTTCTCTCGTACTTTTTTATAGAGGCGAATGCCGAGCATGAGCAATACGCCGAGCCCTATAATACCCACTACGCCAAAAATCCAGTTTACAGCACTTCTGAGGATAACTAGAAAAATGACGGCGAAGAGAATAATGGTAGCGCCTTCGTTCCAGATACGCATGTAGTTACTAGTGTAGTTTACTTCGTTTCGCTGCAGTTGCTTAAAGATTTGATGATTTCGCAGGTGGTATAGAATCAACAACAACACAAAACCCAACTTCACATGCATCCAGGGTTGTTGCAGCCAACCAGGCATCAAAATCAACAGCCAGACGGCAAACAAGGTACAAAGAACGGCCGAGGGCCAGGTAATGATATACCAAAGGCGTTTCGCCATCAATTGTAATTGCTTGGTGAGGATTTCACGATCCGGAGAAGGTTTTTTAGAAGCTTCGATATGATAGATGAACAGCCTCGGAATGTAGAACAATCCTGCAAACCAAGTGACTACGAAAATTAGGTGAAGGGCTTTGATGTAGTTGTACAAATCCGTTCCAAGTTTAAGGTTGAAAGGTCAAAGTTACGCAAAGGAAAAATAGGAACCTTGAACATTTCACTTCCAAAAAAAGTGTATGTACGAATACGGCTTTTTAGAAATGTGCACGGTTCAATAAGAACTTTTATAATTCGCTATTTCTCTTCTCCTTCTTCTACAAACAAATACTCCAGTTTCAGTTGGTTGAACTCCGCGTTGAATTCGCCAATTTCTTTGGATATCAGGGCGTCGAAGGTCTCCAGCTGTTCGTTTATTTGACCCGATAGTTCGTTTTTAACTGCGATGTCTTGATCGGTAGGAGGAAAATCGTCCAAAGCAACCAGACTATTTAAATGTCCCAGCTTGTTCGTAAGGCGAATCGGGAAGTTCAGAGGGTCTTGGTTGCTACGGTTTTTAGTCTGATACAGTGCTTTTTCGACTGTTCCGAACTTTTCTTTCATCGCTTTTGCCTTTTCAACCAATGCCTTGGTTTGTTCATTGTCTTTGTATTGTTTGGTAAAGGCATCTAATTGCGTATTGATCTTCCTTATTTTTTTGATAGATTGATGTGCCTTGTCGACCGTGGCATTCACGTCGCTTACAAAATCGTATTGCTTTTGCATATCTGCGACCGATACTTCTGCCCTTGGGTCGGGAATGATTTTAAAAGTTTCTGAAGTAACGGTGCCATTCACGTTTAAATGCACCTTGTATTCCCCGGGAACGGCTTTGGCCCCGTTGAGGTTGACCCACCAAAAAATCATGCCCTTCAGTTTTTCGGCTCCTTTACCACGTGTATTCCAGACATGGGTGTTGCCGCCTTTTTCTACGGTCAATTTTTTATCCTTCTTTTTCGCATTTGTACTGAAAGAGGCCAAGGTATCTCCTGCCATGCTGGTATAGGTAAGGTGCACCGTGTCTTTTTTCGTAAAGTCTTTCAAATAAAAATGCGTCACCACGCCGTTGGGGTGGTTTTGCCCCTCGGTCTTACTGGATTCTTTACGTGCGCCTCCCTTGGTACGGTAACTGTCCTTCGGTTTGTATAAGACCGTACTTTGGTTCTTTTTGGCAGCGTCTAACTGATGAATGACGGTCAAATCGTCGATAATCCACAGGCTTCGGCCTTGGGTTGCAACGATGAGGTTGTTGTCTTTGATGGCCAAATCGGTAATGGGTACAATGGGTAGGTTTAACTGAAACGGACTCCAGTCGGTACCGTTATCAAACGAAATGTACATCCCTGTTTCGGTACCGGCATAGAGTAGCCCTTTCCGTTTTGGGTCTTCCCGAACGACCCGGGCAAAATGCTCGTTGGGAATACCGTTGATGATTTTTGTCCATGTTTTTCCGTAATCGGTGGTTTTGTAGAGATACGGTCTAAAGTCACCCAGTTTATAGCGTGTTGCTGCAACGTAGCAGGTGCCCTCATCAAAGGCAGAGGGTTCAATGCTATTGATCATACTCCATTCTGGCATTGCGCTCGGTGTAACATTGGTCCAGCTACCACCCCCATCTTGGGATACATGGATCAAGCCATCATCGCTTCCTACCCAAAGCAGCCCTTCTTTTAAGGGGCTCTCATTGGCCGTGAAAATAGTGCAGTAGTACTCTACCCCGGTGTTGTCTTGGGTAATCGGTCCGCCACTTGAAACCAACCTGTCAGGATCATTGCGGGTAAGGTCATCGCTTAGCAACTGCCAGCTTTGCCCCTCATTGGTACTCATATGCACATGGTTCGAGAAGGTATAGAGTTTTTTAGGGTCGTGTTTGCTGAAAATGATGGGGAAATTCCATTGAAACCGGTATTTCATGCCTTCAGCTCCGTACCCCATTGGGTTATCGGGCCATACGTTGATGCCCCGAACCGTATTCGTTTTATGGTTTACCCGGGTAAGGAAGCCGCCGTAACTGCCGCCGTAAACAATATCATTATCGGTAGGATCAATGGCAATATGGGCCGATTCGCCGCCAGCAGTGGGTTCCCAATCGTCTTCGCTTATACCAAAACCATCACTACGGTGCTTTACGCGAATGGTAGAGTTGTCTTGCTGCGCCACATAAATTCGATAGGGGAATGAATTGTCGGTCGTTACACGGTAGTACTGAGCGGTAGGTTGGTTGTAGTAGGTACTCCAGGTTTCACCGCCGTCATAGGATATTTGGGCTCCGCCATCATCCCCAATGATCATTCGTTTTGAATTTTCAGGGGCGATCCATAGGTCATGGTGGTCCCCATGCGGGGCATTAAAGGTATTGAAACTCTTTCCGCCGTCTGTAGATTTGTGATAGCGTACATTTAGGACATATACGACGTCTTCGTCTTCGGTATCGGCATACACACGCGTGTAATACCATGCACGTTGGCGTAGTTTTCGTTCTTCGTTAATGCGTGTCCATTTTTTTCCGCCATCGTCGCTGCGATAGAGCCCTCCTTTTTCTTTGTTTTCCACAATGGCCCAAACCCGATCGGAATTCTTGGGGGATACAGTCACCCCAATAATGCCCAAGGTGTCTTTGGGGAAGCCTTCGTTCTTTGAGATTTCTTTCCATGTTTCGCCGCTATCGGTGCTCTTCCAAAGTGCTGAGCCAGCCCCGCCACTACTAAGGCTGTAGGGCGTTCGTTTGGCACGCCAAGTGGAAGCATATAGGATTCTGGGATTGTTGGGGTCGAAGGTAAGATCAACTGCACCTGCTTGGTCGTTTACGAACAGTGTTTTCTTCCAGTTTTTCCCGCCATCGGTGCTTTTGTACACCCCACGATCTTGGGTGGGTTTGTAAATGTTCCCTAAGACCGCTGCGTACACGGTATTGTGATTCGTTGGGTGAATGCGAATTCGAGGAACATGTCGACTATTTTTTAGTCCGGCCGAGGTCCAGGTCTTTCCGGCATCTTCCGTTTTCCAAATACCATAGCCCGAGGATACATTGCCGCGAAGGGTTTTTTCGCCTCCTCCGAC
>CALLVX010000070.1 GCA_938010765.1 uncultured Flavobacteriaceae bacterium | reverse complement strand
AAAAAAGGGGGGCAACCTCCTTTGTATGATGGAAACTTGTCAAGAATCGCACTGAAAGGGCAAAACAATCTCCCAAAGGGAAGTGAAAAATCAAAAAACGGACCAACAGAAAAAGCAAAGGAAGATTTTGCAAAGGTCTCACTCTTTTAAACCGTCGTAAAATACTCGCAAAAAAAAGGGCACTTTATATTCAATTTTCAAGGTTTCTGCCTGCCGGCGCCAAAACCAAGTCGCGATCACCAGTGCAAAGCCCAATTGTACGTAAAAAATAGCCTTCCAACCAAAGGCATCCATTACCCATTTGCCTATGGCCGGCGCAACAATGGGGATCAATATGAAAAAAGCCGTTACAAATGACATCACACGTGCCATGTAATCACCTTTATACGTATCACGAATAATCGAAATCGATATGGATCGAGGCGCAGAAAGTCCTATACCCTGAAAAACACGACCTACCAACATCCATTCCAGAGAAGTAGCCGTCAAACATACCAAACTGGCCATCGTAAAAACGGCAAAGCCAATATAAACCATGGGTTTTCTGCCATAACTGTCGGATAAGGGACCAAAAAACAACTGCCCTACCCCACCCAAGTCCCAAAAAAATCATGGTTATCAACTGTTGATTTGCCGTTGGGTCGGTGCTATCAATAGCAATGCCTATGGTTGAAATAGCCGGCAACAGAGCATCTATCGCCAATGCCACAATAGACATCAACGCCGCCATAAGAGCTACAAACTCAAAGTTTGGTTTGGTTTTCCGGACTTGCATTCGGCAAAAATACGCTTCCCCAAAAGAACCGGCACACTTCAACGTGGCTATTTTTAACTTTGACACTGAAATGATCCTCAAATCGCTATTTTTGTGCAAAAAGCGCGAACATGTTGATAATTGGGATTGCAGGGGGAACGGGTTGTGGAAAGACCACGGTGGTAAAGCAGCTCATTGATGAACTCCCCAAAGGAGAGGTAGGGGTCATATCCCAGGATTCCTATTACAACGATCTCTCCCACCTTCAGTTGGAAGAACGTAGAAAAACCAATTTCGACCACCCCAAGTCGATTGATTTCGACCTGCTTGAAGCACACCTTAAGGCCCTAAAATCAGGCGATTCGATCAACCAACCCGTTTATTCTTTTTTAGAGTGCAATCGGACGGAAAAAACCATCCCGACGCATCCTAGTAAGGTGATGATCGTAGAGGGCATTTTAATTCTTACCAATGCAAAAATCCGCGATATGTTCGACATAAAGATTTTTGTTCATGCCGATTCTGACGAACGCTTGATCCGAAGATTGAAAAGAGATGTAAATGAAAGGGGATGGAACCTCGACGAAACTTTGGAGAAATATCAATGCAATATTAAACCAATGCACGAACAGTTTATTGAGCCTTCAAAAGAATACGCCGACATCATTATTCCGAATAATAAATACAACACCGTGGCCGTTGATATTGTACGTACTATTATCAATGAAAAACTCTCATAACCAACATGGGCTGGAAAAGTTTTAAAAAGAGTAAGTGGTTTCCCCTTATTGCGTTATTCAGTAGCCTATATGTAATTGTGCTTACGGTATTTACGGTTTGGATGATTTTCTTCGATACCAACTCTTTGCGTATTCACATGGAATTAAACAAAGAGATTAAAAAACTAGAAAAGACCCAGGAGTTTTTAAAAGAAGAGATTGAGAAGGACAAAAAAATCATCGAACAGCTCTCAGATCCGGAACAACTTGAGAAGTTCGCACGCGAGCAATACTACCTTAAAAAGAAGAACGAAGAGATCTACTTGATCGAATATGAGGATAGCCTAAAGCTTAAAGAAAAGACGCAAGAATAAGCGCTGGACAAATTCACTAATTTTACCCTTCATCGACCAATGGTATTTTACACCCTCGCACTAAGGCCACTTATATTTCTTTAACTTACTTTAACACAGCGCAGTACACTTATTCACTTCATGTTAACAAATTCCGTTTTTTGGCATCGTAAATAATCGTATTTTTACCCCTTAACTTACTAGGATAATGGGCAAGATTATTGCTATTGCAAATCAGAAAGGTGGGGTAGGAAAAACCACGACGACCGTGAATCTTGCGGCTTCGCTCGGGGTGCTTGAGAAAAAGGTTTTATTGATAGATGCCGACCCCCAGGCGAACGCGACCTCAGGTCTCGGAATAAATGTAGAAGGTATAGAATTGGGCACCTACCAATTGTTAGAGCATACGAAGACCACCGCTGAAACGATCATTCGAACAGATTCTCCCAATGTAGATTTGATTCCTTCGCATATTGACCTGGTGGCTATTGAAATCGAATTGGTCGACAAGGACAAGCGGGAGTATATGATGAAGCAGGCCATTGCAGCGCTGCGCGATAGTTACGATTATATTTTAATCGATTGCGCCCCCTCCCTGGGTCTTTTAACCCTAAATGCCCTTACGGCCGCAGACTCGGTCATTATTCCGATTCAATGTGAATATTTTGCGCTGGAAGGATTGGGTAAACTCCTGAACACCATCAAAAGTGTTCAAAAAATACACAACCCCGACCTCGATATTGAGGGAATGTTGCTAACTATGTTCGATTCGAGGTTACGCCTCTCGAACCAGGTAGTAGAAGAAGTTCGCAAACACTTTGCCAATATGGTTTTTGATACGATCATACAGCGAAATGTTCGGCTAAGCGAAGCGCCCAGTTATGGGGAAAGTATCATCAAATACGATGCAAGTAGTAAAGGAGCGGAAAACTATTTGAACCTTGCCAATGAAATGGTAAAGCGCAATAAGGAAAAAGTATAATGGCGAAGGCGACGAAGAAACAAGCATTGGGCAGAGGCCTATCGGCACTACTAAAAGATCCTGATAATGATATTCAATCAGCATCTGATAAAAATGCTGATAAGGTCGTTGGGAACATTGTTGAACTCGATTTAAATACCATCGAGGTAAACCCGTTCCAACCCCGATCCAACTTTAATGATGAAGCTTTAAAAGAACTGGCGACCAGTATCAAAGAACTTGGGGTGATCCAACCTATCACGGTGCGTAAAATGGATTTCAACAAATATCAGTTGGTTTCCGGGGAACGAAGGTTTCGGGCCTCGAAACTCATAGGGCTAGCAACAATACCAGCTTACATACGAATCGCAAATGATCAAGAGTCCTTGGAAATGGCATTGGTCGAAAATATTCAACGCCAAGATCTAGACCCTATTGAGATTGCTCTGAGTTACCAACGACTTATAGATGAGATACAACTTACCCAAGAGAAGTTGAGTGATCGGGTTGGCAAAAAGCGATCTACGATTACGAACTATTTGCGGCTACTGCGCTTAGATCCCATTATTCAAACGGGCATTCGAGACGGTTTTACCACCATGGGCCATGGTAGGGCCTTGGTAAATATCGAAAAGAAAGAAGATCAGATCAGTCTTTATGAACGCATCGTTGGTGAAGGACTTTCCGTTCGGGCAACCGAAAAAGCGGTAAAATCATACCATGAAGGACCTAGTGTAAAAACAGCGACTACTGCAGACGGTACTCCAAGTCTACTCAAGAATGGGGCAAAGGAAATTGCAGAACGCCTGGCGACAAGAGTAGCCGTGCAATCAAGTGCTCATGGGAAAGGTAAAATGGTCATCTCGTTTGCGACCGAAGAAGAATTCAATCGAATCAAAAAACTCATTTTAGGTGCTTAAAAACCTATCCATCCTTTTCTTATTGCTACTTATCCCATTTGGGGCCCTGGCCCAAGAAGTGGAACCAGTAGACCAAGAACTTGACACTTTACAACAAAACTTGAAAGAACAAGGCATTGTCGTACAAGATTCTGTAATAGAAAAACGAAAACCAATTAATCCTTTGGCACCGGGCAGGGCGGCCTTTTATTCTGCGGTGCTCCCTGGCTTGGGCCAGGTATACAATAAACGCTATTGGAAAGTTCCGATTATTTATGGAGTGCTTGGGGCCGGTGTGTACGTCTACACTTGGAACGATGATCGCTATGATCGTTTCCGTAGTGCTTTTAAAAGACGCCAAGCGGGCTTTACAGACGATGAATTTTATGATAGGGACGGTAATAACGATCCCGGTTCACCGCCCGATTTTGATCTAGACGTATTGGAGAATCAACAGGAACGATACCAACGCGATCGCGATTTAGCCCTGGTAGTAACCATTGCCTTTTATATACTTAATATTGTTGACGCGAACGTAGATGCCCATTTAAAGCAATTTAACATTAGCGACGATCTTAGTTTTGACATGCACCCTTATTTAGATTTGAACACCGTAACAAGGGATCCCAATTACGGGATGGCTTTTATTATTAAATTTTAACTTTGAAGGGGATTGATATACTTTTCTAAAATAGAAAACCATTAAATACATGAACATTGCACTTTTCGGCTACGGAAAAATGGGAAAGATGATCGAACAAGTCGCTCTGGCCCGTGGGCATCAAATAGTTGCTAAAATTGATATAGATACCAAGGCCGTAGATTTTTCAAAGATGGATGTCGCTATTGATTTCAGTATGCCAAAGGCCGCTTATGGCAACATTAGTGGTTGTCTTAAAAATGGCATCCCGGTCATTTCCGGTACTACAGGGTGGCTCGAAAGATATGAAGACGCAGAAGCGCTCTGTCGCGAAAAAAGAGGTGCCTTTATCTACGCGTCTAATTTTAGTCTGGGAGTGAATGTATTTTTTGAGCTGAATGCGCATTTGGCGAAAATGATGAAGGAACTGACCCAATATTCCGTTTCTATGGAAGAGATACACCATACGCAAAAACTAGATGCCCCTAGTGGAACGGCTATTACCTTGGCAGAGGACATTATAGAACATACCGCGTATACTACCTGGAAGCTAGACCACGCGGGAAAACAAGAAATACCTATTAGATCGAAGCGAATTGGCGCAGTTCCGGGCACACATACCGTTGACTTCAGCAGTGAAGTAGACAGTATTGAAATTAAACATACCGCCCATAATCGGGAAGGGTTCGCCCTAGGAGCAGTGGTAGCCGCTGAATGGATACACGGCAAAACCGGGGTCTTTAGCATGAAAGATGTTTTAGGGCTTTAAAAAAGATAAAACCAATAGTAACGAATAACTTTTCAGATGAACGCAACACAATGGATTATTTTTATACTCATCGTACAGGTGATTCATTTCCTCGGAACCTGGAAACTGTATGTAAAAGCAAGTAGAAAAGCATGGGAAGCGGCGATTCCCGTTTACAACGCCATCGTGCTGATGCAAATTATAAACCGCCCAAGATGGTGGGTAATCTTGTTATTTATCCCCATTATCAATCTATTGATTTTTCCAGTTGTATGGGTAGAGACCATTCGCAGTTTTGGAAGGAACCGCCTCTTGGAAACTTGGTTGGTTATACTAACTTTTGGGCTTTATATCTACTATGTAAACTATGCCTTAGATGTAGAGCACATTAAAGACAGGAGCCTTCAACCACGTTCAAATATGGGTGAATGGGTAAGCTCTATCGTCTTTGCCATTGTTGCCGCCACGCTGGTACATACCTATTTCATTCAACCCTATGTCATCCCGACCGGTTCGCTGGAAAAGACCTTGCGTATAGGGGATTTACTTTTTGTAAGCAAGTTTCACTACGGTGCACGTGCCCCTATGACCACTGTTGCCGCACCGATGGTACATGACACACTACCTATACTGGGCGTAAAGTCGTATTTGAGCAAGCCGCAATTGCCTTATTTTAGAATACCGGGATTCAAGAAAATTAATAGGAAGGAAATCGTAGTATTTAGTTGGCCTGCCGATACGGTACGGCAGTTTTTCAAGGCAGAAAAGGGAGTAGATAAACCGATTGATAAAAAATCAAATTATGTTAAACGCTGTGTCGGCATTCCCGGTGATTCGCTGGAGGTCATAGACGGTACTGTTTTTATAAACGGAAAGCAACTAGAGCTTCCCGAACGTGCCCGACCACAATTCGAGCATATGGTCTATAGTAGCAAGGGGGTTTCCTCCAAAGCATTGATAGAAGTGGGTGCTACCGATTTTCAACGAAGGTATGTAGCCCCTCAAATGAGCCAAGAACAGGCCGTAGCCTTGGAAAGTGCTGTTCTTGGATTTAATCGAAATAAACAGGGACAGTTAGAAATTTACACCAAAGAGGCGGGTATCCCAATTGAAACGGCCCGTAAATTAAACCTTTCTTTAAAAGAAATTACCGACTTGCAACGATCAGTTCCCTTAACCAAGGAGATGGTAGAAAAATTAAGAAAAAATACAAGTATTGATTCTGTAGTGCAACTTATAAATCCTAAGGGACAACGAGGTGCCGGTCTCTTCCCCCAAAGTTCCGATTACCCATGGAATTATAGTCAAATGGGGCCTTTTTATATCCCGGAAAGAGGAAAAACAGTGTCTTTGAATCTGAAAGTATTGCCGTTATATAAAAGAATCATTGAGGAGTACGAAGGAAATACCATCAGTGTTTCGGGAAATCAAATAAGCCTAAATGGGCAAGTGGTAGATTCTTACACCTTTCAACAAGATTACTACTGGATGATGGGAGATAATAGAGATCATTCAGAGGATAGCCGTGCATGGGGGTATGTACCAGAAAACCATATTGTCGGAACGCCTATTTTTATATGGATGAGCTTCGATAATTTTGTTGACGCGAAAGGACGCCCAAATAGTCCGTTTAAATGGAAACCAAGATGGAATCGTATTTTTACGACCGTTCATGGCGACGGGGAGCCGCAATCCTATTTTAAGTATTTCCTATTCGCCCTGGTCGCCTATTTTGTTGGAAGCTGGTTCTGGAACAAACGAAAAGAAAAAAGCAAGCAATAAGCACGTGTCACTAGACCAATGAGTATTGTACTACACCCCACTTACTTTCCTACGATTGCCAGCGCTGCGGTGATTGTGCAGCATCCGGTGGTTTGGGAAGTGTTTGATAATTATCAAAAGCAGACCTATCGGAACCGTTGTTATATCTGCAACGACCTTGGTAAACATATGCTTAGCATCTCTATTCAGCATGTAGGGGGATCCCAAGGCAAACAAAGCTATAGAGAGGTGAAGATCGATAATTCGTTCCCTTGGCAGCGGCAACATTGGCGTACCTTGGCAACTGCTTATCGAACCTCTCCTTTTTTTGAGTTTTATGAAGACGATTTGGCACCGCTATACCAACAAGAGTTTACTTACCTAATGGAGTTTAATCTGGCTACCGCTGCATTTATTTGTGACTGTCTTCAGATAAAAACCCCTTCGAGCAAAACAACCACCTACGAAACTAGTCCAGTAGAAAATTCAGATGGTCGGTTTTTGGCCAGTATCAAAAAAAAGCCTCCGTTTGAACAAGAACCATATATACAGGTATTTGGAGACCGACATGGTTTTGTCAAAAACAGTAGCGTACTTGACCTTCTATTCAATGAAGGGCCCAATGCCTTGTCTTATCTCAAAGCCTTCAACACCGACTTTTTGAATGGGTAGGTTCATACTGCATTACGGCATTCATTTTATAGTACCCGTTGCAATCGCGTTTTTCTTTTTTAAGGAAAATAGGATTCGCGTTCTGTTTATCTTGTGGTCGGGAATCCTAATAGATATTGACCATTTATTGGCTACACCTATCTTTGACCCGAATCGTTGTAGTATTAATTTTCATCCGCTGCATAATTATTGGACAATAGTTGTATACATGTTTATGTTACTCCCAAAGAAAACTCGAGTCTTTGGTATTGCCTTATTGCTTCACATGATAGCAGATATTGTTGACTGCAAGTTATTGCTCCTTTAAGCGAAAGGAGGCCATGACGGGGAAGTGATCAGAAAACTCAACATCATAATTGGTATGCGTCTGAACATTAAATTCAGGGTCTGCCAGAATAAAATCAATACGAAAAGGAAATCCAAGAAAATTATAGGTACCTCCAAAACCGCTGCCGCTTTCTTCAAAAGTATCAACCATATCTCCTTTTACCAAACGATAAGAGTTTGAAAATTGATTATTATTGAAATCACCGCACACAATTGTCCTATATCCTACCTTTTCCCTATGATTTAAGAAAAAATGGGCTTGGGAAGTCTGTTTTCCGAATGCTTTTGTCAGCCGTTTATAGACATTTTCATAAGGGTTGCCCAACAAGGAATCTGTCTTGGGGCGTACGTTGAGCGACTGCATATGAAGGTTGTAAATCCGAAGCGTATCGCCTTTATATAGAATATCGGCGAAAGCACCATTGTTAAAACTATTGGGCCAGTCGAGCGTACCTTCCCTAACAATTGGATATTTGGAAAAAATACCTAGTAAAACCCGGTCAGCTATGTTAATATATTTTAAATGTTGATACGGATATTTCTCGAAATCTTCTTTTTTCAAGTAGTTCGCTTCTTGAAAACAGATAATATCAGGGTCTTCTTTTGCTATAAAATCGAAGGTCTTTTCATAAATATTGGGATCATCAATATTTCCGTAAGTGTTGAACGAACGTATATTATAACTCATAACGCTCAAATCATCTTTCGAGTCAGCTTCATCAAAAAATGAAAACTTCACAAAAGACCCACTAATAAAAAACCCTATTGCTAAAAGTGATGTAGATAGCCAAAATTTCTTTTTCTTATAGATGGCCCAATAAAGGGCAAACAAGAAATTTACCAATACCAGTAGCGGCACCGCCAACCCCCAAGGAGAGAGATAAGGAAACCTATCTGCGGGTATAAAGGCAACTAAGATTCCCAACAACAGAAGGAAAGCGCAGATCAGATTTAGGATGAAAACAATTTTATGGAACCATGAAGCTTTCCTCAAACCTAGTCTTCTTTACCGGCCTTGAACAAAAAGTCTTTTTCCGCTTTCGAAAGACTTTCATACCCCGATTTACTTATTTTGTCCAAAATAGTATCGATCTTTTTCTGGTGGCTGTCCTTGCTGTAATTTGCTTTTGAACTAGAGGAAGCTTTTTTAGTCTTATACACTGTTTTCATTGGTGCCTTCCGCTGCTTAGGTTTAAACATATTTCCGAGACTGTCCAGCATCTTTGAAAAGCCCTCTCCAATATCTTTCCCATTCGTCAATTGACGTGCGTAAAAATAGCCTAAAACCGCACCTCCAAGGTGGGCTAAATGCCCTCCGGCATTTCCTGTTGGCATTTGCAACAAATCTATCAAAACCGCAAAGGCACCGATGTACCAAAGTTTTATATTGAAAAAAAACACCCTAACTTCCTGATTAGGAATATAGGTACAAACGAAAATAAGGACGGCCATTACCCCTGCCGATGCGCCGATCAAATAAGAGGACAACTTAGTAAAAGCCGGGAAAATATTATAGGCCGCTACAAAAACCAATCCACCCAAAATCACTCCTAAAAAATAAATATTGATGAATTTCCTGTTCCCAAAAAGATTTAGGAGGATACGCGACGAAAAATAGAGTAACAGCATATTCCAAAAAATATGTCCGAATGTACTATGAAAAAAGGAATAGGTAACCAACGACCAAGGCTGCGAAATGAATTCGTTAAGCCCTTTGGGCAACCAAAACCATTGTTCAATGAGCTCAGGGTTTGATCCCATTAAAAAAGGAACCAAGCGGTTTACAAGAAATACCAATACGTTTATCGCAATGAGCTTTTCCGCAATGCTAAGGCGTGCAAATTGATATTTTAAACCAGTGTTAGCCATTTCAATTCCATCTTTTATTATTAAACTGGTTTTTTTTCCAATACCACATTATTATGAAACCAAAAAATGCCCCACCAACATGGGCCATGTAAGCAGTATTGCTCGGGCTGAAAAACGATTGCCCCGTAACGGCAGAGATTACATCTAAAAGAATAATCCCGGGAATAAAGTATTTTGCCTTGATCGGAATCGGTAAAAAGATCATCATTAATTCAGCATTGGGATTCATCATACCAAAGGCTGCCAAAAGCCCCATTATACAGCCAGAGGCTCCTACCATCGAAGCATTATAAATTGGGTAAATACCTCTTAATGCATCAAGTTGTGTTGTCGCCAAATCTCCTGGCACGCGGTTCGTTGTCAACATCTCTATTATTTGAGTTGCATTTAACCCAGAACTGATCAAACCGGAATAGCCCGGCAAAAAGTTAAAGTAGTAGAACCCCAGTTGAAACAGCACCGCTCCCAACCCTGCAGAAAAATAGATGAAAAGAAACTTTTTAAACCCCAATCCCCTTTCTACCGTAGTACCAAACATCCACAGGGCAAACATATTGAAACCAATATGCATAAAGCCTTCCCCATGCATGAACATGTGCGTAATTACTTGCCAAACAGCAAAATTCTCATTCTTCGGGAAATATAGGGCAAACCATTCGTACATGAAATCACCATACAACATGGTCGCTATGAAGAATAGGATGTTAATAATCAATAAGTGTTTTACCCCTTCCGTTAGTCTTCCCATTTAAATAAACTTTTTATCAATTTCACTTTCTGTAATGGTCACATATACCGGCTTATGAAAAGGACTCACCAATGGTTCTTTACAAGCAAATAGATCATTTACCAAGGCCAATTGCGAGGCACTTTCCAACACCTCTCCCGTTTTTACCGCCAAAGTCTTGGCCAAAGTTTTTGACAATATATCGGTTTGCGAGAAATTTTCACCGGTAACCTCTTGCTGGCAATCTGCAATAAGCTGATCCAACACCATCCCCACTTCACTTTCAGTAACCAATAAAGGCACTCCCGAAACCGAAACCGATTCTTCTGCCATCGTATCAAATACAAAACCAACAGCATTCAGCGTTTCCTTTATTTCTACCAACACGGTCACATCTGCCTTTGAAAAGGATAGCGAAAGCGGGAACAATAATTGCTGACTTACCGCCTGTTTTATAGTACTATTTCTTAAGAATTTCTCGTATAACACCCGCTGGTGAGCACGACTCTGATCAATGACGACCATGCCCGATTTGATAGTGGTTACGATATATTTTCTTCGTAACTGAAAGGTTTTTGCAGTTGATTCTATCGCTTCCGATTGCCCGTCAAAAATAGAGCCTGTTATGGTATCAGATTCAAATTGAATACTGCTAAAGCCTTCATCTTTACCCATTTTTGATTCCAAACCAACATAAAGACTTTCCCAAGATTGTTCACCACTATTTGGTTTTCCCGCCCTCTGGTACGATTTTGTCGCTACCCCAGCACTCTTACTCTTGGATTCCGAAAACGGATTAAAACCCGCATCTACCGTTACTTTCGGGAATTCGGCCTCTTTATTTTTGTATGCATAGGGTGTTTCTAAATTCGGGTCGGCTTCAAAATCGAGCGGGGGAGCTACATGAAACTGCCCCAAACTATGTTTGACCGCTGAACGTAAAATCGCATATAACGTATGCTCATCATCGAACTTCACTTCTGTTTTGGTAGGATGTATATTAATATCGATCGAAGCCGGATCTACATCTAAATACAAGAAATAGCCTGGATGACTATTAGGTTTCACTAGCCCCTCAAAAGCCGAAACAACGGCATGATGCAAGTACGGACTCTTGATAAATCTATTGTTCACAAAAAAGAACTGCTCTCCCCTACTTTTCTTGGCAAATGCCGGTTTATTGATGAAACCTGAAATTTTCACTACCTGCGTATCTTCTGCGACCGGTACTAGTTTTTGATTAGCCTTGCTTCCAAAAATATGCACGATACGTTGGCGTAGATTGCTTATTGGAAGTCCAAAAAGCTCGCCTCCGTTCACATAATAATGAAATCCAATTTGTGGGTGTGCCAATGCTACCCGATGAAATTCATCGGTAATATGTCGAAGCTCTACCGTATCGGATTTTAAAAAACTACGTCTCGCCGGAATATTAAAAAAAAGATTTTTAACCGCCATGGAAGTACCTTTCGGCACTGCACCGACTTCTTGAAAAATTAGTTTACTTCCTTCTATCTTTAAGTGGGTCCCAACCTCTGCATCTGCTAACTTCGTTTGCATTTCTACATGTGCGATAGCCGCAATAGAAGCGAGAGCCTCGCCACGGAACCCCTTGGTTGAAAGTTTAAAAAGATCTTCTGCCTTGGTAATTTTGGAAGTAGCATGCCTTTCAAAGCTAAGGCGTGCATCGGTCTCGCTCATTCCCAAACCATCATCGACTACATGAATCAAGGTTTTTCCCCCATTTTTAACGATCAGCTTAATAGCTTTGGAACCTGCGTCAATAGCATTTTCGAGCAATTCTTTCACGACCGATGCGGGTCGCTGAACAACTTCTCCCGCAGCAATTTGATTGGCAACGTGGTCTGGTAAGAGTTTAATGATATCCCCCATTATTTAGGAAGGAATATAGAGAGGTCAAAATCGATGATATAAAGAAATATCAACAAAAGCACCCCGAAAATAATGAGAAAACGAATTTTTAGATTACGATCTCCTTCTCTTCGCAAATCGCTCATGGCAGAGCCTAGCTTTCGCTTTAGTCCTCGCTCGGTATCTACCGTACTACGATACTTATCAAAACGGTGCTCTAATTTAAACGGGCTTTCCCCACTTTCATTTTTATAGTAACGCGGAGAATAACCGAAAGTTCGGTTCCTTTTAAGTTTTGTTATTTTATCAAATACTCCCATTATATTCAAAGTTACTTAAAATCAAAAAATATGCCGTAAATCGGTTGCCAATTTTTGTTAACAGATTTTGAGCTATCAACGGCCGCCTACACCCTGTGGCATATGAAAGTTACGTATTCATGGCAAAGAAATGGGGAGTGCAACAACCCAACCCTTGTGATGGTACTATCTTATTAAAATCGTAATTCGAAAAATAATCTAGAAAAGAAATATGATAACATAGGAAAGCAGAGGTATCGTTAGTTCCCTAAAACAGCCATTTGAACCGCCGCTACGGCCGCTTCGATGCCTTTGTTGCCATGTTTGCCACCACTCCTGTCTATGGCCTGCTGCAACGTATTATCGGTAAGTACACAAAAGATTACAGGGGTATCGAACTGCAGGTTTAAATCTTTAATGCCCTGTGCCGTTGCACTACAAACAAAGTCAAAGTGCTTCGTTTCTCCCTGAATAACACTGCCTATAGCAATAACGGCATCGACTTTTTGGGAAGAAATCATTTTTTTACAACCATAGATGAGCTCAAAGCTCCCCGGCACATCCCAGCGCAGAATGTTTTCTGGTTTTGCGCCGCATTCCAACAAAGTGTCCTTTGCTCCATGAAAGAGTCCGTTTGTGATTTCTGTATTCCATTCAGAAACAACGATCCCAAACCGGAGCTGTTCCGCGTTTGGGATCGTTGTCTTATCGTAAACCGATAAATTTTTGTTGGCAGTAGCCATTAACTTCCACTTTTGGCCATTCCGATGAAGGCATCAATGCTTCGTGCTTCATCCGAATTGGAGAATTCATTTTTAATTCTTTCGAAATATTCTAACGCCTTATCACCTTGTGACAATTCCAAGGCCGTAACCCCGGCTTTATACAAAAATTTGGGAGTCGTATACTGGTTGGTATTATGGTGCAATGCCCCTTCATAGTACCCCAAAGCTTCCGAAGGTTGGTTTAATTGCATAAATGCATCTCCCAAACCACCTTTCGCCATAGCACCCAATACCGCATCGTCAGAAGAAAAATCACTCAAATGGGCAATTGCCTCCTTGTACTGCTGCATATTCAAATAAGCCATTCCTGCGGAATAATTAGCCAAATTTGCCGCCTTTGTACCTGGATACTCATCAATAATATCTAAAAAACCATATTTACCTTCACCTCCGTTCAAGGCAAGGTTGAACAAGGAATCTCTTTGAGCCGTAGCGCTCAAGGCCTGATCGAAGTACTGTTGCGGATAGTACAACTCATTGGCAGCATTCGCATCTTTTGGCTTTTGCACAAACTGGTTAAACGCCAAATAGCCCAATAATGCGACAGCGACAACACCGATGACGCCCAAAATATAGTTTTGGTTCTTGGAAACCCATTCCTCGGTTTTGGAAGCACTCTCATCAAGGGTACTAAAAACCTCTGCAGTAGTACTCTCCTGCTCGTCTAAGCGCTGTTCTTCTAGCTTGTCTTTCGGTTTATAGCCCCTTTTTTTATATGTAGCCATTTTCTTTTTTTATTGGTCGCGCAAAAATAAAGTTTTTATCCAAAACAGGAAGGGTATTTATTCGTTATTTTTGGATATTTTGATAAGCATCATATCAAAATCCTATTTACAACTTGACAAAATACACATGTTCCTAAAAAATTTAGCCCTGATCAATTATAAGAATTTCGAGTCAAAAGAGCTCGAATTCGACCATAAGATCAACTGCTTTGTAGGTGCAAACGGTATAGGTAAGACCAACATTTTGGATGCCATTTACCATCTGTGTTTTGGCAAGAGCTACTTTAACCCGCTGGCAACGCAAAATGTGCGTCATGAGGCTGAATTCTTTGTTATCGAAGGCCTGTTCGAAAAAAACGAGCGGGACGAAAAAATCTTCTGCAGCTTTAAAAAGGGTGCCAAAAAAATAATTAAAAAAAATGGAAAGACCTATGACAAGCTTTCCGATCATATTGGTTTTCTTCCGTTAGTAATTGTTTCCCCTGGCGATCGTGATTTGATCATCGCCGGCAGCGAAACTAGGCGAAAACTGATAGATTCTGTTATTTCCCAGTCAGATAAGGAGTATTTGCAAGACCTGATCAAGTATAACAAAGTTCTCGTACAGCGTAACTCGCTTTTAAAATACTTCGCCGCCAATCAAACTTTTGATGAGGGAACACTATCGGTATATAATGAACAAATGCATCAATACGGCACTTCGATTTTCGAAAAAAGAGCCCGCTTTTTAGAAATTTTCATCCCTATTTTCAAAGAACAATATCGAAAAATTGCTGGCGATCCGGAAGCCGTTTCCATTGGGTATGAAAGCAAGATGTTACAAGAGCCATTGCTGGCCTTGTTAGAAAAAAATAAAGAGCGAGATCGGGCACTTCAATACACCAGCGTAGGTATTCACAAAGACGATCTTAGTTTCACTATCGCAGGGCACCCGATTAAAAAATTCGGAAGCCAGGGGCAGCAAAAATCTTTTTTGATCGCACTAAAATTTGCACAGTTTCAATTTATAAAAGAACAAGCAAAAACAACCCCGATTTTGCTTTTAGATGATATTTTTGATAAGTTGGATGCGCAACGGGTAGGCCATATCGTCTCCTTGGTAAATGATGAGAATTTTGGACAACTATTCATTAGCGACACCCATGCAGATCGAACAGAGGAAGTAGTGAAGAAAATTCATCAATCGTATAAAATCTATAAATTATAAGTTGTGAAAAAGGTATGAAGCGAATAAAACTTGAATGGGATTCAAATAAAATACTAAGTATCTGTGCTATTTGCATAAGTTTACTAACACTAGGTATTTTTGCCTATCAGACGATACTTATCAAAAATCAGAGTCACCTCTCGGCATTGCCGTATTTAGCAATTGAGACCTCTACGGATGAAGTTGACTCCAATGGATTTATTCATAAGGTAAGTCTCGAGAATTATGGTGTGGGACCGGCAATCATTGAACGAATAACCATTTTTCATAATGGAAAAACATACGATACAGACTTCATCACATTTTTAGAAGAATATCTTAAAAAGAAAGACAGCATCAACATCATACAAAAATTAGGTATCTATAGCGGACTTGCCATACCAGCGAACTCATCAAGAAGCATGTATAAAATCGGGAGACGTCCTTCACTTCTTGAAAAATACTTCTTACTCAGAAAATAGCTAAAAAAAGAAGGATTCCGATACGAAATTATTTATCGCTCTATTTTACTGAGATCGATGGAAAATAACCAATGATAGTAGACAACCCGAAGAACTTTAACCAAACTTCATGAAAAAACCGCTTTACTTGTTGTTTTTAATGATTTTTTCTTGTCAAAACCAGGTTTCGAAAGAAGATTTATCGAAACTCAATGGTTATTGGGAAATTGAAAAAGTGGTATTTCCTGATGGAACAACCAAAGAATACAAAAGTAGTGGTACGGTCGAATATTTTGAATTAAAAAATCTAAAAGGCTTTCGAAAAAAAGTACAGCCTAAATTCGATGGAACCTACGATACTTCGAACGATGCGGAATTTTTTGTGGTAATCGAGAAAGAGCGGCGTTTTCACATAACATACAAAAATGAGTTAAGTGAATGGAGCGAAACCCTCGTATCTTTGGATAAAGCATCTTTTTCGGTCATGAACGAAGAAGGAGTGCGATACGACTACAAACGATTTGAATCTATTAATTTAGACGCGAACTAACGCATAACACCGAGAGACCCAACTATGGCGAAAAGAAAAAATGATCATCAGCACCTCGGAGAGGCCCTTCAAGCATTTATCAAAGAAAATAGACTTCAAAAAGGGATAGACAAGGTAGCCGTGCGAGATGCATGGGCGAATCTTATGGGCAACGGTGTAAATAATTATACCACCGCCGTAGAGCTACAAAGCGGTACCCTTTTCGTTTCCCTGTCTTCCTCGGTGTTAAGAGAGGAATTAAGCCATGGGAAATCAAAAATAATTCAAATGCTGAATGAACAACTAGAAAAGGATTTGATTAAAAAAATAGTGTTACGTTAACCTGAAAAGGTACTCATGAAAGAATTGGAGCAGTACATTGTTTCTTATTTTAACATTCAAGTTGCCGACCTACATAAGCTTTTGCCATTTTTTGAGATTCAGCACCTTTCAAAAGGGGATTTTTATGTACAGGAATATTCCTATTGTGATACGTTGAGTTTTGTAAAAGAGGGCTTTCTTCGGGTTTTTGCAGACTCGGAAACCAAGGAGGTTACACAATGGATTTCTTCAAAAGGTTATTTCGTTACAGACTTATCTAGCCTTGTTTTCAATTCCAAGGCCCGTTTCAGTATTCAGGCCCTCACGGACTGTGAGCTATTCACCATACGAAAAAGTGCCTACCAAAACCTTCATAAGGTCATTCCCGATTGGCCTATTTTAGAAAAGCTGTTTCTTGCCAAGTGCTTCCTTACTTTGGAAGATCGTGTTTTTCAATTATTATCGTTACCCGCCGCTGAAAGATACCAAAGGTTTTTTGAACACAACAAAGAACTTTTTAATCATGTGCCCTTGCAATTTATAGCCTCTATGTTGGGCATGACTCCAGAAACCTTAAGTCGTATTCGGGCCGATAGCAATTCTTGATATAGATCAAGCGAATCAATAATTAATCGGTAGACCTTTGTTGTCTAAACAAACGACAATGACAATTGAAACCTCGATTAAAATCAATACTAAACCGGAAATAGTTTGGAACAACTTGCTCGATTTTAACTCCTACCCTAAATGGAATCCGTTTATAACGACTATCACAGGAGACCCGAAAGAAGGAGCTGTACTTGAAGTGCGCATAGGGACAATGACCTTTAAACCTACAGTTTTACAAAACCGAAAATTTTCGGAATTACGTTGGTTGGGCCATCTTTGGTTCAAGGGCCTGTTCGATGGTGAACACATCTTTAAAATCTCCGAACTAGAAGAAAACAAGGTGCTTTTTGAACAAAATGAGCAGTTCAAAGGAATACTGCTACCTATGTTCAAGTCAAAACTGAAAAAGGACACCACAGCGGGTTTCGAAGCAATGAACAAAGCTTTAAAAACAAGATGTGAACAATAAAAAAAGCCTAGGGCACGGAAGTACCCCAGGCTTTTAAACCGTTGATTCTCTTAGTAAATTTCTCTACCTGCGAAATGAAACGCGCCTTCTATGGCAGCATTCTCATCGCTATCAGAGCCATGCACCGCATTTTCACCTATATCTTTGGCAAAAAGTTTACGGATGGTTCCTTCGGCGGCTTCGGCGGGGTTTGTCGCCCCGATCAACGCCCTAAAATCTTCCACTGCATTGTCTTTTTCTAAAATAGCGGCTACAATAGGCCCTCTGGTCATAAAAGAAACAAGTTCTCCGAAAAATGGGCGTTCATTATGAACTGCATAAAACGCTTCCGCGTCCCTTTTACTCAATTGCGTGTATTTCATAGCGGCGATTTTAAAACCGGCCCCTGTTATTTTTTCCAATATAGCCCCAATATGTCCATTCTCAACGGCATCTGGCTTTAACATCGTAAACGTTCTTTTCGTAGTCATTCTTTAAAAAATTTTGCGCAAAAATAAGCTTTTCCCTACAATTCACAACTATATTTAAGATAGCATGTTCTTCTACAAATTGATATTCCAAACACTTTAGAAAACGTAGGTCGTGTATTAAAAATAGCAGTAAGGCTTGCCAAACAAGAACTAATACTTGCGGTATAGTTCATTTAGGATTTCCCCATTATCCCCTATCATTACCAACTTTGCGGTACGGCTTAAAAAATCGAATCGGACTAATCCAAAGCTTTCTGTAGCGACTACCCTCCCCATACGAAAGGGATTTGGTTCTTCCATGAAATCGCTATAGGCATGTGTAAGCCCACTGCTAGTAAAGTCGATCAAGGGGTAGCCCAAACCAGCTACATCGGCCTGCGAAAACTCAGAAATATGACGGTCGCCCGAAAGTACCATTGCACCTTTGACCCCGCTGTCCGAAATCATCTTTTTAAACCGATCTACTTCATGTGGGAAATTCCCCCAACATTCCCATCCGTGCTCGTTCGATAGTAGTTGAATACTACTTACGAGTATTGTAAAGTTTGCCGTAGAGGTCGTTAGTTCGTTTTCGAGCCACTGCCATTGGGTTTCGCCAAGAATGGTGCCTTGGCCATACTCGTTGGGCTTATTCCTTTTATCCGAATCAATATCAGGGGTAAGTGCAGTTCTGAAATAACGTGTATCTAGGATGATTACTTTTACGCTACCGTTCCAAAGTTTGAACTCCTGAGATGTGTAAATACCTTCTTGCTTTCTTTTGGGACTCTCTACAGGTACGCGCATAAAATCCATAAAAGCTTGCTGGCTCTCTTTTTTAATTGAAAATTCTGACCCCGCGTCGTTTTTACCATAGTCATGATCATCCCAAGTACCGATTACGGGAACTGTTGTCGCCAGTTTGCGATACCCTGGTACCTTCGCTTGCGCTTCGTACATAGCCCTAATCTCACCAATATCATCGGTATCGGCATAAATATTGTCCCCTCCCCATATCCAGATATCGGGTTTCGCGTCAAGTACGTCGTCCCATAAAACATTGTCGATCGTGGTTTTGTTGCAAGATCCGAAAGCAATCGTAAAATCGACATTCATGTCTTGAATTGCGTTCCCATTTAAAACTTTTGCCTCCCTGTTCAGCTGCGCCTTACAACCGAGCAATAAAACCAAACTTAAAACGAACAATAATGGTCGTGTCATCTATTCCTTCATTTATTCCTGTAAAAATAGCTATTTCAATTAAAGCTATACATTATAAAATTGTATCTTTGCCCGCATGAATTTTGAGGATATCAACGCTGTAAAAGAGCTGCTTTCCCAGCCCCAAAAAATTGTAATAATTCCCCATAAGAATCCGGATGGCGATGCCATTGGCTCTACTTTAGGGCTGTGGTTCTACTTCCAATCAATAGGCCAAGAAGCGCATGTAATCGTTCCAAACGATTTTCCGAAATTTCTTAAATGGATGCCGGGCCAGGCAGAAATACTGAATTTTGAACGGCACAATACCCAGGCAAAAGAAAAATTGCAGGAAGCTACCCTTGTTTTTACACTAGACTTCAACCATTTGGGTAGAACAGGCCAAATGGAACCGTTTTTAGAAGCACTACAAACGCCGTTTGTGATGATAGACCACCATCAAAAACCAGAAGACTACGCCGTAGTTACTTACTCTGATGTGACGATGAGCTCTACTTGTGAAATGATCTACAACTTTATAGAAATTTTAGGTGGTAAAGAAACAATTACCCCCGAAATGGCAAGTTGCCTTTATACGGGAATCATGACCGACACCGGCTCGTTCAAATATTCATCAACTACTAGTAGAACACACCGTATCATTGCTGCCTTGATCGATAGCGGTGCCAACAACACCAAAATTCACAATCAGGTTTTCGACACCAACACCCCAAGTAGATTACACATACTGGGTTGCGCGCTCAAAAATATGGTTATTTTACAAGATTATCATACCGCCTATATTACCCTTTCACAAGAAGAATTGGATACTTTTGGTTACAAGAAAGGGGATACTGAAGGAATTGTCAACTATGGACTTACGCTCGATGGTATTCAATTTGCGGTGATATTTATTGAAAATAAAGAGGAAGGAATTGTCAAAATATCCTTTCGATCGGAAGGTGATTTTTCGGTGAACGAGTTTGCGCGTGCCCATTTTCAAGGAGGCGGTCATACAAATGCTGCAGGTGGTAAAAGTGATGTACCCTTAGAAGCTACCGTTCGTACCTTTTTAGAGCATTTGGAAGATTATAAGGAACTGTTGTCTAAATAAAATTATACACATTGTGAAACAGCTTGTATTTTTAATATCACTTTTATTCATAGCCGGTTGTGGCGGCCCTGAACCAAGAAAGCCCAAAAAGGTAAAAAGTGGAAGTTACTATAAAGAATCGATAGAGCGAAGTAAGCAATTACTTGCCAAGGAAGAGCGGTTGATACAAGATATTATAAAGGCCGATACCACGCATTCGTATGTTAATAGCGCAAGCGGATCATGGTATTTCTACAATAACAAAAGTGAAACGGCCGACTATTTCCCACAACCAGACGACCTAGTAACCCTGGCATATAATATCTTAAGTTTTCAGAACGATACAATTTATAGCATGAACCAAATAGGGGTTCAAAAGTACAAAGTAGACAAACAGGAGTTGTTCCCTGGCCTAAGAAACAGCGTAAAATTGCTGAAGGAAGGTGAAGTTGCTACCTTTTTGTATCCCTCATCTTTGGGATATGGCTATCCAGGAGATGGAGATAAAATCGGTGTGAACGTTCCTCTGAAATCAACGCTGGTTATTCTAAAAATCGAAAAGGAATCGGAAATCGTTGAACCAATCGCTAACTAACAATTTTATAAACCCAAAAAAATAAATTAAAACCTTAGAAATGAAAAGAGCATATCTATTATTATTACTAATGACCTTCGCCTTGGCGAGTTGTAAATCGAACCAATATGCAGATTTGGGCGATGGCCTTTTTGCAGGCATTCAGACAAGTATGGGTGACGTTGTGGTGAAACTCGAATATGAAAAAACCCCTGTCACCGTTGCAAATTTCGTATCACTTTCGGAGGGAACAAACCCTTTCGTTAGCGATGAGTTCAAAGACAAGAAGTATTATGACGGTCTTACCTTTCATAGGGTCATGAAAGATTTTATGATCCAAGGCGGTGACCCTACGGCCACAGGAACAGGAAGTCCCGGTTATAAATTCAAAGATGAAATTCACGATTCACTTTCCCATTCAAAACCCGGAATCTTGTCAATGGCCAATGGAGGACCCAAGACCAATGGAAGCCAATTTTTTATTACCCACAAAGAAACGCCTTGGCTCAATGGCATACACACTGTTTTTGGAGAGGTTGTAGAAGGGATGCCGGTTATTGATTCGATCGCGAACGTAAAAGTAGGCGCCCAGAACAAGCCAGAATCGGAGATTAGCATGAAAACCATTGCCATTATTCGTAACGGAAAAGCGGCTAAGAAATTCGACGCGGTACAGGTGATGACCGATTACTTTGCCGAAGAAGAGGCTTTGGTAGCCGCAATGAATAAAATGAAGTCCGATTTTGCCGCTGAATGTACCGCACAAAGTGCTGAATTAACTGCATTGCCTTCGGGCCTTAAAATCCTTAAGCTTGTTGAGAGTGAGGAGGGGCAAAAACCGGTAGTGGGTCAAAAAGTACTGGTGAAGTACGCTGGTTTTTTAAGCGATGGTACCCTGTTCGATAGCAATTACGAAGAAGTTGCCCTTAAATATGAAATGTTCGATGATCGCAGAAAAGCTCAAGGTGGCTACGAACCTACCGAAATGGACTATAGCCCAGATGCGCAACTGATAGCAGGCTTTAGAGAAGGCTTAATGACTATGAAAGTAGGAGAGAAAGTACGCCTGTTCATCCCCCCGCACCTAGGGTATGGGGAGCCAGATTACGGGCCTATTCCCGGGAATTCGAGCTTGGTGTTTGACATAGAGATTACAGGAATGCCGGAATAGGTTTATTGGTAATACACCTTATCATATACAACAAAAAAGCCCCTGACATCACAGTCAGGGGCTTTTTTTTATTCAAAACCCCTTAATTTTTAGCATCTTCTTTATCTGCCCATTCTTTTGCCCTGGTCGCGCGTTTTGCCGAACCCGGGTGAGAGGAAGTCAATGCACCTTTACCACCGTCACCGCTTAAGTCGGCCAACTTTTGAAAGGCGCCCTCCATCCCGTGGTAATCCAAACCGTGTGCTACTAACAATTTAAACCCGTATTCATCGGAAGCTGATTCATTTGATTGCGAAAATTGTGCATTTAGTACATTTTCGACAAAGCCCCCAATCTGATCGTCAGCAAGCACTTTCCCTGCACCTGTATTCGCCATAGCAACATCTTTTGCGGCCGAAATTGTATAGGCTGACTGGTATCTTTTTTTTGAATGCCCCAATTTAACGTGCCCAATTTCATGACCTATGACACTCAACAATTCAGCATCGGTCATAATATCCATTAGACCGGCCATCACCCTAACACTGCCATCGGGAGTAGCGAAGGCATTTACATCTACTACCTCATATACTTTAAAGTTTAATTGCAACCCATCCTCGTTCTCCAAACCATCGACCAACTTGGCCAGTCGGTCCCCATAAGATGTACCAACTTCGGCAATAGGGTTATTCTCATCCATCCATTGAACCGATTGTAGGGAAAGTGCGGCCATATCCGAATCGGACAGTGTTGCCGCCTTCGTCACCTTTTTAGCAGCGTCGATATTGCCCTTCTTTAATAATTTTTTCCCAAATTGAGCTTGAGCTCCCGTACTAACAAAAAATAAGGTGAGCATAAAAATTGATTTTTTCATCTAAAATGATTTTGTCTTTGGTTATTTTTGGATAAAGATATTCGTTTCAAAATTCGTTCGCCAACCCTGTTTTCAGTGAAAATTCGAACAATAATTTTAGTTCTTTAACCTGAAAAAAGAAGTAAGCTGCCTATTAATTACCTCTTAGGAGCATCTTTTAGAATTTCTAGTAAAAAGCTCCAAAACTTCTGAACCGAAGAAATTTGTACCCGTTCATCGGGTGAATGCGCTCCTAGAATGGTAGGGCCGAAACTGATCATATCCATCTCGGGATAGTGGGTGCCGAGAATACCACATTCTAAACCGGCATGGCAGGCAACTACACGTGGTTTTTCTTTGAACAAGGTTTCGTACTTCTTTTCTAAGACTTTTAATATGGCTGAGTCCGGGTTCGGTTTCCAACCAGGGTAATCACCGCTAAAAACAACTTCTAATCCGCCCATTTCAAATGTATTCTTCAAGGCGTTGGCCAGCTCTATTTTTCCTGAACTAACCGATGACCTTGTAAGACAGCTAATTTTTATAGTTCCATCCTTCACTTCTACCTTCGCCACATTGTTAGAGGTTTCGACCAGATCGGTCATATCGGCACTCATGGCATACACTCCATCATGCGCCTCATGAATAGCTTTTAAAAGTTTTTCTTGCGCATTTATCGAAAGTACCTTAGAAAGAGTATCAATAGCCTCCCATTGAATCGATAGCTTCGGATCTAATGATTCGAATTCTTTTTGTAAAACAGCCGTCCAATTCTTTAAACCCGCTTCAAAGGCCGTTTTCTTAGTGTTTTTGATTGCTACCAGTGCCCTACTCTCGCGCGGTATTGCATTTCGCAGTCCGCCACCATTCAACATCATAATCCGTAAACCATGGTTGACAGTACTCTTAAATAACAATCGGTTCATGATCTTATTGGAATTCCCCAGCCCTTTGTGTATTTCCATACCACTATGGCCACCAGAAAGCCCTTTCACAATCAGTGCATATCCTTGATAATCTGCTGGAATACTTTCTTCCAGGTAAGTTCCAGTAGCCGTCACATCGACCCCTCCGGCGCAACCAATATCAAGCTCATCATCTTCCTCTGTATCTAAGTTCAGTAATATTTCTCCTTTTAAAACGCCCCCTTCGAGACCCATTGCCCCGGTCATCCCTGTTTCTTCATCAATAGTGAACAAAGCTTCAAGCGGCGGATGCGGAATATCGACACTTTCCAACAACGCCATAATCGCCGCTACTCCCATACCGTTGTCAGCGCCCAAGGTAGTCCCATCTGCCCGTACCCAATCACCATCAGCAAGCATTTGAATACCTGTTGTCTCGAAATCGAAAACAGTATCGTTGTTTTTCTGATGAACCATATCTAAATGCGATTGCAACGTAAGTACTTTTCGATCCTCTAAACCAAGGGTGGCCGGTTTTCTAATTATAACGTTTCCTACATGATCTTTAAAAGTTTCCAATTTTAACTGCCTGCCAAAATCTAGCATAAATTGAATTACCAACTCTTCTTTCTTGGAAGGGCGAGGAACTGCGTTTAAATCAGCAAACTTATTCCAAACCACTATTGGTTTCAATCTTCGTATCGCTTCACTCATTTTTTTAAAACTATTTTCTCAAAAATACGCAGCCAAAAATTCATAAGTGCTATAAATGATTAAATTTGAGAATCGTTTGATGATATCCTAGTAATCTTCGAATGATTGGTATTTAAAAAATGAAAAACAGACTTAGAAATGGCATCGCCCTCAGCCTCATCCCCCAATTTGTATTGGTACAATGGCTATCCGGACATCCTGAATGGATCGAACGGTATTACAGCAATGGCCTATACCCGCTAATAAGTCGTTTTTTTCGGTTTCTATTTGGTTGGCTTCCTTTTTCAGTAGGCGAATTGATCTACGCTGCTTTGATATTCCTTGCGGTACGCTACCTTGTTCTAAAACGCAAAAAAATAAGAGCAAAGCCACTTTTGTTTTTAAGAAATGTGGCCTTGGTCATTGCTGTTTTCTACTTCACCTTTCATATGGTATGGGGTTTTAACTATTACCGGCAGCCTATTGCCAAAAAACTCAATATTCGTGATACCATCAATCAAAAAGACCTTTTAGTGCTTACCGATGGCCTGATTAAAAAAACGAATGCAATTCAGTTTGAAATAACTGGCGACAGTACCAAAATGGTTCAGATACCTTATGACCACAATGAGATTTTTGATAAAACTATTCAAGGGTATTCGGATTTAAAAAGTGATTGGCCCTTTTTGCAATACCACAACCCAAGCATCAAAAAATCTATGTACAGCATACTCTCTAGCTACTTGGGGCTTGGTGGATATCTGAATCCTTTTACCAACGAGGCGCAGGTGAATGACTTGACCCCTGTTTTTCGCTATACTGTTATAAGTGGGCATGAAGTAGGACATCAGCTAGGATATTCTGCCGAGAACGAAACGAATTTTATAGGTTACCTGGTGACGGTAAAAAACGAAGACATTTATTTTCAATACTCGGCTTATGCCTATGCACTGAGTTATTGTCTTAGTACCATTGCCCGAAACGATGAAGCAGAGTTTGAAAAATTGTATGCGCAGATCAACGAGGGCACCCAAAAAAACTACCAAGAGCTGCGAAATTTTTACGATTCGTATGCCAACCCCTTAGAGCCTATTTTTGAATCGGTCTTTAGTGCTTTTTTAAAAGCCAACAATCAGGAAGATGGGATACAAAGCTATGACAGGGTGGTAAGCCTCTTGGTTGGCTATCATGAAAAGTATCCGCTATAGATTTAAGAACCATCTATCCAAACAGCAATTTTATGGCGGAATACCATGGCGCGCCACTACCAAACGTTAAAAAAACCTAAGATGCTTAAAAATTGATCGACTTCCCCTACTTTTAGAATGACTAATTAACTGATACTTTTACATTCTGAAATAAACGCTGGTCCTTGGCAAATAAAGGCTATTGACCTTTTGAGTTAGATTGCATCTGTCAGTTATCGATAAATAAAAACAACAGATGAAACCGACATGATTGAAACAAGCTGTATTCATACTGCTCGCTAATTATTTTCAATCATCAAAGGTTACATGTGGCCATTAAAACCAACACATGAAAACAAAACTACTTGCGCTTGCGCTATTCTGCGGAACGCTACTTCAGGCACAGGATTATTTCCCGAAAAATGACGGGGTAAAATCCAAAAACAACAACTACACGGCCTTTACCAATGCAAAAATCTATGTGACACCCATCCAGATTATAGATGGGGGTACTTTATTGATCCAAAATGGAAAGGTTGTTCAAACCGGAAAGGGCATCGCGTTACCCAAAAACACTGTGATAGTAGATTTGAGCGGCAAATCAATCTATCCTTCTTTTATAGATGTGTATTCCCAATTTGGCATAGAACAAGCCAAACGGGTCCCTCGTTCGGGAAGAAATGCACAGTACGATTCTTCTCGGGAAGGGTTTTATTGGAATGATCATATTCGCCCTGAAACAAATGCAATATCCAATCTTAAATATGATGATAAGAAAGCGAAGGAATTACGAGAAATAGGTTTTGGAGTAGTAAACTCCCATATACAAGATGGGATTGCGAGAGGCTCAGGGGTTTTGATTTCTTTGAATGGACAAGGCAATGATGCCGACCGAATTTTAAACGATCGTTCCGCTCAGTATTTTTCTTTTGACCGTAGTATTGCCAACAACCAATCGTACCCAACCTCCCTAATGGGTAGCATGGCCCTTTTAAGACAAATGTACTATGATGCCAACTGGTATGCCAAGGGCAACATCGCGACAAAGGATCGCTCTTTGGAATCTTTGAATAAGAATAAAAATATGATGCAGATATTCTATGCCGGCGATAAGGGCCATGTAGTGCGGGCCGATGGTATCGGAGATAAGTTTGGAATTCAATATGCGATTGTTGGAGGAGGAGATGAATATGAACGCATTGGAGATATCAAAGCAACCAATGCCAAACTAATTCTACCATTGAATTTCCCTAAGGCCTATGATGTATCCAACCCATACCACACAACTTACGTCTCTTTGGCAGATATGCGGCATTGGAACCAAGCGCCTGCCAATCCAAAAATACTAGCTGAAAACGGGATTATTTTTTCATTTACAACACACGAACTAAAATCGGTCAAAGACTTTAAAACCAGCCTACTAAAAGCCATTGACTATGGTCTTTCAAAAACCAAGGCATTAGAAGCTTTAACAACCGTTCCTGCTCAATTGTTAGGCGAATCAGCCAAAATAGGAAGCTTGCAAAATGGGAGATGGGCCAATTTCTTGATTAGTTCTGGCGACCTATTTGATTCGAAAACCGCCCTTTATGAAAACTGGGTGCAAGGGCATAGGAATGTAATCAAAGATATGTCTTTAAAAGATATTAGGGGAGACTATACTTTATCTGCCGAGGGCAACACCTTTATGGTTTCTATTAGCGGGGAAGCGGGGAAACCAAAAGTTTCTGTAAAACAAGATACCCTTAAGCTTACATCGAAATTCAGTTATAAAAATGACTGGATCGCGCTCTCTTTTGCCGACAAGGATAAAAACAACTACCGAATGACCGGGCTCGTCTCGAAATCTTCAGATAAGCTTACAGGGAAAGTGGTACTATCCAGTGGAAATGAAGGGCATTTTTCGGCAATTAAAACGAAGGGCTTCGAGGAAAAAGAAGAGGAAGAAAAGAAAGCGAAGGAACAACCCGAATTGGTCGAAGTAAAATTTCCCAACATCGCATACGGTTATAATTCAATCCCCAAAACGGAAAACTTATTGTTTAAGAATGCCACCGTATGGACCAGCGAGGCGAGCGGGGTTTTGGAAAGCACCGATGTCTTAGTTAAAAATGGAAAAATCGCCAAGATCGGGAAAGATTTAAATGCGGGGGGAGCAAAAGTAATCGACGCTACCGGCAAACACCTAACAGCGGGTATTATCGACGAACACAGCCATATCGCAGCCTTATCGATCAACGAAGCGGGACACAATTCTTCTGCAGAGGTAGAAATGGAAGACGTGGTAGATCCAGAAGACAAGGGCATTTATCACGCGCTCGCGGGCGGCGTTACCTCCCTACAATTATTACACGGTTCGGCCAACCCCATTGGTGGGCGTTCGGCGATTTTAAAGCTAAAGTGGGGCGAAAGTGCCAAGAACATGATTTATAACAATTCCCCCAAATTTATCAAGTTCGCCTTGGGTGAAAATGTAAAACAGAGCAATTGGCAGAGTTTTAGTCGCTTCCCTCAAACCCGTATGGGAGTAGAACAAGTATTCATGAATTACTTTCAACGTGCCAAAGAGTATGAAGTGCAAAAGAAAAGTGGGCAACCGTTTCGCCATGACGAAGAAATGGAAACCTTGGTTGAAATAATGAACGGAGAGCGTTTCATTAGCTGCCACTCTTATGTACAAAGCGAAATCAATATGATGATGAAGGTTGCAGAGAAATTCGGATTTCGAGTAAACACCTTTACACATATTCTAGAAGGCTATAAGGTAGCCGATAAAATGGCCAAGCATGGGGCCGGTGGCGGTACCTTCAGCGACTGGTGGGCCTATAAATTCGAAGTAAATGATGCCATCCCTTATAATGCGGCCATCATGCAAAAGCAAGGCGTTACAGTTGCTATCAACAGCGATGACGCAGAAATGATCAGAAGATTGAATCAAGAAGCTGGTAAGACCGTCAAATACGGCGGTATGAGCGAAGAAGAAGCTTGGAAGATGGTAACCATTAATCCGGCAAAACTATTACATTTAGATGACCGTACCGGGAGTATTAAGGTAGGGAAAGATGCAGACTTAGTGCTTTGGAGCGACCATCCGCTATCTATTTATGCCAAAGCAGAGAAAACCATCATTGAAGGCGCGACCTATTTTGATCTTGAAAAAGACAAACAAATGCGCGAATCTGTCAAACAAGAACGCAATCGTCTCATCAATATGATGCTCAAAGAAAAATCGGGCGGTGGCAAAATGCAGGCCCCAAAAATGAAGAAAAAAGAATTGATGCATTGCGAATCGTTATAATAGGCCAAGTTACAAGTTCAAAATAAGCAACTTAAAAAATTTAATTATGAAAAAATTCATCTTTAATCTGACCATACTCCTGGGAGTTTCATTGTCAGGGCTCGCCCAACAGACACCTGCTCCCGAACAAAAAGAAGCGATTACTATTACGGGAGCCTTCGCACATATTGGTGATGGCACCGTCATTGAGAATGCCACCTTGGTGTTTGAAAATGGAAAAATCACCGCTTTGGGAACAAATGAAACACCCAAGGGTACCGTTATAGATGCTACGGGCAAACACCTGTACCCCGGTTTTATCGCTCCGAACAAATCGCTTGGATTAGTGGAGGTAAATGCCGTGAGAGCCAGTAACGACCAAGACGAAATTGGAGATCTCATTCCACATGTCCGCAGCTTAATTGCCTATAACGCCGAATCAAAAGTAGTAGAAAGTATGCGTCCTAACGGAGTATTACTTGCGCAGATTACCCCGCAGGGTGGTCGAATATCAGGCACATCCTCTATAGTGCAGTTCGACGCATGGAATTGGGAAGATGCCGCCGTGAAAGTAGATGATGGGATTCACCTGCACTGGCCAAATAGTTTTAGAAGAGGCCGCTGGTGGATGGGCGAAGAACGCGGGTTTAAGGCAAACGATAAGTACGCAGAGCAACTTGCAGAAGTGGAAAGTTTTATGAACGAGGCTGCCGCATATGGCAAGGGTGCCTCCAAAGAAATGAACCCAGCTTTTGCAGCCATGCAAGGTATTTTTGACGGTTCCCAGAAACTATATGTGTATGCCGACGGAGAGAAGGAAATCATCGATGGTATTACCATGGCAAAAAATGCCGGAGCGGTGCAGATCGTTCTTGTAGGCGGCTACCATGCGTATAAGGTTACAGACTTTCTAAAAGAACATAACATTCCGGTATTGGTGCAGTTTACCCATAACCTTCCAAATTTTGACCATGAAGATTATGACCTGCCTTACAAGCTTCCCAAATTACTTTCGGATGCCGGGCTATTGGTAGCCCTTCAAAATGGTGATGCCAGTAACTTTCAAACACGTAACCTGCCTTTTTATGCAGGTCAGGTCGTCGCCCAAGGATTGGATAAGGAAAAAGCACTAGCTTTAATCACTGGGAATTCCGCTAAGATATTAGGAATTGACGATGCCTATGGTACATTGACCGTGGGAAAAAGTGCCACTTTATTTATCTCGGTAGGAGACGCTTTAGATATGCGGGGCAACCAACTGCTTCATGCTTTTATTGATGGGCGAAAGCTCTCGCTAGACACCCACCAAACAAAACTTTGGAAACGGTATATGGGGAAGTATGATGGCAAGTAATACAGTCGATAATTTTAAGAAGTAGTTCCCTAGTGATCATTTAAAACCATAAATGAAAATTTCTTTTATACTGCTACTCTCTTTTCTTCTTTTTAATTGCAAAGGGGAAGCGCAGATATTTCCAGATAAAAACTGGGTTGTAAATGCAACTCCGGAAGTAGATGGGTGGGGCCCTACTGCACGCTCGGTCTTTACACGGTATATAATCGACAGTACCAATGTTACCGGACTCTTACTACTACATAAGGGGAAAGTAGTACTCGAATATGGTGACGTAGCAGAAAATAGCTATATCGCCTCTTGCCGTAAAAGTGTTCTTACGATGTTGTATGGCAACTATGTTGAACGAAATCTGATAGATTTAAGCAAAACATTGGAGGATTTGGGCATAGACGATGTATCCGACTTACTTCCGATTGAAAAACAGGCGACGATACGTGATGTTCTATCTGCCCGCTCGGGCGTATACCTGCGCGGAGCCAATGGTGGTGATTTTCGCCAATTTGCCCCCGAAAGAGGATCTGTAACTCCGGGGAGTTATTGGCTATTCAATAATTGGGATTTCAACCTGGCCGGACACATCTTTGAAAAAGAAACCGGAAAAAACATCTATGATGAGATAGAAACACAATTGGCAGTTCCGTTGCAAATGCAAGATTGGGATCGTTCATTGCAAACAAAAAGCGGCGACACTACCGTATCAAAATTCCCGGCATACCATATGTGGTTCTCTACTCGGGATATGGCACGCATAGGCATGCTAATGCTACATCGTGGACGATGGAAAAACAAACAGCTTGTTCCACAGCACTGGATCGATGATATGTTAACCCAACGAACATCCTATAACGAAGCGCAGAAAAATGTACCGTTCCTCAAAGAGGATGGCCTCGATTTGGGGTATGACTATATGTGGTGGTTGATAGAAAACACCAAGGAACCAAATCTCAAAGGAGCCTACTCGGCCCAAGGGGCTTTAGGTCAAAACATTACAGTATTTCCAGCGATTGATGCGGTATTGGCCTTCAAAACAAAAAGCGATTATAGAAGGGGCAATTCGATACAAACACAAATGACGATTATCAAAAAAGCCGCAGAAATTTATTATTAAAAAAATGGGATTAGCTTCTTTGAAAACATTCCTTACTTTTAATCCGATCAAAAAAATGTAAACCATTCATCATCAAAATTAACAATCATGAAAAAAACAGTTGTACTACTGCTAGCAGTAGCTTTGTTCTCATCCTGTAAAGACACGCAAACGGCCGTTGTAGTCGACGACAAAATAACGGCAGTAGAAACCAACCTTATTCCTCCAATTTTTATTGAAGGTGATTCCACGTGGACCATCGAAGAACGCATGGACCATTACGGTGTACCCGGGGTAAGTATTGCGGTAATCAAAGACGGGGCGGTTGCTTGGTCTAAGGCCTATGGCGTAATGAACAAAGAACGTAAGGAACCTGTGACCGATAAGACACTTTTTCAAGCAGGATCTATTAGCAAGCCGGTTGCAGCCTATGGGGCATTACGTATGGTAGATCAGGGCATGCTGGATCTAGAGAGCGATATTAATTCCCAACTCACATCATGGCAACTTCCAGAAAATGAATTTACAAAGCAGAAAAAAGTAAGCCTTAAACATCTTTTGAGCCATACAGGCGGACTAACTGTTCATGGTTTTTTGGGGTATAGCCCGGATTTACCGGTTCCCTCTGTAATAGAGGTACTCAACGGAACTCCCCCTGCAAATTCTGGTCCCATCTTCGTAGATAAAATGCCCGAAGAAAGTTTTCGCTACTCCGGTGGTGGTTTTACTATTATGCAACAAATGGTCATCGATGCTAGCGGCAAGACCTTTCCGGCGGCCATGAAAGAATTGATTTTTGACCCTTTAGGTATGGAGCATAGCACCTATGCACAGCCGCTCGAAGGCGCTCAGCTGGCGCTTGCGGCTACCGGTTACCTGCCCGATGGTGAGATGACCAAAGGAGAAAGACATACCTATCCGGAAATGGCAGCGGCCGGACTCTGGACCACTTCGGAAGATCTTGCCAAATTTGCTATCGACCTGCAAGAAACATATGCAGGTACCAGTACCAAAGTACTATCCACTAAAATGGGTAAAAAAATGCTCACCCCTTTCGTTACAGAGTTTATAGGGCTTGGGGTTTTTATTAATAATAAGAAAGACGAGGTATACTTCGGACATGGAGGTTGGGACGAAGGTTTCTCAAGCGAATTGATGGCACATAGAGACAAGGGGTACGGAGTCGTAATACTGACAAATTCGAATCATCCTGATTTTATTTCTGAACTGATTCGTTCAGTTGCCCTAACCTACGAATGGGATGATTATGTACCCAAATACGAAAAAAGAGCGTTGGACGCCCAAGGCGTATCGGAAATCGCCGGACGCTACCAAGTGAATGAAAATCTCTTCATCGAAGTCTATGAAAAAGATGGCATTCTTTATCGAAAAGGCTTGGGTTTTGAGGCAAACGAATTGTTTCAGGTATCCGATAGTACCTATGTGAGACGAGAAAACGACAGACTGATACAATTTAAGCGCGAAGGGGAAGGCGGACTTTTAAACATGCTTGTCGTCAACCCCGATACGGGAGAAACACAATCTACCTTTGCCAAGTTGGCCGAAGATGTAAAACTCCCAATGGAATGGTTAGTAGCGGGCGAATTTGATCAAGGGTTAGCCGCCTTTAAAGCCTTGCTCGATAAGGATCCCTTAGATCCCGCAATCGCAGTGGGCAATATAAATGCGGTGGGGTATGAGTACTTATACGGGGACAATATGAAACTGGCACAAGCTATTTTTAAGGTGAATATGTTGTTATATCCAGAAAATTCAAATGCGTATGACAGTTACGCCGAGGCTTGTATGAAACTAGGCGAAACTACGCTGGCTATTGAAAACTATAAAAAATCGCTCGCATTAGATTCAAAAAACACGAACGCCGAAAAGATGATTTTGAAACTAGAGCAAGAAAATTAGCCCGCGATTTTGATATAGTTTAGTCGGTAACGATCCAACTCGTCTTGAGTTCATCTATCGAATAACGACTTGAAGTTTATTCATTCCGCCAGAAATATCAATGAATTGGCTGGTAGGCATTAATTCTTGCAACAAGACAATTGCTTTTTGGCTACGTACTCCGGATTGGCAAAGAAAGTAGGCAGGCACATGCTGGTCTATTTCAGCAGTACGCGAACTAAGATTAGCCAGGGGAATATGAAGACTATTTTCCAAATGCCCCACTTCATATTCGGCCAATGTGCGTACATCAATAATTTGTAACTGGGTTGTTTCGTTCAAAACAAGGAAATCGGCTGGAGCTATAGACTGAATAGGCACCTCGCACTCAAAATCGTAATTGGTTTCCAATTCGGTACGCAGCTTATTTTCAGGGTTTTGTGAAAATTTTATTTTTTGAAAGACAGCGTCTAAGCCATTGTATAAAAGTAATCTCCCAGAAAGCACCTGCCCTACCCCTGTAAGTACTTTTACCGCTTCTAACGCCTGAAAGTTGCCTACGATCCCGGGAATAATTCCCAATACCCCATGCTCATTGCAATTGGGTACCTCATCGGCTTTTGGCATGGTAGGATACAAGCAACGATAGGTAGGGCCATCTTGGTAATTAAAAACACTTACCTGCCCTTCGAAGCCATGCAACGCACCATATACAAAAGGCTTTTTCAGCAGTACACAGGCATCATTGATCAAATAACGTGTAGGGAAGTTGTCGGTAGCATCGATTACCAAGTCATAATCGGCAATAATTTCCAAGGCATTCTCTTTTGCCAGAAAAGTTTCATACCCATGAAAGCGTGTCGTTTTGTTTTGGGAACTTAGGGCACGTATGGCGGCTTTTACCTTTAGCATCCCTACATCCGATTCGTTGTAAAGTACCTGTCTGTGCAAATTTGAGAGTGCCACAACATCATTGTCTACGACGCCTAAGGTGCCGACCCCCATTGCATTTAGATAGGTAAGTACCGGGACTCCCAAGCCACCGGCCCCTACGACCAACACCTTGGCATCTGTTAGCTTTTGTTGTGCCTCCGGACCAAAATCTTTAAGAATCAGTTGTCGGTTATAACGTTCCTCATGCATTCCCTACTCCTTTATAGTTTTCCAAGTGCCTCTTTATAATCTTCTTCCGAATTGGCATTCAACAAGGTATTTGGGTTCTTCGGAAATACCAATTTCACCTGATCATGATTGATCAAGAACTTTCTGGGACAGGTACCTGCGCCACCAGCAAGGTATTCAATAGAAGTGCTCAGCGCTTCTGGCTCCCAAATAGCGCATAAGGGTTCTGGTAACGGGTTTTCTTGCTGTGCAAAAGCGGTGGACACCAAAGCTGCATCTCGTTCAGAAATTAGTTGCCGAAGTGCCTCTTGGTCCATCAACGGAAGGTCGCAAGCCAGCACCAACCAAGCAACATCGGGATATTGATTGTGCGCCGATAATAGGCCATTGTAAGGACCACGATATGTGTCTTCATCTAAAATAGGCTTCATATCCGATGGTAATTCCGCAACCTGATCCGCCCGAATACTGATGTATGTTTCTTCGCAGACCGTATTCAACAATTGGTACAAATGTTCTCTTTGCGGAATACCATGATAGGGAATCAACCCCTTGTCGGTACCCATTCTGGTACTTTTTCCTCCGGAAAGTACCAATCCATATAATTTAGCGGTTGAAATCATTTTTTCCTCCTGTTTTTTCTTCGAGTTGCACTGCTGTTATCTGAATGTCATGTGACAAGGCCTTACACATATCATAAATCGTCAAAGCGCTTACCGAAACTCCTGTTAGTGCTTCCATCTCCACGCCCGTTCGTTCGTTGCATTTTACCGTACATACAATTTTAAGTGCATGATCTACCGGCTGAATATCGATCTGTATTTTCGAAAGGCTCAATTGATGACAGAGTGGTATCAAGTCAGCCGTTTTTTTGACCGCTTGTATCCCAGCTATCACTGCTGTTTGTAGAATGCTTCCCTTAGCTCCTAAAAAATCTTGGTCTGCCAAGGTACGGAATACCGTTTCCGGAAAGGTGACCAAACCAGAGGCCATTGCCATTCGAGTGGTAGTATTTTTCCCGGAAACATCGACCATATTGGCATTTCCCGCTTCATCGATATGTGATAATTCGTTGTTCATAGTTATTTTGGCAAAAGGTAACACCGAAGCTGTATACCTAGGTTATGGACCAATAGAAGAGGTTCTTCCTACGGATGTGCCGAAACCCACACCGTTTTATTTTTAAAGTATTCCTTTTTCCAGATAGGGACACGCTCTTTTAAGGTATCGATCAGGTATCTACAAGCCTGAAAACAGGCATCGCGATGAGGCGCCGAAGCACCCACCACCACTACCGCTTCCTCTATTTCCTTCGCACCGACCGCATGCCGAACGACAACGGCATTCAACTCCCATTTCTTGGCAGCTTCCAAGGCGATTTTCCTCATTTCTTTAAGTGCCATGCTTTGGTAACTCTCGAATTCCAATGAGACGACCTCCTCTCCCTCTGTACTATCGCGCACGGCACCTACAAAAACGCATACACCACCACTTTTAGGATGGGATAGTTCTTGATATACCTTTCCGGGATCTAGTTGATCTACTATTTCAATTATAGGTTCTATCATTAGCCTCCGCTTACGGGCGGGATAATTGCAATTTCATCGCCCTGTTTCAAAGATACATCATCCGCGGCATACTCACTGTTAACCGCAATGGCCAGGGAAGACAATTTACCAAATTCGGGAAACTGTTGCACCATATGTTGCTTCAATTCCAAAACAGAATTCGGCCCATCAACACTATCTCCCAATGAATACAGCGTTTGCCCCACGATATCCTTCGCTATTCCGAACAACAAGACTTCCATAGTTTCCATTAATTTGAAATGACAATTTACTTAAAAAAAGTATTATTCTTTCTTTGTTACCACTTTGCCATTTTCAGGAATGGCATAAAAATCCGCAGGCTTCGATTCGGTATCGAACGAAACGTTTTCAAAGGTATAGTTGTTCTTGGCCTCTTTGATTTCGCGCCCTTCATAGGCATGCCATGTGAGGGTTTTGGGCATTAACAATCCATCGACCTTCATCCAATCCCCATAGCGTATCCATTTCACATTGTCCGACTTTTCGCCACTTCGGTATGTAACCGTATATCCCAACCACGCCATTTGATTTGTAGCTGGGTCATAATGAATGAAATACTCATCTTTTGGTGAAGTGCCCACTCCGTCACCATAGGAGATCTGTATTCCAGGATACGAAACACCTTCGAATACAAGGGCATCGGTGTTTGTATAAGTTATACCATCATCGGCCAACACAAAGGGCATGGCGTAGAAATAAAACATGAGATTGTGATAAAAAATAGCGTCTCCTTTATAGGCATCTTCCTGATCCATTAGCCATACTTCTTTTCCATCAAAACCCATACTGATTGCGCCCATTTCAATTTTGTCCTTTCTTGAGTACAAATCTGTCGTATGCGTTTCGGCCCCATTCGGTTTGGGCAGGTCATAGATTAAAGTGCGTTTGCTTTTCCATGCATCCAAGCCACCGTGCGTTTCAAAAACTTTGGCCAAGCTTTCGGGGTACAAGGTTTCTGTAGCAGCGACGCTTTCCGGAGCTGCTTCCTCCTTGGCAGACATTGTTTTAGGCGCCTCCTTGCATTGAACGAAAAATAAAAGGGCAATTATTACAAAAAATTGTCTCATTGGTTGTTGTTTTATGTTTCATAGTAAGTCGCAGCAAATCCGTTTTATTTACATTTGCCGTATGTACGAAATTAAGCAAATCACTAGCGTGCAAAACCCACTTGTCAAAAAAATATGTTCACTTCAAGAGAAATCAAGGGAACGAAAAAAAACAGGGCTTTTTGTATTAGAGGGTATTCGCGAATTAAAACTTGCATTAAAGGCAAAATACACTATTGAAACGATTTTTTTTCAAAGTGATTTTGTTTCTGAAACGCAACTTACCAGTTTTTTTGATGGGACAGAAACACTTCCCCAATTTGCTGGAGTTTCTAAGGGGGTATATCAAAAAATCGCCTACCGGGAAAGTACAGAAGGTATCATCGCGATTGTAAATGCTACTTCGCACACCTTAACCAATTTAAAGCTGTCGACTAAAAAACCGTTGATATTAGTAGCGGAAGCCCCTGAGAAACCGGGCAATATAGGTGCCCTTTTACGTACCGCCGATGCCGCAAAACTCGACGCCGTTATTATAGCCAATCCTCGAACGGATCTCTACAACCCCAATATTATACGATCAAGTGTAGGCTGCCTTTTTACGAACCAGCTTGCAACAGGCACCACAGACGAAGTACTACAATTTTTAAAAAAGAACGAAATACAGGTATACTGTGCGGCCCTTTCAGCTTCTGTATCCTATGTGACCGTTGATTTTACAGGACCGTCCGCAATTGTGGTAGGCACGGAGTCTACCGGACTTTCCGATACTTGGCTCAAAAATTCGAACCAAAATGTTCTTATACCGATGCAAGGCGAAATAGACTCGATGAACGTTTCGGTCTCGGCCGCAATACTTATCTTTGAGGGCAAACGCCAACGAAGTTTCCAATAATCTGCTTGGCAACCAAACAAACCGTATTGAATACCCTTTATTACGTTATTATAGGAATCTTATTGCTTCAATTTCTTGTAGAAGTACTATTCAACTATTTAAACGCGTCGCGCTACAACCATCCGATACCAGAAGAGCTTAAGGATGTGTATGATACCATTGAGTATCAAAAATCCCAATCTTATAAGAAGACGAACTATCGATTTGGATTGGTGAGTGCGGTTTTTTCCCTTTTACTTACGCTCTGTTTTTTAGTCTTCGGAGGTTTTGAGTGGGTTGACCATATCGCGCGAGCCATAACGGATCACCCTATTACCATGGCATTGTTATTTTTTGGAATCATAATCATTGGTAGCAATATTATTACGCTTCCATTTTCCTATTACGCAACTTTTATAATCGAAGAGAAATTCGGTTTTAATAAAACCAGTAAAAAGCTATTTTTTATTGATAAGATAAAGGGGTGGTTTATGATGGCCATTCTAGGAGGTGCTATTTTGACCATCATAATGTTGTTCTACCAATGGGCAGGAAATCAATTTTGGATTTATGCGTGGGGTCTTGTAGCGATTTTTAGTTTGGTGATGAACTTATTCTATAGCAAGTTGATTGTCCCCTTGTTCAATAAACAAACTCCTCTAGAAGAAGGTAGTCTTAAAGCAAAAATAGAAGGCTATGCGCAAAAGGTCGGTTTTGATTTGCAAAACATTTTTGTAATCGATGGTTCAAAAAGATCTACTAAGGCCAACGCCTATTTTTCAGGTTTCGGAAAGGAAAAACGAGTAACATTGTATGATACCCTTATCAGCGATTTGGAAGAAGAAGAAATTGTAGCTGTGTTGGCACATGAGGTGGGGCATTACAAACGCAAGCATATTCTATTTAACCTAAGCGCATCAATTTTGCTAACAGGGGCAACGTTGTTTTTACTGTCCCTTTTTATCAACAACCCCGAAGTTTCTATGGCAATTGGAGTAAGCCAGCCCAGTTTTCATGCGGCTTTAATCGGCTTCGGAGTACTCTACAGTCCAATTTCCGAATTAACCGGCCTGGTTATGAACCACCTCTCAAGAACCTTTGAATACCAGGCAGATGATTATGCCAAAAATACATACATGGCACAACCGTTGATCAGTTCCCTTAAAAAGCTATCGAAAAACAGTCTAAGTAACCTTACCCCGCACCCTGCCTATGTTTTTCTCCATTATTCGCATCCACCCCTAATAGAGCGAATTCGAAACTTAAAGCGCTAGGCTGTTATTTTCCCAGATTTAACCAAGAAAAAAGGTGAAGACCGAAGACCACGATAAAGTCCCTGCAATTCACGCTGAACCGTCACAATTTTTGTTGTATAGTCTATAGGATTGTGCTACTTTTAATATAGATGACAGAGGCCGCATTGGAAATAGAAAATAAAGAGATTACCAGGCAGTATAAAGAACTGCTTCGAATAAGTTATCAAACCCTAACCACTTCCGATAAAAAACTTATTAGGTCTGCCTTTGAGGTTGCGTTGGATGCGCACAAAGAACAACGTAGAAAATCGGGAGAAGCCTATATATTTCATCCCATTGCAGTAGCTAAGATCGTAGCTTCCGAGATTGGTCTCGATGCTGTTTCAATTGCTTCTGCACTGCTTCATGATGTCGTTGAGGATACCGAATATACTTTGGACGATATTGAACGCATGTTCGGAGAAACGGTCGCCCGAATCGTAGACGGACTTACAAAAATTGCGCATCTTAAGAAAGACATGAACATCTCCCAGCAAGCGGAGAATTTCAGAAAAATGCTACTTACCCTTCATGATGATGTTCGTGTAATCATCATCAAAATTGCCGATCGCTACCACAATATGCTCACGATGGATTCGATGCCAGAGCATAAACAGGTGAAGATAGCTTCGGAAACCCTTTATATTTATGCGCCAATGGCGCATCGAATCGGCCTTTACAATATTAAGACCGAGCTCGAAGACCTGAGCCTTAAGTATACCGAACCCGAGGTGTATGACGATATTCAAGGGAAAATTGAAGAATCGAAAGAGGAGCAGCAAGCCTATATCGATGCTTTTAAAAAAGTAATCGAGAATTCGCTAGACGAGGAAAAGCTTAACTATACACTTAAAGGGCGTATGAAATCTATTTTCTCGATGCGCCGAAAAATGAAAGCCCAAAATGTGGGCTTTGACGAAATTTACGATAAGTTCGCAATTCGTATTATTTATAAATCGGACCGGCAGAATGAAAAATTTCTGGCATGGAAAATTTATTCCATCGTCACCGACCACTTCACCCCGAACCCCGTGCGTCTTCGGGATTGGATCTCCTCCCCGAAATCTACCGGTTATGAAGCATTGCACATTACCGTTATGGGCCCTAAAGGAAGGTGGGTAGAAGTTCAGATACGAAGTGAGCGGATGCACGAAATTGCGGAAAAGGGATATGCGGCGCATTTTAAATACAAACATGGAGACCAGAAAGAACAGGGCATTGAAATGTGGCTCAATCGTTTGCAAGAAGCGCTGGAAAGTTCAAATACGAATGCAGTCGATTTTGTAGAGGAATTTAAATTAAACCTATATGCAAAGGAAATTTTTGTTTTTACACCAAAAGGAGAGCTAAAATCGTTACCAAAGGGGGCTACCCCACTCGATTTTGCTTTCCACATCCATACCGAAGTGGGTATGCGAACCAGGGGTGCCAAAGTAAATGGGAAACTGGTTCCCTTAAATACTACCCTCAGCAGCGGTGACCAAGTGGAAATCATTACTTCGGATCATGCCAAACCCAACCAAAACTGGCTCGATTATGCAACGACGGCAAGGGCCCGGGCCAAGATAAAATCTTCGTTAAAAGACGAGCAAAAAGCCATCGCACTAGATGGAAAAGAGGTCTTGCGACGCAAGTTGAAGACCCAAAAAATTACCTTGAACGAGGATACTGTGAACAAGATGGTCAGCTATTTCAAGTTAAAGACTAGTCTTGACCTGTTCTACCGGGTAGGCATCGGCGCCATTGATAACCAGATGATAAAGGATTTTGCCTCGTCGTATAGCAATGCCTTTATAAATTTCTTCAAGAATAAAATTCGTAGAAATCCTAGCCCGGAAGACATCAATAAAGATGAAATTACCTCTAAGTACGATATGCTGGTATTCGGAAAAGAGGAAGAAAAACTAGATTACAAACTATCACAATGCTGCAACCCCATTCCGGGAGATGAAGTATTTGGTTTTGTAAGTGTTTCCGAAGGAATAAAAGTGCATAAAAAAAACTGTCCCAATGCTATTTCATTACAGAGCAATTACGCCTATCGTATTATTTCGGCAAAATGGATCGATTCGTCCAAGCAAGAGTTCAAGTCAGAAATAAAGCTTACCGGTATCGACAACTTGGGGCTGGTAAGCGATATTACCGAAATGATTTCTAACAATATGCATGTAAACATGCGAAATCTGAATTTTAGTACAGAAGGGGAAACTTTTACCGGAAGTATAACTGTGGTCGTAAAAAACAACAGTATTCTGAAAAAACTGATGCAAAATCTGAAACAAATTGATGGCATTGACAAGGTTACCCGAATTTAAACCTGTCATTTTTTCGACATTTCTTAGATTATGTCATGTTGTTGAAAACAAAGGATAAAAAACTTATCAATGCAAAAGAAGCGCCTTACTGTTCTTATCAAGTGTTTTGAGCTGCTTTCTTAAACCGCTCTTTTAAAGGAAACAATATTGTTCTTAAGAGGTACTAGTTAAGGTTTCACCAATCAAAATTTAACTGTACATTTGCGAATTGATGTACCGAAACCAAGGTTATGGCAAACGATAAAAATCAGGAAATTGTAAAGAATGTATTCACAGCGTTCTTACAAGATAACGGACATAGAAAAACTCCCGAGCGGTATGCAATCCTTCAGGAAATATATGAAAGTGATGAGCATTTTGATATTGAGTCGCTTTATATCAATATGAAAATAAAGAATTACAGGGTAAGTCGCGCTACTTTGTACAATACCATCGAGCTTTTACTGGATTGTAAGTTGGTTCGAAAGCATCAGTTCGGAAAAAATCAGGCCCAATATGAAAAATCATATTTCGATCGGCAACACGACCATGTAATCCTTACCGACACTGGAGAGGTTGTCGAATTCTGTGATCCTCGTATTCAATCGATCAAAAAGACCATAGAAGAGGTTTTTGATATAAAAATCAACAATCATTCACTTTATTTCTATGGTACGCGTAATAAAGAAGAACAAAAAGAAGACCACTAACCGAAAAACAAGCATTTTACAATGGCGGTAGATTTACTACTAGGATTACAATGGGGAGACGAGGGAAAAGGGAAAATCGTCGATGTACTTACCGATAACTATGATATTATCGCAAGGTTTCAAGGCGGTCCCAATGCGGGACATACCTTAGAATTTGACGGTATTAAACATGTACTACACACCATACCTTCGGGAATTTTTCATAAAAACGCGGTAAATGTTGTAGGTAACGGAGTAGTAATAGATCCCGTAATTTTCCGGAAAGAACTTGACAATCTGCAGCAATTCAACCTTGACTTCAGTTCAAAACTGTTGATTTCTAGAAAAGCCCATTTGATTTTGCCAACACATCGTTTACTGGATGCCGCTTCGGAAGCCTCTAAGGGAAAAGCGAAAATAGGTTCTACCTTAAAAGGAATAGGCCCCACTTATATGGATAAAACCGGACGTAACGGTATGCGTATAGGGGATTTGGAAATGGATAATTGGGAAGAAAAATACCGTTCCTTGGCCGACAAGCATGAATCGATGATTTCGTACTACGACGTACAACTCGAATATGACCTAGAAGAACTCGAGGCCGATTTCTTTGCGGCTATCAAGGAATTGAAAAAACTTGCCTTCATAGATAGCGAGGAATACCTATATCAAGCACAAAAGAACGGGAAGAAGATATTGGCCGAAGGTGCCCAAGGTTCCTTATTGGATATCGACTTTGGCACTTACCCTTATGTTACCTCGAGCAATACTACGGCAGCAGGGGCCTGTACCGGACTTGGAGTAGCCCCTAACCAAATCGGTGAAGTTTTTGGAATTTTTAAAGCATATGCCACACGTGTGGGCAGTGGACCATTCCCAACGGAATTATTCGATGCCGATGGGGAAACGATGGGAAGAGTCGGCAATGAGTTTGGCGCAACCACTGGTCGTGCTCGAAGATGCGGATGGTTGGATCTTGTGGCTTTGAAATACGCGGTACAAATAAACGGGGTAACCGCCTTAATGATGATGAAAGGTGACGTGTTAAGCGGTTTCGACAAATTAAAGGTCTGCACGGCTTACAACTATAAAGGGGCCACTATTACGCACCTCCCCTATAACATAAACCCTGAAAACGTTACACCCATTTACACCGAAATGGATGGCTGGTCGCAAGACCTTACAAAAATGCAGTCACCAGACCAGTTTCCGGCAGGTCTTAACGCCTATATTGCCTACCTTGAAAAAGAATTGGAAGTGCCTATTAAAATAGTTTCGGTAGGGCCCGACCGCACCCAGACCATTCATCGGTAGGAAATTGTTTAAAAAAGGCAAAATACAGCCATAAAAAGACCATTTTAAAGCAATCTAAAAAGTTTCTGCTTACAGACTTACAAGCCACTTTCGAGTGGCTTTTTTATTTCTTATATTTAGGAGGACCACACACCAAAAACACAATGAAAAACAGGAAGAATTTGATACGACAAAGCCTTGCATACGCTGCCTTGTCACTAATTTTTAGTATTTCAGGCTGCAGTACAAAGCAGCAGGGCAAAATTCAGCTTGAAAAAGGAAATCACATTGTACTCCTTGGAAATAATTTGAGCTCCAGAATGATGAACTATGGTCATTTTGAAACGGAATTACACCTACGATTTCCAGAAAACAAACTCGTCATTAGGAATATGGGCGATGGTGGCAATACCCCGGGTTTTCGGCCGCATTCAGGAAGAATGGACCCATGGGCCTTTGAAGGCGCAGCGGCTTTCCAGACCGAATTGGCAAAAAACTCGGGGAGTGAAGGAGTATTTGAAAAACCAGATCAATGGTTAAAACGTTTATCGACCGACATAATCATCGCTTTTTTTGGCTATAATGAGTCATTCGAAGGTCAAGAAGGCCTGGAAAACTTTAAAAAAGAACTGAATGCCTTTATAACGCATACGCGTACTCAAAAATACAATGACTCTACCCCACCGACCTTGGTATTGGTCTCCCCTATTGCCTATGAAAATCTATCTGAATCTTACGACCTGCCCAATGGTGTCGAGGAAAACAAGAACCTATCGCTGTATACCGAGGCCATGTCAGAGATAAGCGCGCAAAATGAAGTCTTGTTTATCGATGTTTTCCACCCCAGCAAAGAATGGTTCAGCCAAAGTGAACCGCTTACCATCGATGGATTTCAACTTAATTCAGAGGGATATCAAAAACTAGCGAATTTTCTTGCCGACGAATTGTTCGGTAGTGGCCAAAAAGGCAAGCAAATCGATCAAATGAAATTGACCAAGGCGATAAACGATAAGAACTTTTATTGGCACAATGATTATAAAATTCCGAACGGGGTACATGTATATGGGCGCCGGCACGCCCCTTATGGGCCAGATAATTACCCCTTTGAATTGAAGAAAATTCGAGAATTGACCGCTATTAGAGATTCGGCGATATGGGCGGTGGCGAATGGGGAAACCTATGATTATCAGGCTGCTGAGCAAAAAACGACCCAACTGCCAGCCGTTGAGACCAATTTCAAAATGGGCGATTCGGAGGACCCTGCCAACTATTTGTATGGTAACGATGCCTTAAAAACATTCAGCCTTCCGAAAGGGTATGAGATTGAATTGTTCGCTTCTGAAAAGGAGTTTCCCGACTTGGCGAATCCCGTTCAAATTTCGTTTGATAATAAGGGTAGGCTTTGGGTGGCCACAATGCCTTCTTATCCCCATTACCGCCCAGGAGATCAACGACCTTCCGACAAATTGATTATTTTAGAAGATACCAATGGCGATGGAAAAGCCGATAAACAAATTAATTTCTTAGATGACCTGCACCTGCCGATTGGCTTTGAATTTGCTCCTGAGGGCGTGTATGTAAGTCGGGGAACCAATTTAAAACTGTATACCGATACCGATGGGGATGACAAGGCCGACACCTCAGAAATTATTCTGAGTGGTTTTGATGACCACGATACCCACCACGCAATCTCCGCGTTTTGCGCGGATCCTTCAGGAGCATTATACATGGCAGAAGGAGTCTTTTTACATACCAATGTCGAAACCCCATACGGGCCGGTACGAGCCACCAATGGCGGGTTTTATCGCTATGCACCTCAGCGTAAACGATTAGAGCGGGTCGCTCAGGTTAGTATTCCAAACCCCTGGGGAATTGCATTTGACGATTGGGGACAGGATTTCTTTTTACAGACTTCAGGTACCAAAGTAAACTGGATGATGCCAAGTACGTTAAAGTCAATATACGGGATGGCATCGCCCTTAACAGAAGACCTCATTGAAAAAGACCACCAAGTACGACCAACTTCGGGCTTGGAGTTCATCTCTAGCCGGCATTTTCCCAATGAAGTACAGGGCGATATGCTTATAGGAAATACCATCGGATTTTTAGGATTAAAGCAACACAAGATGCAAGAAGACGGAACAGGGTATAAAACGAAGCATCGACAAGACTTATTAACCAGTACCGACCCTAATTTTAGACCAGTGGACATTGAATTTGCACCTGACGGCTCTCTCTACCTCGCTGATTGGCATAATGTATTGATTGGTCATATGCAGCACAATGCCAGGGATCCTTTGCGCGACCATGTGCATGGCCGTATTTACCGTATCACCTACCCTTCTAGACCCTTATTGCAACCTGCGAAAGTAGCCGACGCCTCCATTGAGCAACTTTTAGACAACCTTACCCTACCCGAATACCGGGTTCGCTATCGTTCACGTAGGGTGTTACGCGAAAGAGGTGCAGACGAGGTGCTCCCTAAACTGCAACAGTGGGTACAGGAATTAGACACCTCCACGCCCCAATATGAACACCATTTATTAGAAGCCTTATGGGTCTCTTGGGGTCTTAACAAAATCGATAATACCCTGCTCCAAAAATTACTTTCTGCCAACGACCATAGGGCAAGGGCTGCCGCTACAAGGGTTTTACGTTATAGTGGGCATCAAGTAAACGACCAAGAAAACCTACTGCTCTCCGCAGCGAGCGACCCACATGGTAGGGTACGCCTAGAGGCGATTGTAGCCGCTTCTTGGATGGATAAAACCGAGGGTGAAAAAATACTGTCTAAGGCCAAAGAAAAGGAATTGGATAGTTGGATGCAAGGCGCATTCGATTTTGCTGGCACTAGACTCTCCGGGGTGTTCAAAGAGAAGGATTCGGAAAAAGCCATCGCTTCCCATTTAAAAGGCGTTGCTTTTGAGCGCTTTAAGCAGGGTAAAAAAATCTATGAGACCGAGGGGTACTGTGTTACCTGCCATCAAGAAAACGGAGGCGGGTTGCAGGCCGGCGGATACCCCACCCTGGTAGACCAGAATTGGGTATTGGGTAATGAAGAACGCCTAATCAAATTAACCTTAAACGGGCTCTATGGCCCCATGGATGTAATGGGCATTCATTACGAAGGACAGGTGCCAATGTTGGCATTTCGAGATATCTTAAAAGACGATGAGATTGCCGCAGTACTTACCTACGTACGCAATGCTTTCGGCAATAAAGCCTCGGTTATTGATCCAGAAACCGTAAAAAAAGTACGGGAGGCAACCAAAGACAAAGAAGGTTTCTGGACCCCAGATGAACTTCTAAAATTACATCCAGATGAGTAAAGCCCGTAGCATACTTTTTTCGAACATGCAATTGCCTTGCCTTTTAGGTGTAGTATTGATTCTATCCTGTTTTGCATGTAACGAACATAAAAAACAAGGCGCCACCTCCGTTCCTTCTAAAAATACGGAGGAACCGCCAACCAAAGAAACGCCACATATTGTTTTCGTTACTGGTGATGAAGAATACCGCTCCGAAGAGTCGATGCCCATGTTGGCGCGATTGGCAAAGCGAGAGCTTGGAGCAAAGGTCACCCTTTGTTATGCCCTTGATAGCAACGGCTATATAGCTCCTAATAGAACAGACCATATCGCAGGTTTAGAGGCCTTAAAAACAGCCGATTTATTGGTGCTTTTTACGCGTTTTCGAACCCTACCGGAAAAAGAACGCAGGTTTATTACCGAGTATGTGGAATCAGGGAAGCCCATCGTGGGGTTTCGAACTACGACCCATGCCTTTAAATACGAGCAAGATTCCTTGGCCTATTGGAACGACGAATGGCCCACCAAAGTGTTCGGGCAACGATGGATTACGCATCACGGACATTTTGATGATGGGGAAAAACCGCTGACCCAAATAACAAAGGTAGATAGCGCAAAACACCCTATATTGAATGGTTTTCAAACCTTGACCGCCTATTCTTGGCTCTATCATGTTGATGGGGGCGATTGGGAGTTGTATGGCGATAGCACTCCAATTTTGGAGGGCACTTCCTTACGATCAAAGCATCAAATGGATGGAAACTTAGATAAATTTCCATTGACCAACCCCGTTGCTTGGACCAAAAGTTATACCGGTAGCTCCGGAAAAAAAGCACGCGTGTTCTTTACGACCTTGGGCCATCCCTATGATTTTAAAATTCCGGAAGTGCGAAAAATAGCCCTAAACGGTATTTTTTGGGCCTTGGAAAAGGAGCATGCCATCCCTATAGAAGGCACCAACGTTACACTTGATATGCCTTATGAGCCGAATAATTCAGGTTTTGGAGCGCGTTACAAGCAAGGGCAACGGCCAATTCAAATCGAATAGCTTTTCATTGGTCGCGACCACAACGAATACCTTCATAGATGTCATCTGTCCTAAAACTATCCTAAACCAGCGACTACTGCGTTAAAATATCCTATTTTTGGGAAAAATTTCAAGCTTGAACAAGTTACTTTACTTCCTGCTTTTTCTATTTGTTTGCCACCCTAGTTTCTCCCAAGAAGAACAAGAAATCGATACCACAAAAATAAGAGTGGTGCATGGAGGGAATTTTACAAAGGATGAAGAAAAATTTCCGGGCGCCTTAATTTTCAGCAAAGATGAAAAACAAGTACAGTTCGAACACAAGGGGGCCGATATGTGGTGCGATATTGCGATTCACTACAACAAGGAGAATCGTTTACGGGCCATTGGAAATGTGCGTATGAAGCAAGGTGATTCTGTATTATTAACAAGCGGTAAGATCGACTATGATGGCGAAATTCAATTGGCCAAAGCCTATGAGAATGTCCTGCTAAAAAATAAAACAGAGGAGGGTACCGAAATGACCCTCACCACCGATACCTTGCGATTCGATCGAGAAAAGCAAGAGGCTTATTACCAAGATTTTGGCACTATCATCGATTCTGCGAATACCCTTACCAGTGAAATAGGACGGTATTTTATGGAAATAGAAAAATATCAGTTTCTAGACAGTGTACACATTGAAAATCCAGAATACACGCTCGATTCAGAGCAACTTGATTACTATACAAGCTCAAAAAACGCCTATATGTACGGCCCCTCAACTATTACCGGGGATACTTATAAGATGTATTGTGAACGCGGTTTTTATGATACCAAGATTGAAAGTGGCTACGGCATCAAAAACACGCGTATCGATTACAATAATCGTATTATTGAGGGAGATAGCGTTTACTTTGACAAAGCATCCGAGTTTGCCTCCGCTACGAATAATATTACCGTTACAGATACCATAAACAAAGGAATCATTAGGGCTCACTATGCCGAGGTCTTTAAGGCAAAAGATTCTGTTTTCGCCACCAAAAGAGCAGTTGCAATCAATTTGGTAGAACAAGACTCCCTTTACATACACGGAGATACCCTAATGATTACAGGAATACCTGATTATCGCATACTTCGCGCTTTTCGAAATGCAAAATTCTATAAGACCGACCTCAGCGGAAAATGTGATTCTATTCATTCTGAGGAACAAACGGGTATTACTCAATTGATTAGAGCCCCTATCCTATGGAATGGAGAAAATCAGATGACGGGCGATAGTATTCACCTTCTAACCGACCTAAAAACAGAAAAGCTAGATTCCTTAAAGGTACTTGACAACGCTTTTATTATCTCACAAGATACGATTGGCAAAGTAGGTTTTAACCAAGCAAAGGGGAAAGATCTCTTCGGGAAATTCATAGAAAACGAACTAAAATATATAGACCTCGTAAAGAATACAGAGGTTATTTATTATATGTATGACGACGATGACGAATTGATCGGGGTCAACAAAACAATTTGTAGCAAGATCAATATGATCATGGCCAATAACGATGTCGAAGACCTTACCTTCTTTACCGATCCCGATGGGGAAATATCTCCGCAAGAAATGCTCCCAGAGAAAAACCCAAAACTCAAAGGTTTTATTTGGCGGGGGGAAGAACGAATACGTAGCAAGGATGAAATTTTCGATGAAGACGACAACGCTATTGAACTGGTCATAATCAATGGCGTAAACAATCCGATCGATATCGATGCCGAGGAAGAAGACCGCTTATTGAACGAAGCAGATCCTGTAAATAATATTGAACCCTCAGAACCACCAGACGATTCCGTACCGAAACGTAAAAAGACAGTTGGCAGGATAAAGCAAGTGAAAGTGGACGCTCCCAAAGCTAAATTAAAGCTAACAAAGGACAAAGAGCACTGATAAGCCGTCTTCATGAAAAAAGACTTCTATACATACCAGGCGCAAACAACGCCCCACCCTTTGGCGATGGAAGTGGCGAGTGCTGCAGGGAGCTATATTTATGATACCGACGGTAAAGCTCATTTAGATTTTGTAGCAGGCGTATCTGCCTGCAGCTTGGGTCATTGTCATCCGAAAGTTGTGGCAGCAGTTCAGAAGCAATCTGAAAAATATATGCACGTCATGGTCTATGGGGAATACGTACAGGCCCCGGCGGTCGAGTACGCAAAATTATTGGCCTCTCTTTTACCTGCCCCTTTGGAAACTACTTATTTAGTAAATTCGGGTACCGAAGCCATCGAAGGTGCCCTGAAACTTGCAAGGCGTTTCACGGGCCGTTCACAGATTATTTCTGCACATAGGGCCTATCATGGAAATACAATGGGAAGTCTCAGTGTTACCGACTACGAAGCACGAAAAAGTCCCTTTCGCCCGTTGATACCCGACATTCGCTTTATTCATTTCAATGCCACGGTCGAACTTGAAAGAATTACTGAGAAAACAGCAGCGGTCATCTTGGAAACCATTCAAGGAGGAGCCGGTTTTATTCTACCAAACCATGGGTATTTAAAGAAAGTACGAGAACGTTGCGATGCAGTGGGCGCATTGTTGATATTAGACGAAATACAACCGGGCTTTGGTAGAACAGGGACCTTGTTCGCCTTTGAACAATACAATTGTATACCTGATATTTTGGTCTTGGGAAAAGGAATGGCCAGTGGACTACCAGTAGGTGCATTTGTGGCATCCAAGGAGTTAATGGCGAGTTTGCAAGACAATCCGACCCTCGGTCACATAACCACTTTTGGAGGAAATCCTGTAATCGCTGCAGCGAGCTTGGCTACACTAAAAGAATTGACAGAAACTGGGTTGATTCCTGACACATTGGAGAAGGAAAAATGGTTTCGCTCGCTTTTAAAACACCCTCATATTTCTGAAGTTCGCGGTAAGGGGCTGATGCTAGCCTTAATCTTAAAGTCACCCGAAATGACAAACTATGTCATTTTGGAATGTGCCAAGCGTGGTTTAATATTGTTTTGGTTACTATTTGAACCTAAGGCAGTTAGAGTCTCCCCACCGCTTACCATTAGTAGAAAAGAAATTGAAAAAGGATGCAGGTTGATACTCGAAGTTTTAACGGAATTCGAGCAATAAACTGTTAACTAATTTGTTAATAATATAGCCCAAATTAGGGATTAGAGATAGGATCAAAAGACTATTTTTAATTCTATAGTTTAACCAAAAAGTTCCTATGGCATTAGAATCTGAGGAAAGACCAAGCCAGTCAATTACCAAGTTCGAATCCATGCTCAAAACCGATGACATCTATTTCTTTGATGCAGAGGATTTTGAAGAAATCATACACCATTATCTCAACCACGGTAAAATAGCATTGGCAAAAAAGGCGATTAAGATCGGTTTACGACAACATCCTGCCAGTATCGAATTGAAGTTATTGGATGTAGAAGTCTTGGTATTCGAAAATAACTTGGAAGTTGCCGAGCGGATGCTCGATGAGCTTCAATTACTCGATAGTAATAATGAAGAAATCTACATTCAACGTGCCAATATCTATTCAAAGAAAGATAATCATGAGGCTGCCGTAGCCTTGCTGCAAGAGGCATTACAACTAACAGATGATAGTTTTGACATTCACTCCTTATTGGGGATGGAATATCTTTTTATGGACGATTTTAAATTGGCCAAAGAAAGTTTTATGAAGTGTGTTTCGTTCGACGAACAAGACTACTCATCGCTTTATAATGTCATCTATTGCTTTGAGTTCTTGGAAGATTATGATGGGGCCATACACTATCTAAATGAATATTTAGAACGTCATCCGTATTGCGAAGTCGCCTGGCACCAATTGGGCAAACAGTACTTTACAAAAAAAATGTATCCCGAAGCGTTGGCGTCCTATGATTTCGCCATTATATCAGACGATACGTTTATAGGGGCCTATTTCGAAAAAGGAAAAGTGCTCGAGAAAATGGGGCGTTTTGAAACGGCCATCGAAAACTACGAGACCACCTTAAAACTTGAAGATCCAACTTCACATGCTTACCTGAGAATAGGCAGATGCTATGAAAAGCTGGGAAATGATGAGATGGCCAAATATCATTATTACAAAACAGTGCATGAAGATCCACTGTTAGATAAGGGTTGGTTGGTCATTACGGAGTTCTATTACAAAAAGCACGACTATAAAAAGGCGCTCTACTATATTAATAAGGCCTTAAATATAGACGGTGACAATCCTCGATACTGGAAAAAATGCGGAAAAATACATACGGCACTGAAAGACTATGACAATGCCGATTTTTCATATAAGCATTCGATCGATATGGGCAACTATGAGTTAGACACCTGGCTAAGTTGGTCAGAAGTAGCCGTACTGGACGAAAATCTTGATTCAGCCTTGCAAATACTAACGCAAGGGCACGAATTCTACCCGGAAAATGCTGATATTTCCTATCAAAAAGCGGGCATCTATCTTTTAAAAGGAGACAAAATAAACGGTAGGATTATGCTGATGAAAGCCTTAAAAGAAGATTTAGAAAAACTTCCGGATTTTAACACTGCCTATCCACAGTTTTGTGATGAGGATTGGGTGTTGGAACTGGTGTTGGCCTCCAAGAAAACTTCGCGACGATAAAACCGCTTCTTAAGTGAGTTTTAAATTGGGAAAATACACTATAATGGGAAAACTAGTTCCCATTTCCTGCAATTCTAAAATTTTGTTCCTTTATTTGTTCCTCGAAAGCCAAATGCAAACAAACCATATGAAGACAAGAAGTATGTTGCAATATTTATTTGTTACCCTAAAGGGAATGGCCATGGGAGTTGCCGAATTAGTTCCTGGGGTATCAGGAGGCACCATAGCGTTTGTAGCCGGTATTTATGAAGAACTGATTGCATCTATCAACAAAGTAAACCTTAAAAGCCTACAAATTTGGCGTGAGAAAGGGTTCAAGGTATTTTGGACAGAATTGAACGGGAACTTCCTAGTAGCACTGGCCTTAGGAATGGCATTGAGTATTTTTTCCCTCTCTAGGGGAATCAGTTGGCTGCTAGAAAATGAACCCATCCCTTTATGGTCTTTCTTTTTTGGTCTCGTGCTCGCCAGCGTTGTTTTTGTTGGAAAGGCAATTAAAAAATGGAATTTTATCGCCATACTCCTACTGATCATTGGAGCAGTGGTGGCTTATTTTATTACTACTTTACCTCCATCGGCCAACTCTGATAGCTTGCCTTTTTTGTTCTTTTCAGGAGCTTTGGCAATTTGTGCGATGATCTTACCGGGTATTTCAGGATCCTTTATTTTGGTTTTATTAGGTTCCTATAAAACGGTTTTGGATGCGGTTGATGAACGGGATTTTAAAATATTGGCGACGGTGGCCCTTGGCGCTCTTTTTGGTTTATTGAGTTTTGCCAAATTGCTCAAATGGATGTTCGACAACCACAAGAATATCACCCTGGCAGTCCTAACTGGGTTTATTTTAGGTTCTTTAAATAAGATATGGCCTTGGAAAAATATCTTGGAGACCCGCACAATTGGTAAAAAGATAATCGTAATCGATGAGAATATTTCCCCTTTTTCTTTTGATGGGGAACCTCAAATACTAGCGGCAATCGTAGCGGCCATCATAGGTTTTTCCCTTATTTTTATACTTGAAAAAGTTGCTTCCCAAAAATAAGCTCCGCTTGCATGCAAGAAACAAGATCTACTTCAGATAAATTTTTCCTTTTTATAAAGGGGCTCTGCATGGGAGCGGCCAACAAGGTCCCGGGAGTTTCGGGAGGCATCGTGGCATTTGTTGGCGGGTTCTACGAAGAATTCATCCATTCTTTACAAAAAGTAAACATTAATGCCTTCAAACTCCTATTGACCGGGCGCTTCAAAAGTTTTTATCGCTATGTAAACGGGTCGTTCCTTACGATTCTCATTTTTGGAATGTTGGTCAGTTATTTTAGTATTTCCAAACTGCTAGACTATTTTCTGGCACAAAAAGAACTGTTTGTCTGGGCGGGTTTTTTTGGTATGATTATAGGTTCTATTTATTATATTGGGAAAGATTTTCATCATTGGAATAAAAGTACGGTTCCAGCGGGAATCATTGGTCTCATTGTGGGTATTTCTATTAGCTTTTTGAGTCCGGCCAAAGAAAACGACAACCTCTTGTTCGTTTTTTTATGCGGAATTATTAGTGTTTCGGGCATGACGCTTCCTGGACTTTCAGGTTCCTTTATTTTAATACTATTGGGTAATTATGTGCTACTCTTGGTCGACTCTGTTAATGCACTTTTTGATACCTTCGTAGAAATAATAAACGGCGATTTTAGTTTTGTAGAAAACAATGCGCGAGTAGGCACATTAAAAATATTAGCGGTATTTACTGCAGGATCAGCAACGGGGCTGGTAACGCTCTCACATCTCCTCACTTATGTTCTTAAGTATTACAAAAACCAAAGTACGGCAGTGATTTTGGGTTTCATAACAGGATCACTAGGCGTCGTCTGGCCCTGGAAAGTGACAGTTTTTAAAACAGATGCCGATGGTATTATTGCTTTGGATTCAAATGGAAAACAGATTATCGCAAATTACGAACGTTATTTACCGGATTTTAACAACGGAGAAACTTGGGGGGCCATGTTTTTTATGGTAGTAGGAATGGCTATATTGCTTTCATTGGATTGGTATGGAAAAAATAGAAAAGAAAATGCATAGGTATGGTTTGGTAGGACGACAGATAGGATATTCTTTTTCAAAGGGATATTTTACCGAGAAGTTTAAAGAAATGGGTCTTCAAGACCATTCTTATGAAAACTTTGATTTAGACACTATCAGCGAGTTCGAAAGTGTGGCAAATGCGGCTAACGTGAAAGGGTTTAATGTTACCATTCCTTACAAGGAAGCGATACTACCGTATCTTTCAAAAATTGACCAGAAAGCTGAAAAGATCGGGGCCGTGAATACGATTAAAGTAACACCAAACGGTCTGGTAGGCTATAATACGGATGCATATGGGTTCCAAAACTCTTTACTGCCATTTCTTAAAAAGCATCACGAACAAGCATTGATTTTAGGCACGGGAGGCGCTTCGAAAGCAGTTGCGTTTGCTTTGGGGGAACTAGGAATAAGTACTGTAAAAGTATCCAGAAAGCCCGCTACCGGTGAACTGGGATACCACGAGTTGACCGAAGAAGTACTTTCGACCAGCAATGTTTTAGTGAATTGTACCCCCTTGGGTACGCATCCAAATATCACAGAAAAACCTGACATCCCATATACCCACCTCAATGAGCGCCATTTGTTATTCGATTTGATTTACAATCCTAAAAAAACCTCCTTCTTGGCTGAGGGAGCATTGCGCGGCGCGGCCATATGTAACGGACTCCGAATGTTAGAGCTACAAGCCGAAAAAGCCTGGGAAATCTGGACTAAATAAGTTCAAAAAATGATTTCACTTACTATTCTAACGGAAAATACCGCTAGAAAATAACGGCTGTTTTCTATTTAAAATGTATACTTCATTAGAACCCTAAAACCGTGTAACACAAGGTGCAACAGATGCCATTGAGTCCGTCTGCTAGGCCTTTCTACCGAAAAGACTTATACAATGACTTTGTCATTCAATGGGTTGTCACTATCTTAGAGTAGGTTTTGGGGTAAAAGAAAAAATAGTAACATGCCAGAAGAGAACGAAAAGAAAATGGAGGAAGCAATAGCTGAGGATGACGGGCAAGTAACCCCAGATACCGATATGGAAATTATGGAAGATGCTGCCCAAGAAACGGGAGTCACTCCTGAAGGGAATCCTGCCTCTACTAAAACTCTAGAGGTTCCTACGGATGAAAAAGCTACCAAAGGGGAGACTATCGTAGCGGTATCTTCGAAGGAAATAATCTCCGAAAATGACCTGCAAGTAAGTTCAGAAGCAGATTTGGAAATTGTGGAAAACGTTTCACAAGAAACGATAGTTACTACCGAAAGGGAAACAGCTATCGAAACGATAGCGACTCCTGTTGCTGAAAAAATGGCAGAGGTTGTTGAAGTTGTAGCCAGCGATGTGTCTTCGAAAGAGGTAATCACAGAGAATGATGGGCAAACAAGCCCAGATACCAATATCGAAATTACGGAAGAAATTTCCCCAGAAACAATTTCGATTTCGGGAACCATCGAAAGCATAGAAGCCATCGCTACTGAAAAGACGGTCGAGGACGGCGAAACCATTGCCACAGATTTGCCTTCCAATGAAACAACAGCGCTTACTGGGATAGCCGAAGTTCCTAAAAAGAAAGAGAAGGTCCCATCCGAAAAGCCGAAAGCCGAAGAAGAAAAAGTACTGGCAGAAATAGAGGAGGAAAATGCTGAGGATGCCGAAGATAATGACAATCAGCACAGACATCACATTTCTATGCTCGACTACCACTCGATGTCTATGGAAAATTTGGTGGGCGAACTACAACGGTTGGTTCGTAATGAAAAAGTGCAGGCCATCAAAAAACATGTAGATGGAATCAAACACGAATTCGATTTAAAGTTCCAGGAATTCCTTGATGGTAAAAAAGAAGAGTTTATAGCAAGTGGCGGTAACGAGATTGATTTCAAATACAATTCGGTCACCAAAAGGCAATTCAACGAGGTGTATTCCGATTATCGCGAAAAACGAAATCAATACTACAAAAATCTTGAGAATACCTTAAAGGATAATTTAGGAAAACGCCTCGAAATAATTGAAGAGTTAAAAGGCTTAATGAACGTTGAGGAGGATATTAATACTACCTACAATAATTTTAAAAGCATTCAGGAACGTTGGCGTACCGCCGGACCAATACCACGCGCAAATTATAATGATGTATGGCGCACCTACCACCACCACATCGAAATCTTCTACGACTTTCTACATCTAAATAGAGAGTTAAGAGATCTTGATTTTAAACGAAATCTAGAGGAAAAAACAAAATTGGTGGATCGCGCCGAATCTTTGGCCACTGAAAAAGATTTGGGAAAGGCCTTTCGGGAACTACAGATTTTGCATAAAATCTGGAAAGAAGATATTGGTCCTGTAGACAGAGAGCACAGAGATGCTATTTGGGACCGTTTTAGCAATGCCACGAAGGTGCTGCACCAAAGGCGCCAAGAGCATCATAAAGAACTCGAAGCAGGCTACGAAGAGAATCTACTTCGTAAAAATGAGATTATTGCACAAATAACTGCTGTCTCAGCAAATGCTGCGAACAACCACAAGGCACTGCAACAACAGATGAAAGAAATTGCGGCCCTCCGCGATACTTTTTTTAAGGCAGGGAAAGTACCCCAGCATGCCAACGAGGCTACTTGGGCTTCTTTTAAAGAAGCGGTGCGGAGCTTTAACCACCATAAAAATGCCTTTTACAAAAGTCTTAAAAAGGAACAACAGCAAAACTTGGATAAAAAGCGTGCGTTGTTAGAAATAGCAACCGCTACAAAAGATAGCGAAGATTGGGATACCGCAACCAATGAAATGAAGCGGATTCAGAACGAATGGAAAAAAATAGGGCATGTTCCCCGTAAGTATTCCGATAGTATTTGGAAAGACTTCAAAAACGCCTGTAATCATTACTTTGACCGCTTGCATGCGCTTAAGAATAGTGCCCATAAGCAGGAAGAAGCCAATTTAGAGAAAAAGAATGCCAGTTTAGAAAAACTGCGTGCTTTTGAGTTAAGCGGTGATAAAAATAAAGATATAGCAAGCTTAAAAGGCTTTATAGAAGAATGGAAGGGTCATGGCCGTGTCCCCTTTAAACAAAAAAACATTGACCAAAAGTTCAATAAAGTGCTGGATGCCCTCTTCCGAAAAATAGGTGTCGACAAACAAGAGTCTGAACTATTGCAGTATGGGAATAAAATACATCAGCTGGCAAAATCGGAAGACCAAGGCCGAGCTATTGGTAATGAACGCCAGTTTATTCGAAAAAAGATAAACGAAAGCAAAGGCGAGTTACGCCAGTTAGAAAACAACCTACAGTTCTTTTCCAATGCTTCCGAAGATAACCCCGTGGTAAAAGAAGTAATCAAAAACATTGACCGGCACAAGGCATCATTGGAAACTTGGCTAGGGAAGCTCAAAAAGCTTAATATCATGGCAAATCAACTCAACAAAGCCGAAGAAGAAGGTGAAGAGGTCGAAACCAACCCCGAGGAGTAATAAGCACCCATTTTCACGTCTTTCGTCGACAATAGATTAATTTTTCTGGCTTTATGTGTTTTGGTTTTCAAAAAACGCAATGAAAAGAACAAAGGAAAATAGTGAACACTACCATTGGGGAAACGAATGCAGCGGCTGGCATCTCGTACAATCGGAAGATCTTAGCATTATTGAAGAACGAATGCCGCCCCATACGCAAGAGACAAAACACTACCACAAAAAAGCCGAGCAATTCTTCCGGATCATAAAAGGAACGGCAACCTTTGAAATTGAAGACAATACTATCGAGATTAATGAAGGGGAAGGTGTTCACATTCCTCCCAATACGAACCATAAAATATCGAACGATCAATCTGGTCCGCTAGAATTTTTGGTTATTTCTAGGCCAACAACGCTTGGGGATCGGTATAACACCCAAGCAACAGATTAAGTACATGTCATAACAAATGCGCAGAAATGAAGGCCAAATTTGTATAGCAAATTAAAAAGTTAGACCTCATGTATGAACTAAGATAATCTCAAAATTTATTGTAGCAAATACCAAAAATGATCGTATGAAAAACACGACACCCATCTATCTCAAATTTTGTTTCCAGTCAGCGTTGCTATTAATTCTTTTAAGTAGCTGCATATCAGATTCTGTTTCTATCGAAAACCATGAACCGGAGAGTGTGCTTATATGGAACGAAAATATCATGGCTTTTGCAATTGAGCAAGACGGCCTCCTTAGCTTGAACGGAGTTCGTACCGAGGCAATGGCGGCCATAGCCGCACATAATGCACTAAATTCAATTCATCCTGTTTATTCCTTTTATGATTACGGTAATAGTTCTCCGCAAGCCGATCCTTTTACGGCGGTCAACCAAGCTTTTTATGAAATTGTTAAAACGAGTTTTCCAAAAAAGGAAAAGGAGCTACGGGAACTGCTAGATGGTTTCCTGTCGACTATACCTGATAGCAAGGGAAAAGAAGCCGGAATCTTATTGGGAAAAGCAACCGCCCAAAACACATTAAAAAAACGTGCGAAAGATAGCTGGAACGGAGAAGCGAACTATACTTGGCATCCTATGGGCCCCGGGGTGTATGCAGAATTTAATGAACACAGTGGTACTCCAGAAGGTTTTGTATTCGGCGCTGGGTGGGCTGCTGCTAGCCCTTTTATCCTTGCCAGCATCTATGTAATAAGCCAAGAATTAAAAATTCACAACCTGGGCGGAAACAACTTCTATGCCCTCTTTGATCTAGTCGCTTCGGTGATAAGGTTGGCAGTAGGTTGTTGGATCGTTTTCCTAATACGACCTCTAATAGATTTTACATTGTAGCGAACAAACAGATCAAGAGAAGTTTTTAGCATTCTAAATAGGGCGTTTTGACATACAAACACCCTTCTAAAAAATGAAAGGATTTTGAAAAATAGTTTGTAGATTACATCGAAACAAGAATAAACAAGCTTTGTAAGGGCATGGAGCTACCCGAATTAGAAAAAATATCAGTGAACTAAGAAAATCAAAAGGGTTAACACAGGAAGAATTAGTTAAAACATGGCGTATTAGCATTGGAACTATTCAAAGAATTGAGAAAGGCGAAGTTTCACCTAGGGACCATACCCTAAAAACGAACCTTGCCGCTCTGGGACGTAATTTCAAAGATTTTGCAACCGCTCATACTTCCAATAATCATTCTGACAATCGTCTTTTTAAAACGCTAAAGAAGGTTTTGCTTATCGATATAGATCTTGAGTACGACAGCAATTTCCTTATAAGACAGCTAAAGGTTGCTTGGATTTTTGGTGCTATTTATCTCATAGGCAGTTTTGTCAAAGCAGTAATGGATGTTTGGAGGGCCGACGAAGAATACGGTTCACTTCGCTATTGCTGCCGACATCCTCTTAGTTGCGGCAGAAATTCTTGAAATACTTTTGATTTATAAAGTACTAGCAACAGGCAATCTCTAATGGGTAAAAACAGATCGCAAGACCAATAGGAAAAATGAACATTGAAAAAGCCAAACCAACAGATGCCAAGGAGATTACGCAATTAACCATGCGCTCCAAGGCGCATTGGGGCTATACTCCTGAACAGATTGCCGCTTGGCGAGAAGAGTTGACCATTACACCAACGTACATCGAGCAAAACGAAGTATTTAAATTAACAGACGCTTCCAAACTCATCGGTTTTTATACCCATAAGCCAATAAATGGTCATATTCTTAAGCTAAACTTCCTATTCGTTGAACCTGCCTATATTGGTCGTGGGTATGGAGGCGTATTATTGACCGATTTTCTATGTCGTATCAAAACAAGCCCGTATCACAAAGTAATGCTCGATGCCGACCCAAATGCACAAGCATTTTACAAAAAGTATGGTTTCAAGGTGGTCGGTAAACTTCAAAGCTCGATCAAAGACCGGTTTTTACCAATTATGGAAAAAGAAATTAAGCGAAAAACCTCAAAATTGTAACATTTTCAAAACAAAGCAATCTTTATTCCAAAGCCGGAAAATGAAAAAGACCCTTTACTTTCTATACCTGTTATCCCTAACATCCCTGTTCGGGCAACTAAAAATCGACTATTTGAAGCAAAATAGTTATGATTTGCATCGTTCCGATTTCCATTTTCCACAAAAGGAAATGAAAATAATAGGTTTTGGCGCATACCACGGGAGTGCAAAAACCGAGGATACCGAACTACTTCTAATAAAATCACTTTTAAAAAACCAGCGTATTCACTACTACCTGCCCGAAACCGATTTTAGTATTGCCCATTTCTTCAATAAATACTTGCAAACGGGAGACACTTTGCTATTAAAAGATTTGGTATCCCATTACGGCACAAGAGTACCCCAAGACAGAAGTATCGAAACCTATTTAAAATGGAAGGGGCTTAAGAAAATAAATGACTCTTTGCCAGAAACCGCCAGATTGCAAGTCGTAGGCGTCGATTTGTTGGTAAGTTATAAGTATGCAGCAAAACAGCTGTTAGAACTAGTTAAACCAAGAGCGCGCGTTACGGATGCCTTCAATAATGTAAAGCAAATGATAGCGTTGGATACCACCGACTATTCCATTCAATATGATAGCTATTCCAAAAACGTCCTCAAAAAGTTGCTTAACGATATTGAGCAACATCCGAATGACTACCTGACATCCTTGACGACAAAAAAAGAACTTGATCATTTGATCAAGAACATTCGCATAACCTTTGAAGATTTCAATAGGGCGAGAGAACCGACTATCTATGCGAATTATATTATCCTTTCCGAATGGTATAATTTTAAAACAAAACCGCAATTTCTTAGGATGGGATTCGCCCATTTAGAAAAATCCAGGGAGGGGAAAGATGGGTATCCTTATTTTTTCACCCGTCTCATTGAAAATAAAATATACACAAAAAAAGCGGTGGTCTCTATTATAGGCTATCTTACCGAAAGTAGGGTTGTTTGGGATGAGAAATATGACTCCCAAGGCAATTATACAGGTTTTACTACCGAAGGAGGTTTTGGTATCGGAGATTATGAAAAAGAGTATTTTAAGGGTATACAAAACCTGAAAGACACTAAACGCTCGGACCAGACCCTTTATCGGCTCAATACCTTGGATACCCCGTATAAAAGGCCGGAACCCGACCTAATAGAGATTGTAATGCAGGATGAAGCTTCGAATAGTGAGGCGGTAAAGGGAATGGCTACCACTGATTTCATTGATTATGCCATACTTATTTCAAACTCTAAGGCAAGTACACCAATTTTTGAGATGAAATGATTCTTAAAACATATGATTTAAATGGGTGAAAAACTGGTAAAAAATCATTCAATTCTAAGAGGTTTCATAGTGCTGGTGCTCTTATTTTGCAATTGTAGAGAACAAGAAGATACACAAACAATTACCATTGCCGCAGCCGCTAACATGCAATTCGCCCTGGAGGAATTAGTTCAAAAATTTACGCGGGACACCGGCATCCCATGTAATCTAGTTATTGGTTCCTCAGGGAAATTGACCGCACAGATCAAAGAAGGGGCACCCTATGACATCTTTGTATCGGCCAATATGAAATACCCTAAGGAAATTGCCAACAGTGGCCTGGCTGTAATAGAACCAAAGGTCTATGCATATGGAAAAGTAGTTTTATGGACGTCAGACCCGAACTTAGCACCCGATATGTTGCATTTAGCAGATGATAAAATCATACACATTGCCATAGCCAATCCAAGAACTGCCCCCTATGGTATGGCAGCTACCGAGATATTGCAACGGTATAACTTGTACGATTCTTTGCAACATAAGCTAGTGTACGGTGAAAGTATTGCACAGACCAATCAATTTATCTCGTCGGGTGCTGCTGAAGTCGGCTTTACGGCCATGTCTGTCGTGCTTTCACCAAAACTGAAGGGAAAGGGCCAATGGGTGGCTATTGATCCGGAATTACATGCTCCCATTGCCCAAGGAATTGTTGTTCTCAAAGGTTCGGAAACAAGGAAGAAACAGGCTAAAGCCTTCCATACTTTTATTTTTTCCCCAGCGGCCCAAAAAATACTTTCAAATTTCGGATATTCGGTAGATGAATAGACTTCAGGGCGATATTGTGCAAATTGAGACCAGCGGTCACCTCTCGATTGTTTCGGTGATGGTGTCTAAAGCGTTGATCTTAAAGGCCATTGTTGTCGAAACCCCGAAAACCGCTCCGTATTTAAAAGAAGGAAATTCGATAGCCGTCCTGTTCAAAGAAACAGAAGTAATTATCGGTACCGACCAGGTAGATACAATCAGTTTACAAAATAAAATACCCAGTACCATTTCGCAGGTTGAAAAAGGGACATTGCTTAGCAAGCTATCGCTTACGACCGGGCAAGCAGGTATTACGGCCATTATTAGCACTAAGGCGGTAACGCAATTAAATTTAACCCCTGACTCAAAGGTAATCGCAATGATCAAATTAAATGAAATGATGTTATCGGAACTATGAATTGGGAACCGTTACTTTTAACACTTAAACTTGCGGGGGTAACCACTCTGCTGCTTTTGGTGCTCTCTATTCCCTTGGCATTGTGGTTGGCAACTACCAAATCGCGTTTAAAACCAGTGATAGAAACGCTTGTAAGCATGCCCTTGGTGCTTCCTCCAACAGTGTTGGGATTTTATTTTTTAGTTGCTTTTAGCCCTAACAACGCCTTTGGGACCTGGCTGAACGAGTGGCTAGGGCTTAAATTGGTATTTTCTTTTTCTGGCTTAGTGGTTGCTTCGATTATCTACAGTCTCCCTTTTATGGTACACCCAATACAAGCAGGCCTTTCTGGTATTGCACCATCTTTAAAGGAAGCGGCCTATGTAATGGGCAAGTCGAAATTCACCACCTTGATAAAGGTGTTGCTACCCACTATTAGGCCATCGCTCTTAACCGGAATAGTGCTGGCTTTTGCCCATACAGTTGGTGAGTTCGGGGTAGTACTTATGATCGGGGGCAATATCCCCGGAAAAACGAAAGTTGCTTCCATTGCAATTTATGACGAGGTAGAGTCTTTGAACTATGCGGGGGCCAATTTTTATTCGACCGTACTCTTTCTAGTTACATTCTGTATCCTCTTAGCCGTTTACTTGATCAATGGGGGCTATCTAAAACGTTTTTGGAAATGATAGCACTCACCGTACAGAAAAAATTGAATGGCCCGAACGGAGACATGCTGCTCGATTTGGATATACAAATCAAAAAAGGACAACTCGTTACTCTTTATGGGGCATCGGGCGCCGGTAAAACCTCAACATTACGAATCCTATCCGGGTTATTGCAACCCGAAAAAGGCACTATTCAAGTGAATGGTGCCATTTGGTTCGACGCGGTAACCAAGATGAATCGCACACCACAAACACGTAATATCGGATATGTTTTTCAGGACTATGCGCTTTTTCCTCATATGACGGTCGAGGAGAACCTTTCTTTTGGACTCTCAAAAGACGGGGATAAAAAAGAGGTTATGGAGCTCTTGGAAATGATGGAACTGGTTGATCTGAAAGATCGCAAACCAGTGACTCTTTCCGGGGGACAAAAACAGCGTGTGGCCCTCGCCAGGGCCCTTGTTCAAAAACCAACTATTTTGCTGCTCGATGAGCCTTTGTCGGCTTTGGATATGAAAATTCGCCTAAAACTGCAAGATTACATACTAAAAGTTCATAAGGTATATGCACTCACCACGATTCTGATAAGTCATGACATCGGAGAAATTTACAAACTCTCAGATCAGGTATTCGTTTTAGAAGATGGAAAAGTTATTAAAAACGGTACTCCTACCGAGGTTTTCTTGAATGATAAAATCAGTGGCAAATTCAAGTTTAAGGGAGAAGTCTTAAAGATCGAAAAAGACGAAGTGGTATACCTTGTTACGGTATTGATTCAAAATGAAGTGGTTAAGGTTATCGCCCAAGAATCAGAAATTAAGCAGCTTCAAATTGGAGACCGTGTACTGGTGGCTTCCAAAGCCTTTAACCCGGTTATCTATAAAATCGAATAGGCGAGCGGCAAACAATAACTACAAAAAAAGGGGCCCAATAGGCCCTTCCTCTTTACTATAAATACTTGCTTATTTTGCTACATTTACGGCCCTAGTTTCACGAATCACCGTAACTTTCACCTGCCCAGGATACGTCATGTCTGTCTGGATCTTCTGTGAAATCTCAAACGATAACTCTGCCGCCTTGTCATCACTAACTTTTTCGCTTTCTACGATTACGCGAAGCTCTCTTCCTGCCTGAATCGCGTAGGCTTTTTGAACCCCGCTGAAGCCAAAGGCAATTTCTTCCAAATCTTTTAGTCGCTGAATGTAGGAGTCCAACACTTGTCGTCGTGCACCTGGTCTTGCGCCACTTATCGCATCACAAACCTGAACAATCGGCGAAATAAGTGTTTTCATTTCAATCTCGTCGTGGTGAGCTCCGATCGCATTACAAACATCGGGTTTTTCACCAAACTTCTCTGCCCATTGCATTCCAAGAATTGCATGTGGCGTCTCTACCTCGGCCTCTGTATTTGGTACTTTTCCAATATCGTGGAGAAGTCCGGCCCGTTTTGCAATTTTTGGGTTCAAGCCAAGCTCGGCGGCCATTACCCCACAGAGTTTGGCTACTTCTCGAGAGTGTTGCAGCAAGTTTTGCCCATAAGAAGAACGGTATTTCATTCGCCCAACGGCCCTTATCAGTTCAGGGTGTAACCCATGGATACCCAAATCGATTACCGTTCGCTTCCCTACCTCTACAATTTCTTGTTCAATCTGTTTTTCTGTCTTTTTAACGATTTCTTCAATCCGTGCCGGGTGTATTCTACCATCGGTCACAAGTTTATGAAGAGACAAACGTGCTACTTCTCGCCGCACAGAATCAAAGCACGATAAAATAATGGCCTCTGGGGTATCATCTACAATAATTTCAACACCGGTAGCAGATTCTAAAGCGCGTATGTTGCGCCCTTCTCTTCCAATGATACGGCCTTTTACATCGTCAGATTCAAGATTGAATACCGATACGCAGTTTTCAACAGCTTCTTCTGTTCCGATTCGTTGTATCGTATTCACAACGATCTTTCGAGCTTCTTGGTCGGCGGTAAGTTTTGCCTCTTCGAGGGTCCCTTGAATAAAGGCCATGGCATCGGTTCTAGCAGTTTCTTTCAACGACTCCATCAACTGGCTCTTGGCATCATCAGCCGATAACCCTGATATTACCTCTAATTGCTGCACCTTGCTTTTGTGTAGCTTGTCGAGTTCTGATTGTTTCTTTTCCAAAAAATCGGTACGGTGTTCAAGATCTTTTCGTTTCGAATCTAGCTGATCGTTCAATTTTTTAGTTCTGGCGAGTTCATTGCTTACTTGCGACTCTTTGTCCCGTGTTCGCTTTTCGGCCTCGTTCATTTTTTTGTCCTTTCCAATAATAACCTTCTCATGTTCCGCTTTCAACTCTAAAAACTTTTCCTTTGCCTGAAAAATTTTGTCTTTTTTAATGTTCTCTCCTTCGGTCTTCGCATTCTTAAGAATGCTTTCGGCTTCCTTCTTCGCGTTGGCAGTTGTCTTGGATGCTTTTCCCTTCTCCATGAACTTTGCAATTACAAAACCCACTACAAGCCCTATAACAACCCCAATTATAATTGATATACTATCCATTTTTTTTAGCTATTAAATGTTTTGCCCGAACAATACGTCCAGACTTCGCGTTTCCGCGGCGTGCATTCGACCGGCCCCAAGGCGAGGGCAAAAATTGGTCTATAAAAAAAGCCCACATCGGAGAAGTTTTGTACAAACTCCAATAAACAGGTTTAGGGCTAACAGACTACTCAAGGTTCCTTGTACGAGCAAGGCATTCTTTTATAATCTAAACTCACCCTTTTTAATCAAATTAATGTTGAGTTTGTCAAAAATTATTACCAATGTGGGCAGTAACTTTATGCTATTTTAAAGAACTTATTTTATGCTAAGCTTAGAATTTACCAACTCATCTAGCGCTTTTAAACGCTCAATCGACTCACTGGTATCTTCTGATTGATCGATGCCTTTCTGTTCTATTTTAGACGCAAATTGCAAGGCACACATGGCCAATACATCTTGTTTATCTCGAACGGCATAACTCTGTTCAAATTTTTTAGCCAGTTGCTCAATGTTTTTAGCCGCTTTCCTCAAACCTTCTTCTTGCAAAGGGTCAATCGTCAAAGGGTATATTCTATCAGCGATAGAAAGCTTTATCTTGAGTTTTTCTGACATGTTATTTCAAACATTATTCGGCGAGTTGAGTGATACAATGGTCTAACTCCCTGATCAATGTGTTTATTTTAAGCTTTGCTTCTGTTTTGTTTGTATTACTGCCCAACATCGAGTTTGCAAGTTTTAATGAATTGTACTTTTCTTCCCACTCAGAGACTAGTTTTTGAGAACTGTCTTTGTTATTTCTTGTGGCAATCAGTTCATTCTGTAATTTAGCGTTAGTCTGCTGTAAGAGCTCTAATTTATGTAGCAACTTACTGACTTTATTCTCAAGAGAATCAACTATTTTAACCAATTCACTCATACGTAAAACTCAATGCGTTTTACACAAAGTTAACATACCTCAAAGGACTTAGCAATACTTTTTTCAATTATTCTTGAAGTAATACTTTAATGTATTAAAAATCGTTAGTTAGCTATTAGGAGGACTTTTAAAAACTATTTTTTTCTAAGTTGAATGCAGCTATTTGTGTTCATCTGCTTAATTTTGTACGTTTTAACTTGTATTGAATTCTATTTTATTGGTCCAATAGAAAGCTATAAAAGTGATTTACCCCATTTACACCAACCTATTCTGCTATGATAAAGAGAGTTTTTTTTATATGGATTTTACTTGTTTCCTTCTATGCTTCTGCGCAGGGAAAATATCCAAAGGACGTATTCAGATCTCCATTGGACATTCCTTTAATATTGGCTGGTACTTTTGGGGAATTAAGATCTAATCACTTCCATGGGGGTATTGATATTAAAACACAACAAAGGCAGGGGCTTCCGGTTTATGCAATTGGTGATGGAACAATTACCAGGATAAAAGTATCGCTATATGGCTACGGTAAGGTACTTTATGTTGCACATCCGAATGGATATACATCCGTTTACGGACATCTTCAAAAATTCGGTCCTGAAGTTCAAGAGTATGTTAAAAAAAT
>CALLVX010000069.1 GCA_938010765.1 uncultured Flavobacteriaceae bacterium | reverse complement strand
GCCAACGGAATGCCCAAAGAAAGCTATGGGATGAGCGGTAATGAAATGGCCATGGGACCACCATCATTTGACGGTGCCAAATTCGAAATTACCGACGAAGACAAGGAGTTTAGAATACGTTTCTAATACCAGGGCATTACGTACTGGTTCATAGCTAGTAAGCCCCGTAAATACATAAAAGCCTTCACAAATGTGGGGGCTTTTTTCTTTTTGTACAAAGCAGCGCTTGTGCATATTTTAGAAAATTTCTTTGTTTTCGGGTGAACTACCGATCCCAGAATGTTGCTATTCGGGAAATCCTATTTACGGTGATTCTAAATGACTTGGAAGAACTTTGTTCTACGTTTTACGTTCAGTTTAATGGGCTACAAAAGTCACATGGTAAAAAGATGATTTTTAAACAGGAGTTGCGGGAAACATTCGTGGCATTGTAGTTAATTTCATATCGATTGAGGAAAATTTTTGCCAACAGATAAAAAGCTGCCTAAACTTATTTAGGCAGCTTAAAATTTCAACCCAGGTTCTTACCATTTTTAGATTATAAATTTCAGCAACCTCAAGAGGTAATTGAAAAAAACTATACAGAGTCGACAATTGCCTTTGGCAACTTTTTCATTATCTACATATACATACTGAACGACCCGCTAAAGTAGGCGCTGGCACCGTTGTATTTCCGCAATGTACCGATGTGTCATTAGTGGTTACTGTTGGTCTGGCACAGTCCGCATTCCAAGTAATCTCGTCGCCGGTACCCCCAACAATCGATTCTAAATTCAAATTTGAAACTATCTTTTTATTCAAAGACAACCCACTTAGATTCTTTTTTTTCATACTACTTTAATTTAAGGATTAATAATACCTTAAATTAAAGTATATCTGCGCTAAATATAAGTAGTTATGTACGAAGTACCGAACACACTCTTTTAACGCAGCAAAACAACATCTGAACGGTTTTCATTTTCTAAAGTGTATAAAAAGGAATTGAGAACACTATTTGAGTGCCGTTCAAATTTGGATCAATTTCTTTCAAATTTTTAAGGCTAACAAGAGTCTCATTGCTTTTGTGGTAAAGGGCCAATCGTTCTTGTACGATTTTGAGTGACAGTGATTCGTGATTTCCCGTATTACTATTCATTTTTGGTGCAACTCCTACCCCATTATCAGTGATGGTGCAAACAACGGTATCGGAGGTTGCTTTCTTGATCGAGATTTTGATATCACCTCTGCTTTTCGAGTTTCCTATGCCGTGAAGTACCGCATTTTCTAGAAATGGTTGAATAAGCATTGGCGGAATGGTTATATACTCCGTTTCTAGATTTACATCTATGGTTATGTGATAATCAAATTTCTCTGAGAAATCTGACTCTAGCTGCAAATAACTAGTAAAGGCCTCTATTTCATTGTCTAATGAAACAAAATCTTCTCTAGAATTCTCAAGGGTCAATCGCAGTAATTTTGCCAATTTTACGATATAAGTTTTTGCTTTTTCTGCTTTTTCATCTATCAAAAGAGCTGCCGTTGTTAGTGCATTGAATAGAAAATGAGGGTTCATCTGAGAACGTAGAAGTCGTTGTTCCAACGAAACGAGTTTGAACTTTTCGTTCAGCCTTTTTTGTTTATAAAACAGCCATCCAATGCCTAGTAACAATAAACCACCACCAACAGCACTATAGCCAATGATACGTTGTTGTTGCAGAATTGTTGCGGTTGTTTCTGCTTCTTGTTTTAAGCTGCGAATTTCTTCCTCTTTCTTTTTGGTCTCAAATTCCAATTCTAATTTTTCGAGTTGTTGGGTTAGCTGTATTTGTAGAAACTCAACTTCAAACACTTGTTTTTCTTTTAATAAGACGGTGGCCGCTTTGAAATTGTTACTTTTTTCATAAGCTAATACCAGGTTATCATAGGCCGTTCTTAAGATATCCCTGTCGTTTTTGTTTTCTACATTATTTCGCAAATTATTAATCACGAACTTCAAATCTTTTACAGCTTGTGAAATCTGGTTTTCATAAATATCTACATAACTGTTATTTATCATTTGATACAAATCCGAATTATCTGGAGAAGAATTTTTATCTAAAACAAATTTTTCAAAAGCTACTTTCGACTGTTTGTAATAGTACAAGGTAGAATCTTCATTTTTGCCCCTGAAGTAATCGGCAAGATTACCATGTATATAGGGCAAATTATTTTTATATTCAGTGCTATGACTTCGTTTTAAGGCCTTTTTTAAATAGAACTTTGCAGAGTCTGGTTTGTTGAGATAACCATCTAAATATAAAACCCCTATTTTAGTAAGCGTGGTAATTTCGGCCTGTGCCGACTTTATGAAAAGAGTATCCCTAAGATTCTTTAAAAAAAAGAAAAGGGCTTTTTCGTTGTTTCCTAAAGAAAGGTTGTTGCTTGCAATGGCACTTGTGATGTACGTTTTTAGTGCTATGTTATACTTATCTGCAATTTCAAGACCTTTTAGCATATTGGTGGTAGATTCTACATAACGCTCCTCTAGTCGGGCAATATAACCTAGCGTAAAATATGCGTGAACCAGAGATTTTTCTTCATTCGGGTATATAGGATTAAGCTTTGTATAAAAATCGATTGCTTTTTTTGCATAGAATTGAGCAGAATCATGTTCTTTAAGTACCATCTTTCGGTACCCTAAATAAGCATGGTACTTGGTCCACCCTAAAAGTCCTTTGTTCAATTCAAGAATTCGTTTAAATTTATAAAGGTTCTCCTCATTTAGCGGTTTAATTTTAAATGAATCTGCAGCTTGTTGCGTATATTTAATTTCTTGGCCGCAGCAACCCAAGGGTATCAAGAATAGTAAAAAGAAAATGAAGTTTCTCATAGATGGTTACGGTTGTATCACACCTATCAAAGCTAGATAAAAAATAAATGGGTCAAAAAATCAAAACACTTATAATAGAAGATAACAAAGCAGCTTCTGACTACTTAGAAAATTTATTAAGAGTTAAAGTACCTCAGGTAGAAGTTTTAGGTACTTGTCAAACAGTAAAGGGATCTGTTGAGGCAATTTTGAAGCATAAGCCAGATTTGATTTTGATGGACATTATTTTAAGCGATGGCAAAGCTTTTGATGTTTTAGACCAACTTGAGACTCCTTTTTTTGAGGTCATATTTATTACGGCTCATGGCGAATTTATGAAAAATGCTTTTGACTATTTTGCGTTTACCTATTTGACCAAACCTTATGACGATACTGAAGTGCTGCGAGCCATAAAACAATTTAAAATTAAAAAGAAAAGACTGTTCGATCGTAATCGACTAGAAATTTTAAAGGATTTTGTACAACATAATGGAACCAAATTCCTACTACATGTGGGAACGGAACATGTAGTAATAGATATTAAGGAGATTATACACTGTAAGACAGAAGGAAATTACACTCTGTTTTACTTGAATTCAGGTAAAACATTGCTTGCATCTAATGCTCTGAAATATTATGAAAACATATTGTCTTATAAAGGTTTTCATAGACTCGGTAGGTTTTCTTTGGTCAATATGAATCATGTGAAGTCTGTATATAAAAAGGAGACCGTTATCTTAAGTGATAATACCCGCATTAACATAACAGCAAGAAATAAAGAAAAGTTAGCACAATTACTCAATAGTTTTAATTCTTAATATACCGCGACACACCTGGCAAAGCGGCTGGTTTTAGTGGGCTTTTTTATGTTCAAATTCAGACCCTCTAAAATTAATTCAAAACTTATTGAAGATACATGAAATGCCAAAATATGTAGGTGACGATAAATTTTCATTTTAAAAAAAAAGTGAATTTTCAGGGGCACAAGATGCTCCTATTTTTTTATTGAAACCACTTATCCCAAATCCCATACCCCCTAAACACTATCAATTTATAGAATATATAATTTAAAAGTCATAAATTTTATTGATAGTTTTAGTATTTTTATCGGCCTAAATAGGAACACATGACTATTACCCAATTACAGTATGTACTGGCCGTAGCCGAATACCGAAATTTCACCTTGGCAGCACAGAAAAGCTTTGTTACCCAGCCCACGCTGAGTATGCAAGTACAGAAGCTCGAAGACGAACTCAATGTGTTGATTTTTGACCGAAGTAAAAAACCTATTGGGATAACCGAAGTGGGCAAAAAAATTATAGCGCAAGCTAAAAATATCGTTAACGAAGCGGGCCGTATCAAAGACATCGTTGATCAGGAAAAAGGGTTTATCGGAGGAGATTTCACCTTGGGAATTATCCCGACCGTAATGCCCACCCTGCTACCCATGTTTCTCAAAACATTTATCAACAAATACCCAAAGGTAAACCTCCTAATTAAGGAACAGGGTACCGAAAGTATGATCCGCAATATACAAGACGGTCATTTAGATGCTGCCATTGCCGCAACGCCGTTAGAAATAGAGTATATCAAAGAACGTCCTTTGTATTACGAACCCTTTGTAGGGTACGTTCCCAAAAATCATAGGCTCAGGAATATCGATAAGCTGAACCCTTCCGATTTGGAAATCAACGATGTATTGTTATTGCAAGATGGGCATTGCTTTCGTGATGGGGTCATCAATCTGTGCAAAGCACCTAAAAATTTCAACGAAGACCACTTTCAGTTGCAGAGCGGTAGTTTTGAAACGATGGTGAATTTGGCAAATGAAGGTTTGGGAATGACCTTGCTCCCCTTTTTGAATACACTGGAACTTGATGCTGAAAAAAGCAAAAATCTAAAGCACTTTAATGAACCGAGCCCCGCAAGAGAAGTTAGTTTGATCTACCATAAGAATGAATTGAAAATACAGATTATCGAAGCTTTAAAAGATGTTATATCTTCTGTGATCCGAGGGGCCATCGCTTTTCAAGATGTGAAGATTATAAGTCCTTTGAGTAAATAAATTAGTCTACTATTCTTTTATATTTTAAGCGGCATTCTTCGGTACACCCTACAAAATCGAGGATTAACTCGGAGTTCGATAAAGTCATACGATAGGTAGCCGTTTTTGCCTCCTCACCTTGTGCAGTATGTATAAGCTGTAGTTTGCCATCTTTTACACTATACGTGCCTAGGTGGCCACGTTTGTTGTCCCCTCTGTCTAAGTAAATATAGCTGCCATCCAATTCAAATCGATAAGTGTTCTTGTCCTCTGCCACCGACCATTCAACAGGGCCTCCCGGGCTGATCTTCGTTTCCGACAATTCCCAATTGCCTATAATTTTGGCAGTACTTAAAGCCGTTTCTGGTGTTGTCTTGTTCGTTTCTCCGCTATTGCAGGCGGTAAAGACAAAAATCAAAGTGAAGAAAAGGTATTTCATCTATAGGAGGGTAATGGTATTGTATTCAACCAATCAAAGTACCTGGCAATGCAATTATTGTCTAAATACGTTCTTGAAAGGATGCGCCTATTAAAAATAAAAAGCCCCGACGGTTGGTCAGGGCTTTTGAATTATGCTTTCAAGTAAAGTAAACTTTCTTGTAATTCCGGTTTATCGGTGAGAAATTGCTTCAACCATTGTTTTAGCTCTTCCACTTCTTCTGGCAGCAATCTAGAAATTGCCTTTTTCACTTCTTTACAAAATAATCTCGTATCGAAACTAACTTTTTGTAACACGGTTTTCGTGTACTCCAGCATAGCTCTAGCCATATATCAAAATGTTTAATTAGGTTGTCTACCCAAGTTAACTAAAAAATGCCTCTTTTATTGTGGGCATCTAGTTAAAAATTGTCTAATTTCGTGTTAAACACCCTATATATCGATGGTACGAGCGCTCCTTTTTTTTCGGGTTTTATCTAAAAATCACCTTTTAATGGTTTTGGGCGTTTTACTGTGTACTGCTTGTGCTTCAACAAAAAATAGGTCTTTAGAAAAAGAAATTCGACGGGTATTACAATCTGATGCCTCAAAAAATCAATTTACCGGCCTTACGGTCGTTGATGCCTCGAATA
>CALLVX010000068.1 GCA_938010765.1 uncultured Flavobacteriaceae bacterium | reverse complement strand
GTTGTTTTTCCAAACGCGACTGGCCACCCCCTAGCTTTACTTTTGCGAGGCGTTTTCGCAAATCTGAGCGTAACATCTTGTTGTGATCTTCATTTTTGTTGAACTTGATATCCATCTTCTAATGTTTCGTTTTCGGAGGTAAAGATAAGCAGTAAAATTGATTACATTTGGGAAATTTCAGTACTGTATGATACAAAAAATTAGATGGGGAATTTTAGGCCCTGGAAAGATAGCACATAGCTTTGCAAATGATTTAAAACTGGTTGAAGGAGGGGAGCTGACCGCGGTTGCATCCCGAAATATGGATAGGGCGAGCACCTTTGCTGCCGAGTACGGTGCACCTCATGTTTTCGATTCCTACGAAGCCATGCTTAGGTCAGATACCATTGATGTAGTGTATATTGCGACCCCACATATTGGGCATAAAGAATGGGCGGTCAAGGCCTTGGAGTGCGGGAAACACGTACTGTGCGAAAAACCATTGGGGACCAGTCTGGCCGAAGTACAGGCTATTATTGATGCCGCTCAAAAGAACCAGGTTTTCCTTATGGAGGCGCTTTGGAGCCGTTTCAACCCTTCCATACGGAAAATCAAGGATTGGATTACAGAGGGGAAAATTGGCGAAGTAGGGTATGTACATGCCGATTTCGCCTTCTATGGTTTGGATAAAGAGGAAAACGGACGCTTATTGAACCCTCATTTGGCAGGAGGTTCGCTATTGGATATAGGCATTTATCCCATTTTTTTGACCTATCTTATATTGGGGCTGCCCAAAAAAATAAAAGCGGCTGCCAATTTTTACAAAACAGGGGTAGAGGTGCAAACCTCCATGATTTTTGAATATGATACTGCACAAGCGCTTTTATACAGCGGTCTTGTATCAAACTCTGAAATGAAAGCAGAGATCCAGGGCAGTAAGGGGGCTATTTTTATAGACCCTAGATGGCATGAGACACAGGGATTCTCTTTGGTAATAGATGAAAAGGAAGAGAAACATGACCTACCAACCACAGGAAAAGGGTATTCACATGAAATCGAAGAGGTACATTCTTGTTTACGAAAAGGGAAGCTGCAAAGCGACTTGTGGAGCCATGATAACAGTATTGATTTAATTTCGTTGATGGATCAGATTCGTCGACAGACTGGTATTGTTTTCCCTTTTGAAAGCTAAAGTTTGGCATAAAGGGGTTTAGATTTCCTTTAAAAAAGCCGATATTTGCCTTTACCACCAAAACCAACAAATATGGGAATGAACAAAAATACTGTGCTAGCTTGGGCTACTTTTATTATGATAATTGTGGGCTGTGCATTGATTGCCTTAGGGGCATTTCGATATGATGATGTAGCCGGTTGGGGGTTTGCCTCTGTAGGAATCGGTTTTTTTGCGATTGCATGGGTGTTCAATGCCCTTAAAGGTCGTGTATAAAAGAGAATAGCATTACAAAAAAGTAAAACAAAGAAGATCAAATGTCCGACGATAAAAAAGTCATTTTTTCAATGTCAGGGGTCACTAAGACCTATAAGAATGCAAATACGCCTGTACTTAAGAATATTTACCTCAGTTTCTTTTATGGAGCTAAAATTGGAATCCTTGGTCTTAATGGCTCAGGGAAATCGACTCTTTTAAAGATCATTGCTGGGGCCGATAAAAATTTCCAGGGCGATGTCGTTTTCTCACCAGGTTATAATGTGGGGTACTTGGAACAGGAACCGCAACTCGATGAGGAAAAGACCGTGTTGGAAATTGTAAAGGAAGGGGTTTCGGAAACCGTGGCCATCCTTGACGAGTATAATAAGATCAATGATATGTTCGGTCTTCCCGAGGTGTATGAAGATGCCGATAAGATGCAGAAGTTGATGGATAAGCAGGCAGAACTGCAGGACCAGATCGATGCCTCCAACGCATGGGAATTAGATACCAAACTCGAAATCGCTATGGATGCCTTGCGTACCCCGGAAGCTGACAAGAAGATTGCCGTATTGTCTGGTGGGGAACGAAGAAGGGTCGCACTTTGCAGGTTGCTTTTGCAAGAGCCAGAGATTCTATTGTTAGATGAGCCCACCAACCACTTGGATGCCGAGTCGGTTCATTGGTTAGAGCATCACCTCGCAAGTTATAAAGGAACGGTAATCGCGGTAACGCACGACCGTTATTTCTTGGATAATGTTGCGGGTTGGATTCTGGAGTTAGATAGGGGAGAAGGCATTCCTTGGAAAGGAAATTATTCTAGTTGGTTGGATCAAAAGGCGAAACGTCTTGCCCAAGAAAGCAAGACCGCTTCCAAACGGCAAAAAACCTTGGAACGGGAGCTTGAATGGGTTCGGCAAGGTGCCAAAGGGCGGCAAACAAAGCAAAAGGCACGTTTAAAGAACTACGATAAGTTAATGAGTCAAGATCAAAAACAGCTCGATGAGAAGTTGGAGATTTATATCCCCAACGGGCCACGTTTGGGTACCAATGTTATTGAAGCAAAAGGCGTTAGCAAGGCGTATGGAGATAAATTGCTATACGAAGATCTAAATTTTAAACTTCCCCAGGCGGGTATTGTAGGTGTCATCGGCCCAAACGGTGCTGGTAAAACCACCATATTTAGAATGGTCATGGGTGAAGAACAGGCAGATGGCGGTTCATTTGAAGTCGGGGAAACCGCAAAAATCGCCTATGTAGACCAAAGTCACTCGAATATAGATCCTGATAAAACGATTTGGCAAAATTTTAGTGATGAACAAGAATTGGTAATGATGGGTGGGCGTCAAGTCAACTCTAGAGCCTATTTAAGTCGTTTTAATTTTTCTGGCAGCGAACAGAATAAAAAAGTAAATACGCTTTCGGGCGGGGAACGCAATCGTTTGCATTTGGCAATGACCCTTAAAGAGGAAGGCAATGTATTATTATTGGATGAGCCTACGAACGATTTAGATGTAAACACCCTAAGGGCACTTGAAGAAGGACTCGAAAGTTTTGCAGGTTGCGCGGTGGTTATTTCTCACGACCGTTGGTTCTTAGATCGTATCTGTACCCATATTCTCTCTTTCGAGGGGGATTCTCAGGTGTATTTCTTTGAAGGTTCTTTTTCTGATTATGAGGAGAACAAGAAAAAACGCTTGGGAGGAGATTTAATGCCAAAACGTATTAAGTACAAAAAACTGATTCGCTAGCAAGCTGTTAGCTGGTCGAATAAAAAACTCCCATTGTTATGGGAGTTTTTTGATTTAACATGCTTTAGTACAAGAAGAAGGCTCTTTTTAATAGTCTTCCGAAGGATACCAATCTAGTTGTATTACTTCAATATCGGTATTTTTCGCCTGTACCAACTCCTTGAATTTTTGGACATCACTTACCTCTGGCCGCCCTCTGTAGTGGTATGGGTAAACCTGGGCTGGTTGAAATTCCAAAACGGCATCTGCGGCGCGCTCCTCCGTCATCGTATAAGGTAGGTTCATACAGATGAAGGCTTTGTCGATATCCTTTAGACTTCTCATCTCCGGTATATCTTCCGTATCACCAGAAAAATAAATTCGTTGATTTTCTATGGTTAGAACATAGCCGTTACCCCGTCCTTTGGGATGAAATTTTTTGGCTTCCTCCCTAAGATTGTACATTGGTACCGCTTCAATCATGATACCATATCGTTCTTTATGCTCACCATTGTACAATACATCTAATTGCGGTGTAAATTCGGAAGGTATCTTATCCGCGACCGCTTGTGGTACGATAATCTTTGCTTTTTCAGTGTGAAGGCCTTGCAGGGTCTCCAAATTAAAATGATCCCCATGAATATCGGTAATCAAGATCAAATCGGGTTGTCGTTGTTCTGCAAACCCATCGGCACCCCCAACTGGATCTATGTAAATGGTAATATCGCCCCATTCTATGACAGTCGTGGCATGTTCGATAGGAATAATCTTTATGGGGTCGGTTTTTAACTTCGCAGGAATGTTTTCGAGAAAAGCAAGTTCCAATCCGTTCTTTTTTTCTTTACAACTAGTGTAAAAGGTAAAAGCGAGTAATATAAAAAACGTTTTTCGCATAGTATATGAATTAATCATTTTGGTTTGCTATTTTGTTAATTTACAGTGTCAACTCCATCTTGACATCACTTCGCACATAGGGAAGATATTTTTCTAATACGACCTCCTTAAAACCGTATTTGCGATATACATATAACGCAGTGGGCAATTTTGTACTTGAATAAAGTATGAGTTTTTCCCATTGTTTCCTCTTTCCAAATTCAATGGCGAACTGCAGTAATTGTTGTCCTATCTTTAATCCTTGAAACTTGGGGTCAACTGCCATTTTCCCTAGTTCATATTCCTTTTCTTTTAAAGGGATTAGCGAAAAACAACCTATAACCACGTCATTAAATTCCGCAAAAAAAATAAACCCTCCCATATTAATTATCGATTTTTCACAATTTTCCAATAAAATTATATCCTTGGGTTCTACAAAGAAGTAACGCTCTAGCCATGCAATGTTCAAATCTCTAAAGCTCTTGGCCAATCGAGACTCAAAAGGTATAATACGTAATGCCATTGACTCTCAATTCAATTTAGGTGAATTATAAAGGTAAGATAACCAGGAATTTAAACTTACAGTTCGTCTAAAATTTTAATCAAAAAAATCTAAAAAGAAAACCGTACCGTATATAGAACGATACAAACAAACACATTCTTAAAAAAGTAATTAATTTTTACGTTATGACTGAAACAAAAAATAACAATGGATTGAAAGTTTTGGCCGGCTTGTTAGGAGTAGTTCTATTAGGTACTATTATCTACACAGTAAGCCTTTACCAAGATAAAAAGAAAACCGCTACGGCCCTTACGCAGGAAAAGCAATTGGTAGTAGAGGATTTAAACAGCTTAAAATCTGAATATGACAAAGCTATTTTGGAAAGCAACGTTACCAATGAAGAACTAGTTACTGCAAGAGACAACATTGCAAAATATATCGATTCCGTAAAAACTATGAAATCAGATATCTCTTCTCTTTCTCGTTACAGAAGACAAGTAGGTGTTTTGAAGGCTGAAAGAGAACAGTTGATTAAGCAGGTAGATTCTTTAAAGCAATCAAATACCATGATCGCTATGCAAAGAGATAGTACTTATGTTGAGTTAGAAAAGCAAACTGTTTTCAACGATTCATTGGTTGTTCAAAATACACAATTAGCAGATGTTGTTGAGAAGGGTGCTGCAATGAATATAACTACATTTACTGTAGATGCTGTTAAAGAAAGAAATAGCGGTAAACTAGTTTCTACTTCTAGAGCTAGTAGAACAGATAAGCTAAAAATATGTTTTACCGTTGGGAACAACGTGATCGCCGAAGCGGGTGATAGAGAATTTTACTTGGAAGTATTGGATCCGCAAGGAAATGTTTTAGGCGAAAGTTATTCTAAAACGAATGATGCAGGAGCTTCAGTTACTTATAGTAAGGGCACCAACTTCTATTTTGAGAACAAGGCATTGGATGTTTGTGACTATATCAACAAACCTTCAGGAGATTTCCAAACAGGGAATTACATGGTAAATATCTATAATGATCGTTTGAATTTGTTAGGAAACGTTCAGTTTACTTTAAAGTAAGAAAACACTATCCATTAATAAGAAGGGGGCAAGCTGAAAAGCTTGCCCCTTTTTTTTGTGCCTATACTTACAGCATTTTGAATATAAAAAAGAGCAAAATATAAAAGCGCCCGGCTTAGCCGGGCGCTTTTGTTTTAGTTCAATTTGAGTGGATCACAATTACTTAAGTGAACCTACCATATTTTCAGGTTTTACCCATGCATCGTAATCTTCGGCGCTTACATAGCCGAGGTTGATGGCCTCCTCACGTAAGGTTGTTCCATTTTTATGGGCGGTATTAGCGATTTCCGCAGCTTTATAATACCCTATCTTAGTATTCAATGCCGTTACAAGCATCAGGGAATTGTTCAACAGCTGTTTAATTACGTCACGATTGGGTTCAATACCAGAGGCGCAATTTTCTTCAAAACTAACGCAGGCATCCCCAAGAAGTTCGGCAGACTGCAAGATGTTCGCCGCCATCATTGGTTTAAACACATTAAGTTCGTAATGCCCTTGTGTACCGCCAATAGTTACCGCAACATCATTGCCCATTACTTGCGCACATACCATTGTAAGTGCTTCACATTGGGTAGGGTTCACTTTTCCGGGCATGATCGAGCTTCCCGGTTCGTTGGCAGGGATGCTGATTTCTCCGATACCTGAACGCGGTCCTGATGCCATCATTCGTATATCGTTCGCGACCTTGTTAAGGGATACAGCCAATTGCTTTAAGCCTCCATGGCTCTCGACAATCGCATCATGGGCCGCAAGTGCTTCGAATTTGTTCTCGGCAGTTTTAAAAGGGAGTCCGGTAAACTCTGCAATATATTTTGCTACCAGTACATCATATCCCTCAGGCGTATTTAGGCCAGTACCCACGGCAGTGCCACCCAACGCAAGTTCTGATAAATGGTCTAGTGTGTTTTTTAATGCCTTGAGACCATGGTCCAATTGTGAAACATATCCAGAAAACTCCTGTCCAAGGGTTAGGGGAGTGGCATCCATTAAATGAGTGCGCCCAATTTTGACCACTGTAGCAAACTCTTTGGCTTTTTTGTTAAGCGTGTTTCGAAGTTTAGTTACACCAGGAATGGTGTTTTCTATAATTTTTTTATAGGCTGCAATGTGCATGCCGGTAGGGAAAGTATCGTTCGATGATTGCGATTTGTTTACATCGTCATTCGGTTGAATCGTTTTTTCGCCCTCTCCGATTTTCTTACCTGCAAACTCATGCGCCCTGTTTGCGATTACTTCATTCACATTCATATTACTTTGCGTACCCGAACCGGTTTGCCAGATTACCAAAGGAAATTGGTCGTCTAGTTTGCCCGCTAGGATTTCATCACAGACTTGAGCGATCAGATCTCTTTTTTCAGCAGATAAGACCCCCAAATCACAATTCGTATAGGCTGCCGCTTTTTTAAGGTATGCGAAGCCGTACACCACATCTAAGGGCATTGAGGCCACAGGGCCTATTTTAAAGTTATTTCTTGAACGTTCGGTTTGGGCGCCCCAATATTTATCTGAAGGTACATTTACGGTACCCATGGTATCTTTTTCTATTCTAAAACTCATGATCAATTGTTTATAAGGAGCACAAAGGTAGGGGTTTGGGTGTTATTTTCCATCTCGTGGGTAATTGAAAAGAGAGAGACGTATTTTTTTTGCATTTGATTTGTATGATTGCCCTTTTTCAAAGTATCTTTGTGAAACAAAATAGGCAGCCATGTTCGATTTCGATCAATATTTAGGATTTTTAGCTTTTCTTACCATCCTTACCATAGGTTTTTGGTTAATGATTTTCTTGTTAACTTTTGTAGTGCCCTATTGGTTGTTTGGTAATTTGATTGAATTGTATAAAGAGAAACGCAAGGCAAAAATCGCCAAGCGTAACGCATAAAAAAAGGAGCCAATTGGCTCCTTTTTTGTTTAGTTGATAATCGAGATTTAAAATGCTCCGATGCTTGAGTAAAGATCAATGTTGAATTTATTTTTAATGCCTTGTGGGCTCATTCCGAGGTGGTTACTCAATTATTCGATTATCCATCAAACTCGAACTCTCCACCACCGTCGTTTCCTCTTTGGCCATTTCTATTGCGTTGGTTTTGTTGTTGGTTAAAACGGTATAGGAACGAAAGAGTTACCTGTCGTTGTCTCCATTGAAATTCACTATACGTAAATACATTTTCTGTTCTTGTTTCACTGCGCCGTTTACGGCTGTTGAACACATCGCTTACATTTAAAGATAAGGTAACCTTATCCTTCACAATATCCTTGCTAAAAGCCAAATTGGTACTGAGAATTCCTTTAGATTTACTTTGCGCGTTTTCGGAGGGTCCTCTATAAAACACATTGGTCTGAAAATCTATTTTTCCAGGAAGTGGTAGTTTGCCACTAAATCGGGTAAACCAGGTAAAGTTATCCGCATCAAAATTCTGGGTAATCGTATTATTTTGAAAATCAATATAGGTATAATCACCTCTAAGTTGTCGCTGAAAAGCATTCAAGTTCCACGTAAGTCGCCAGTTTTTTTTAGGTGTATAGGTCGTGGTAAACTCCATTCCATAGCGGTTATCGGTCGCCAAATTAATAGGGGTGCGCACCTGAACAGGAACAATTACGGGGTTTAACGGGTCATCTGGGTTTTCAATCTCAACAAAATCACCGCGCTCTTGTGTAATGAACTGAAACACCCCCGTTGAACGATTAAAATAGGCCGAAGTAGTAAAACTAATTTTATCCCAACGCTTTAAGTAACCTATATCAAAACCATTGGTATAAGTAGGATCTAAATCCGGGTTTCCTTGAAATAAATTGGTATTGCTAGATCTAGATGGGAAGGGGTTGATGAATCTGGACCGGGGTCTGCGTAAGCGTCTGCTATAACTCAAGGTTAGCTGTTCTGTTTCTGAGAATTCATAGCCAAGAAATACCGAAGGAAACCAATCAACATAGTCCTTATTACTCACTTCTTTGGTATTTACCAATTCAATACCAATATCAGAGGCCTCCAGGCGAATTCCGCCCAAAACACTGAACTTACCAAATTTACTTCCGAGCTGGGTGTATGCGGCATTTACATACTCTTTATAGTCGAGTTCGTTACTAAAATTAGGATCACTGTTTAAAACACCGTTTTCTACAACTCCAAAATCAAAATCAGTATTGAAATTGTTGAAAGTTCCACGATATCCAAATTCGAATTGTGAAGCATTTTCTTTACCAAAAGGCAATATATAATCAAACTGTAATAGTTGATTCTTTTGTTTTTCATCGTTGATGGTCTGCTCAGTTGGCAAGGCCCGATTGTCATTCAAAACAATTTCATTGATAAGCGAGTTTTCTAATTCGTTCCCGGTCGAATATTGATAATCGATCGTAAGCTCGTGTCCATCGTTGTTGAACTTTTTCTGATAATTGACCGAATACTGAATGTTTTCATCTTCCTCACCTTCATTGGTAAATCTATTTCTTTGGATTGTAGGAGTACGGCTTGCATCAAAATTAGAAAAATCAATATCAACGGTATCATCGCCAGATGATTTTCGATAAACAAAAGAATTTGTGATACTACTAGTAGAATCAATAAAAAATTCAAATCCTACGTTTGTATTAAATCCGGCATTTTGACGCTGATAGTCCCGCACTTCGTCTTGAAAACTAGCAGTAGTACTATCAGGATTAAAATTCTCTTGTTCGAAGAATGCATTACCGGGAGCATTACGGTATCGGTACGAAGTATTTGTGAAAATATTGAACTTTTCTCGTCGTAGATTTAGGCTAAGTGCCCCTCCGTAATTATCCGGGATACCTGCAAATACATTTACTGAACCATTTATACCACTGGTCTTGCTCTGCTTCAAAATAATGTTTAAAATACCGGCGGTGCCTTCTGCATCATAACGGGCAGAGGGATTGGTAATAACTTCTACTTTTTCAATGGCGTCGGCGGGAAGTTGTTGCAGCGCATCTGGACTTAAGCCCGATAATGCCGATGGTTTTCCATTAATCAAAATTCGAACACTTTCGTTGCCCCGCAGACTGATATTCCCTTCAACATCTACTGTAACCGAGGGTACGTTGTCTAACACATCGGTGACCGAACCTCCTTTAACGGTAAGGTCTTGCCCAACATTGTACACCTTTTTGTCTAACCTAAGTTCAACGGTAGTTCGTTCGCCTACCACTTCTACCGCCTCCAATTGTGATACATCGAGCTCTAGTATAATAGTTCCCAGGTCGGTTGCCGCTCTAAAAACTTGCTCTGGTAGTTCGTGGGTTTTATAGGATATATATTCTACTCGAACATTGTATTTGCCCGGGAAGGTCTCCACTTCAAATTTACCGGTTTCATCGGTGATGCCACCCGTTATTCTTTTAGGGTTTCGAACACTCTGAAGAACGAGTGTTGCATATTCTAATGGGTCTCCTGTATCTTGATCCAATACAGTTCCCGTAATGGTAATGGGATCTGGTCGCTGCCCTGATGGCCTTTGTGCTGTTGTCGTTAGTGATATTAAAAATAAAAAGGCAATCAGGATGTTTTTTCCCATATTAGTCTTTGTTTTTCTTCTTTTTCTTTCGTTTTTCTTTCTTTTTTAATCGCTTTGTCTCATTTACCCCTTTACTTTGCATTTCTACGAAAGCTTCATATTTTTCAGGAGGTAGACCCGCTCGCAATTCTTCATCTTGCCGTTCGGTTATTTTCTGATAACCTTCCCGCATCTTATCCGGACTCAGCTTTAGAATCTGCATTTCGATGCGCTCTTGCACATACTTTTTCAATACAGAACTTAATACCGCTGTTTCAAAATCGTTCAGTTCCAAAGCTTCGGTAATATTTGGCATCTCCTCATCAACAATTTCATCTGCCGTTTTTGGTTTGGGAGGTTCCGGTTCTGCCTTGGTGTGTGGTACAATTCCTCCACGCCGTCCATTACCGCCTCTACCATAGCCATATCCTCCTCCGCTATTTCCGTATTGGGCATGTAATTCAGCTCCAAAGAGCAATACTGTAAATAAAGCTATCCAAAATCCTTTATTAAATTTCATAACTACAAGTGTTCGATGTCAAAAGTAGCTTAAGGTTTAAGCCCTTTTGGTTAAAAGTTTGTTAAAATGAATTTGCAGCAAATATAGCAATTATTCCACTGATTGCTAGTGCTTTCCGACAAGATGGGACTCTGTAGGGGTGTTCGGACGTATTACTCCAATACGGTCTCGATTTTATCCATAGGCCTGCCGATAACGGCTTTATTTCCGTTAACCACGATTGGGCGTTCGATCAATTTGGGGTTTTTGATCATGGCTTCAAGAATCTCTTCGTCCGAAAGCAAACGTCCGCGAAAGTTTTCTTTCCAGATGGCTTCGTTCTTTCGTACTAAGTTCTCTGGTTTAATGCCAAGACAGTCGATGATATGGCGCAGTTCATCTTTGGTCGGTATGTTATCAAGGTATTTGATGACCTCGTATTCGTTTCCAGACTGCTCAAGAAAACCCAGACCTTCTCGAGATTTCTGGCAACGTGGATTGTGATATATTTTAATCATGCTTTGCTTTTTTTCAATTAACGGTAAACAGAAATTCAGTATTCAGTCTTTGTCTTTGAGTTTATTTTGTTGCACCTAACATTTTACGTTATTTGTCTATAGGCGCTGCGGTCTTTCGTCTTTTTAACTTTTTGAATTTGTGTTTGACATTTGTATTTATTGCTCAAACCTCAAACCCAGATCAATCTTCTTCTTTCTGTCCCATCATCATTAAATAAGCTTTTAAAAACCGATCAATGTTACCATCCATTACAGCGTCGACGTTTCCTGTTTCCTCTGCGGTTCGAACATCTTTGACCAATTTGTAAGGGTGCATCACATAATTGCGTATTTGCGACCCCCATTCAATTTTCATCTTTGAAGATTCGATTACTTGGCGCGCTTCCATCTTTTTTCGTAGTTCAATTTCATACAACTGTGATTTTAGCATTTTTAAGGCGGTAGCCCTATTATCGTGTTGGGAACGCGAATCGGAGCAAGAAATCTGAATGCCACTTGGTTTGTGTACCAATTGCACTTTTGTTTCTACCTTATTTACATTTTGTCCTCCCGCACCACTAGAGCGAGCTGTCGTAATTTCGATATCGGCAGGGTTAACCTCAATTTCAATACTATCATCGACCAAGGGATATACGTAGATAGAGGCAAAGGATGTATGGCGTTTGGCATTGCTATCAAAAGGCGATATTCGCACCAACCGATGTACGCCGTTTTCACCTTTCAACCACCCAAAAGCATATTCGCCATCTATTTCGAGTGTTACTGTTTTGATGCCTGCCACATCACCTTCCTGATAATTGAGTTCCTTTATTTTGAAGCCATTTTTTTCGCTCCACATCATATACATACGCATGAGCATCGCAGCCCAATCGCAGCTTTCGGTACCACCGGCACCGGCCGTAATTTGCAATACCGCCGTAAGTTCATCACCCTCTTCAGAAAGCATGTTCTTGAACTCCATCTGTTCAACTAACGCCAAGGTTTTTTCGTAATGCCCTTGTACTTCCTCTTCTGGGACTTCACCTTCTTGGTGAAACTCTAACAACACTTCTAAATCTGCGATAAGTGTTTTTGCGATATTGTAGTCATCGACCCATTTTTTCTTGGATTGAATGAACCGCATTTGAATTTGCGCTTTCTGGGGATTGTCCCAAAAATCGGGGGCAAGGGTTTTTTCTTGCTCGTTTTCTATTTCGATAAGTTTCGCATCGATGTCAAAGATACCTCCTCAACGCACCAAGGCGATCTAAAAGACCTTTATAATGATCTGTCGTAATCATTGAATTTTTGTTTGTCCGCAAAAATAGTACTTAACTATGGTTGTGCAATCAATTTTGCATAAATTTAGCCTCTTAGGAATCATTTAAAACTATCATGAAATGAAGCGACATTCTCTTTCCTTTCTTTTGCTGCTTTTTACATTTGCAAGCGTTCTTGGCCAGTTCTCCGATAAAAAGAAAGATTTTAAAAAATTCAAGGGCTTTTTTGATTTCTATTACGATGCCAAAACAGACAAGGTGTATTTGGAAGTAGATGCTCTTGAAAAAGAATTTCTTTATGTTTCTTCCTTGAGCAGTGGTATCGGAAGCAATGATATAGGTCTAGACCGGGGTCAGTTGGGAAATGAACAGCTTGTGTACTTTCAACGTGCAGGAAATAAGTTGTTATTGGTACAGCCGAACCTTCGATATCGTGCATTGACGAATAATGCGTTGGAAAAAAAATCGGTAGAACAAGCATTTGCAAAATCAATTCTTGGGGGTTTTAAGATCGAGGAAGAAAAAGGAGGTACTATCGTAATTGATATTACCGATTTTTTTATGCAAGATACGCATGGAGTGGCCCAACGATTGAAGCGTGCGAATCAGGGGATTTACTCTTTGGATAAAGGTAAAAGTGCCATGGCGCTTGATCGTACCAAAGCATTCCCGAAGAATATTGAGTTTGATATTACGCTTACTTTCAAAGGGGAGGCGAATGGAAGCCATATTCAATCGGTAGCCCCGAATTCAGGGTTGGTCACCGTGGCACAACATCATTCATTTATTGAACTGCCTGATGATAATTACCAAAAAAGAGCGTTTGATACCAGAAGCGGATCTTACCCTTTTATGTATTATGACTATGCCACACCGGTACAAGATCCCATAGTAAAGCGCTTTATTACTCGGCACCGTCTTGAGAAAAAAAATCCAAATGCGTCTTTAAGCGAAGCCGTTGAACCTATTGTATATTATTTAGACAATGGCACTCCTGAACCAGTGCGTTCGGCATTGTTAGACGGTGGCAAATGGTGGAACCAGGCTTTTGAAGCCATTGGTTATAAAGACGCTTTTCAGTTAAAGATGTTACCAGATGATGCCGACCCGTTAGATGCCCGGTATAACGTTATTCAATGGGTGCACCGATCTACACGAGGCTGGAGTTATGGTAGTAGTATTACCGATCCTCGCACTGGAGAGATCATAAAAGGCCATGTGAGCTTGGGAAGTCTTCGTATTCGGCAAGATTTCTTGATTGCACAGGCTTTGATGAACAAACCTTTTGCTGAGAATGACGCGAATAATGAACCCATGTTGGCATTGGCGCTAGCCCGTATTCGGCAATTATCGGCCCATGAAATAGGGCATACCCTTGGTTTTGCACATAATTATGCGGCCAGTACGAACGATAGAGCTTCGGTAATGGATTATCCACATCCGCAGTTTTCAGTGACAAATGGAGAAATTGACTTTTCAAATGCCTATGCAACAGCTATTGGGGAATGGGATAAGGTTTCAGTAGCCTATTCATATACGAACTTTCCCGAAGGAACTTCGGAGAGAGAGGGGTTGAATGCTATTTTATCGGCGGCACAAAAACGTGGACTGCGCTATATTACAGATCAAGATGCAAGACCTCAAGGAGGGGCGCATGTATTAGCTCATTTATGGGACAATGGCACCAATATTAGTGAGGAGTTAGAGGCGATGTTAAACGTGCGTAGGACCGCCATTAATAACTTTTCTATTGACAACATTCGAACTGGGGAGCCCAACACCGTTTTGGAAGACGTATTTGTTCCGCTCTACTTTTTTCATCGGTATCAAACAGAAGGTGTCGCCAAAATTGTTGGCGGAATGGAGTATAACTATGCTGTAAAGGGGGATGGCCAAACTACCGTAGAAACCATAGATAAAAATGTACAAGAAGAGGCCTTGAAAGCAATTCTGAAAACCTTGGATGCATCGGTTATTGCAATACCTAAGGAGAAATTGGCATTGTTTCCTCCCAGGGCTTTCGGATATGGGAGTACCCGAGAATCGATCAAAGGGAAGACGGGCGTTACTTTTGATGCGCTTTCAGCTCCTGAAACGGCGGCCGATATGACTTTAGGGTTATTGCTACACCCAGAACGGGCTTCTCGGTTAATTCAGCAGAAAGCCCTGTATCCAAAAAACATTGGATTGGGCGATGTTATAGATCAACTGGTAAATGCTACCCTTAAGAATGAATTTAAAGATCCATATCTGAATGAAATTCAGCAAAATATCAATTTTCGGGTATTGTTTCATTTGATGAACTTGGCTTCACACGAAGGGGTGCATCCGCAGGTGAATGCGATTGCCAATCAAAAAATCAGTAAACTGAGTTTAAATATTTTAGGGGATATGGGCAACAGTACTAAAATGGAAATGGCACGTAGAATCGATAGGTTTTACAAACACCCCGAACAGTTTAAAGTCCTAGCAAGCCCTAAAATTCCTGATGGTTCGCCGATAGGGATGGATTGTTTTCACTAAACACCGGTGAATTGTCTAATTGTGAAGTCATTCTTTTTTTAAATTTTTTGGATAGCACGTTTGTAGCAGAACCCGCATAAAGAGTACCTGAATGAGTATAGAAATTAATTTAATTAGTGATACGGTTACCAAACCTACCAAAGGAATGCTTGATGCAATGATGAATGCCAAGGTAGGTGACGATGTATTTAAGGCAGATCCTTCTGTCAATGCCTTGGAAGACAAGGTTGCAAAAATGTTCGGAATGGAAGCTGCACTTTATTTTCCATCAGGTACCATGACCAATCAGGCCGCCATTAACTTGCATACACAGCCTGGGCAACAGCTAATTTGTGACAAATATGCCCACGTATATAACTATGAGGGTGGGGGTGTGAGCTTTAATAGTGGTGTTTCTTGTAAATTGATAGATGGGCACCGAGGTATGATGACCGCGGAACAGATAGAAGTGGCGATCAATCCACCAGATTTTTACCACAGTCCCTCGACGGCCTTAGTTTGTATTGAGAATACGACCAATAAAGGAGGAGGAGCTTGTTGGGATTTTGAGGAGCTTAAAAAGATTAAAGCCGTATGCAAAAAGCACGGCTTGGCGTATCATTTGGATGGAGCACGGTTGTGGAACGCCTTGGTTAAAAAGGGGGAGTCCCCACAACAATATGGAACTTTATTCGATACCATAAGCGTTTGTCTGAGCAAGGGCTTGGGCTGTCCGGTAGGTTCTGTGCTGTTGGGGAGTAAAACCTTGATCGGAGATGCACTACGGGTGCGTAAAGTGTTAGGCGGGGGTATGCGTCAAGCGGGTTTTTTGGCCGCTGCGGGTACCTATGCACTTGACCATCAGTTAAACCGCTTGGTGGAAGATCATCGAAAAGCGACTGAAATAGGAGTGGTTTTAGAACAATTGCCCTATATCAAAAAAGTAGAACCGATTGAGACAAATATTATCATTTTTGAAATTGATGAGCTAAAAATGGCGGCTTCCTCGTTTGTGGAGAAATTGGTGAAAAAGCAGATTCATTTGATAGGTATGGGGCAGGGTAAATTACGAATAGTAACGCATTTAGATTATACAGATGCACAGCATGAGGCTTTCTTAGACATCTTGAAAGGGTTATAAATCTACAAGCTAAGGGAGCGCCGTAATTTGTTTTTTTAAATTTTTGATACCATTTTCCATGCCCGCCTCAGAATCGAATAAACGACTATTACCTATAGTATCGCCACTCGAACTTTTTAGATTGAATAAAAATTTGCCCTCATAATCTGTTTTGCGTTCAAAGACTGCCGTTTTATGTACTAGAGGCCTTAGTTCTGCAATGACACGCGCTATCTCTTCCTCATTGGCAAACGGGACACTGCTAAAAATACCTTGTCCGTTGGCACTTTTTAGCTGAAATCGATACGTATTGTCCATTTCTTTGAATATTTCTATCATCAGATATTTCTTTGGTTCTTAAAGATATTCACTTTCTAACTAGTATAAGATAGTTATCAAGAAGTTTTGGAATTCTTCTTTAGTATAGGCCCGATTTCACTTTGTTTATTAATAATCGCCTTTCAAATACTGAAATTATAGTGCTAAAATTATGTTAATTATCCTAATGTTTCCTATCTTCGATGCACATTAACTTTAACTATAATTTTTAAACACTTCCATTATTATGAAAAGAGTATTATTTCTATGCGCCCTTTTTGTGGCATCTGCTAACTATGCGCAAGATTTGCCCACTAACCCTGAACCCGGTAAATGCTATGTGCGCTGTACCACTCCCGACGTCTATGTAAATGAGACAGTAACGCTCACGGTAAAACCTGCTTATAAGGTTTTAAAAAGAGTACCGGCCACATTTAAAACCGTTACGGAACGGGTTATGATTAAGGCAGAAGGTAAAAAACTAAGAGTAATTCCTGAAAAATGGGGCACCGAAACTGTAACTTACGTTTCAAAAGAAGGAGGAAACACACTCTCTATTACGCCTGCCACTTTTGGTTCTGGTTCCGAAACGATTGAGATTAAGCCTGCCTATGCGCAGTGGGAATTAGGTGCTGTAGCACCTGACTGTGCCTCGGGAAACCCCGATGATTGTAGGTACTGGTGTTATAAGGGGTATCCTGCCGAATTCACCACTATTGAAACAACTACTTTGGCCAGTGATGCCAACACAAGTAAAACTCCAATAGGATCAAAAAATGCTTCATATACCAAACAGGTACTTTTGGAAGCGGCACGTGTTGAGGAAGAAGTTATTCCTGCACAATACAAGGAAATTACCAAGACCGTATTGGATCAAGATGCCTATTCAACAGAAGAGACTGTGCCGGCGGTAACCAAAACAATCACAAAAGAAGTTCTAAAGGAAAAAGGCGGACTTACAACTTGGAAAGAAGTAGAATGTTCTTTGGTCGAGTATCAAGCGCTTCCCATCAATTGGAATTTAGGAAGTGCGACCTTAACTTCTCAGGCAAAAAGTATTATCGATTCTCGGTTGATGCCAGTTTTAGCCCAAAACCCGGGAGTAAAATTGGAAATAGCTTCGCATACAGATGTTCGTGGAAAATCGTCTCCAAACCAAGACCTATCAGAAAGAAGAGCCAAAGCTGTTGCTGATTACTTGATTAGCAAGGGTATCAACTCTAGCTTATTGGTGGCCAACGGTTATGGTGAAACAAAAGTGAAAAACAGATGTAGAGAAGGAGTTTCATGTACCGAAAGAGAGCACGCGGTCAATAGAAGAACAGAGTTCAGATTGATAAACAACTAATTACATTCAATTTACCATCCTAAGATCAAAGGGTTTTTCGAAAAATGGAAAGCCCTTTTTTTAATTTTTATACTTGCTGAACAAGGCCATATGATACTGCACATCACCCGTCATGCTATAACCTGAATATTCATCGAGTGCCTTACCTTTGGGGTTTAGGATAACGAACAAAGGAAAAACACCTTTCTTGTTATGTTTTGCTAAGACTTTATGATTGTGTTCTGCCTGATTTGGGGAAAGCAAATCCATATTTCTAGGAATATCAATGTATAACAGAGCATAATTATCCGAAATGCTCTGGAAATCTGCAGTATCAAAGAGGTCTTTTTTCAACATCTTACAAGGAGCACACCAATCACTTCCCGTAAAATAGAGCAGTACATTCGTATTGTTTTCCTTAGCATCGGCCAAAGCAGTTTCATAGTCTTTTAACCAACCTGCCCCATCTTGGGACGTTGCAGTTTGCGCTACAATACATAAGGGTAGGAATAAGATAATAAGCCATTTTCTCATCGGTAACTAGTTGTTTTTTTTAATGTAAGGCAATACCTTTTTGTTTTAGATTGCTTTATTTAGATAATACCATGTCCATAAATTTCGAAATAAATAGTATTACAACAATCGAAAATTAATTAAAACCTATCTATCTACAATACAGATAATAGTATCATCATACCAAAAAGCTTGCCTTTTTTGTTCTTTAAACAAAACAAGTCAGCACTGCTTGTTTACTTGAATAACGAATCCATTCCGGGTATATTGGGCATTCCTTCTTTGGCAACCGCAGCCAACTCTGTTTCATTTACTTTGGTCGCTTGTGCAATGGCCTTGTTAATTGTTAGTACAAGGTAGTCTTCCAATTGCTCTTTATCTGCTAGCAATTCCTCATGAATCATTATCTCCTTTAAAATGCGATTGGCGGTGATAGTTACTGATAGTAGGCCGTCCGCCGATTTTTCTTCTAGGCTAACCGAATCCAAACGTTTTTTGGTAGCTTCTACCTTTGCCTGGGTTTCCTTTAGTTTGCCCATCATTCCCATCATGTCTCCGAACATAGTATCTATTTTAGATTAAGTACCACAAAATTAGTGAAATGTTTGGATACTTACATTTTTGTAATACTGGTGTAAAAAACGATACCAGTTAGTAGCGGATGCCTTACTTTTGCGGTTTCCTGTAAATAATCTAGTTCGATGACCCATTTGAAAGCCCCGGTAGCCAAGAAAGAACCTAAAACATTAGAAATGCACGGAGATATCCGCATTGATGATTACTATTGGATGAACAATCGTGAAGATGCTGAGGTGATAGCCCATTTGGAAGAAGAAAATGCCTACTATGCGGCACTTTCTGATCATACCAAGAACTTTCAAGAAGTTTTGTTCAAGGAAATGAAGGGACGAATAAAAGAAGATGATTCCTCAGTGCCCTATAAAAACAATGGATATTGGTATATTACTCGCTTCGAAACGGGGCAGCAGTACCCCATTTACGGTCGTAAAAAGGAAAGCCTAGAGGCGCAAGAGGAAATCATCTTTGATGGGAATGAAATGGCGGAGGGACATGATTTTTTCAATTTAGGTGGTCTTTCAATAAGCCCAAATAATGAATTGGCAGCATTTGGTGTGGATACAGTTTCAAGAAGGCAGTATACTTTGAGAGTGAAAAACCTGAAAACAGGTGAAACCTACAATGATACGATCGAGAACACAACCGGGGGAGCAGTTTGGGCCAATGACAACAAAACCCTTTTCTACACAAAAAAAGACCCTGTAACATTACGTGCCGATAAAGTGTATAAGCACATTCTAGGTACAACGGAAAAAGATGATAAGCTCATATTTCACGAGAAAGACGATACTTTTGGCACTTATGTTTACAAAACAAAATCGAAAAAATTCATTATCATAGGTTCGTATAGTACGTTGACCTCTGAATACCAGGTATTGCCGGCGAACAATCCAAATGGTAAGTTTGAGATATTTTCGGCCCGCGAAAGAGGACTCGAGTATTCGATTGCCCATTACGGAGAGGATTTTTATATACTTACCAACAAAGATGGCGCTACGAATTTCAAACTAATGAAGACCAAGGAAGGCTTAACAAGTTCTGAATTTTGGTCATCCTTTATTCCACATCGAGAAGATGTTCTCTTAGAAGATATTGATATTTTCAAGGATTTTTATGTGCTTTCAGAGCGACATAACGGCCTCAATAAACTTAAAATAATTCGATGGGACGGTACGGATAGTTATTACCTTCCTTTTGATAGCGAAACATATACCGCCTACGTAGGTACCAATCCGGATTTCGATACGGAGGTTTTGAGATATGGTTACAATTCGATGACCACCCCAAGTTCTACCATTGATTTCGATATGAATACGCGTGACAAAGAAATAAAAAAAGAACAAGAGGTCTTAGGGGGTAAATTCGATAAAGGTAATTATATTGAAAAACGTGTTTGGGCAACCGCCCGTGATGGTATTAAAGTGCCTATGTCTTTGGTCTACCACAAAAAAACCTTGCTCGGCACAGATTGTCCACCTATTTTGCAATACGCCTATGGCTCTTACGGCGCCACAATAGACCCCTATTTCTCAACGGTACGGCTAAGCCTCTTAGATCGTGGGTTTGTATTTGCAATAGCACACATTCGAGGAGGGCAATATTTAGGAAGACCCTGGTACGAAGATGGAAAATTACTTAACAAGAAAAATACCTTCACCGACTTTGTTGACTGTTCCAAATTTTTAATAGAGGAAGGGTATACCAATGAACAGCATCTGTATGCCATGGGTGGCTCTGCAGGAGGACTGTTGATGGGTGCGGTAATCAATATGGCGCCGAAGCTTTACAATGGTATCGTTGCACAAGTTCCTTTTGTTGATGTGGTTACTACCATGTTAGACGATTCGATACCACTTACTACCGGAGAGTACGACGAATGGGGGAATCCAAACGAAAAAAGCTACTATGACTATATGAAATCCTATTCGCCCTATGACAACGTACAGGCTCAGGAGTATCCGAATATGTTGATAACGACGGGGCTGCACGATTCACAAGTTCAGTACTTTGAACCGGCCAAATGGGTGGCCAAGTTACGAGAGCTAAAGACCGATAGTAATTTGTTACTGCTCGATATTAATATGGAAGCTGGTCATGGCGGGGCTTCAGGACGGTTTGAATCACTCAAAGAAGTAGCAAAAGAGTATGCTTTTCTACTTGATTTGGAAGGAAAAACAGACTAATCCAAAAAAAACAGTAATTTTGTGCAGTAAATTTTGTTGATATAAAAGTTAACGAAAACAACTTAAATGCGAAACAAAATACAGGCACACGACAATATATTAGGATTAATAGGCGATACGCCCTTGGTACGTTTAAATAAAATTGTTGACGGATTTAAGGGTGATTTCTATGCAAAAATAGAAGCTTTAAACCCTGGCCATTCCTCTAAAGATCGTATAGCACTTCATATAATAGAAGCCGCCGAGCAAAAAGGAATTCTGTCTCCTGGGGATACCATTATAGAAACTACTTCAGGAAATACAGGTTTTAGTATTGCCATGGTGAGCATCATTAAAGGGTATGAATGTATCTTAGCTGTTAGTTCAAAATCGAGCCCCGACAAGATAGATATGCTACGTGCGATGGGCGCGAAAGTATATGTTTGCCCTGCGCATGTTAGTGCAGACGACCCTAGATCTTATTATCAGGTAGCAAAACGCCTGCATGAAGAAACGAAGGGGAGCATTTATATCAATCAGTATTTCAACGAATTGAACACAGAGGCCCATTATAAATCTACGGGTCCCGAGATTTGGAAGAAAACGAGCGGTACGATTACACATCTGATTGCATGTAGTGGTACAGGAGGAACTATTTCTGGTACTGCAAGTTATTTGAAAGAACAGAACCCGGAAATAAAAGTAATTGGGGTCGATGCTTTTGGAAGTGTTCTTAAAAAATACCATGAGACGGGAGAATTTGATTCGGATGAAATTTATCCCTATCGAATTGAAGGCCTGGGCAAAAACTTGATTCCTTCTGCTACCAACTTTGATATCATAGACCAATTTATTAAAGTAACCGATGAGGATAGTGCCCATATGGCAAGGGAAATATCTAAAAAGGAGGGTATTTTTGCGGGGTACACCTGCGGTGCGGCTATGCAGGCGGTAAAGCAACTGAATGCACAAAACAAATTTGATGAAAAGAGCAAAGTGGTCATTATTTTTCCGGATCACGGCTCTCGATATATGAGTAAAATTTATAGTGACGATTGGATGGAGGCGCAAGGTTTCCTTTCAAATGGCACAGTTGAAGAAACACCTAAAATACAGGTAGTTCGGTAAAACGCGTGTTAAAAATATATGGGAAAAGCAATGATTACATAAATCATTGCTTTTTTCTTGTTTACAGAAAACTGTTTAAAAACTAAGGATAATCACTAGTGTAGCTACCCAAAAATTAGCTATTTTTGCACAAATTAAAAGCGCCAAATGAGAGATCTTTTCGATAGAATCATTGAGAATAAAGGGCCATTGGGAAAATGGGCCTCACAAGCAGAGGGGTATTTTGTTTTTCCTCAATTAGAAGGCCCTATTTCGAACAGAATGCAGTTTCAGGGAAAGGAAGTCATTACTTGGAGTATCAACGATTACCTTGGGATGGCCAATTTACCCGAGATTAAAAAGATAGATAGTGAAGTAGCTGCCGAGTATGGAGCTGCCTACCCGATGGGAGCACGAATGATGAGTGGTCATACAAAGTATCATGAACAGCTAGAGCAAGAACTAGCCACCTTCGTTAGTAAAGAATCTGCATATCTTTTGAATTTTGGATATCAAGGCATTATGTCTGCCATTGACGCACTTGTTTCAAAAGATGATATAATTGTCTATGATGTTGATTCACACGCCTGTATAATAGATGGTGTGCGCCTGCACATGGGAAAACGTTTTACGTTTAAGCACAATGATATTGAAAGCTTGGAGAAGAACTTGGAACGTGCTACTAGAATGGCGGAGACCACCGGAGGAGGAATTTTAGTTATTTCCGAAGGTGTTTTCGGTATGCGTGGTGAGCAAGGAAAGTTAAGAGAGATAGTTGCACTTAAAAAGAAATACAATTTTCGTTTGTTGGTCGATGATGCCCATGGTTTTGGAACCTTGGGTAAAACCGGTGCCGGGGCAGGGGAAGAGCAAGGCATTCAAGACGATATTGATGTATATTTTGCCACATTTGCAAAATCAATGGCTAGTATCGGGGCATTTTTGGCAGCCGATAAAGAGATTATCGATTATTTGAAATATAACCTTCGTTCACAGATGTTTGCCAAATCACTCCCTATGATTTACGTCAAGGGGGCATTGAAACGTCTAGATATGCTGCGTACGCAACCAGAATTGAAAGCGAAGTTGTGGGAAAACGTAGATGCCCTTCAGAATGGTTTAAAAGACCGCGGTTTCGATATAGGAACAACTACAAGTTGTGTTACCCCCGTATACCTGAATGGGAGTATTCCCGAGGCAATGGCTTTGGTAAAAGATTTACGTGAAAATTATGGGATATTCTGTTCTATAGTGGTGTACCCAGTAATACCAAAAGGATTGATTTTACTTAGAATGATTCCGACAGCTACACATACCATGGATGATATTCAACAAACTTTAGAAGCGTTTTCAGCTATTAGAGAACGATTGAATAACGGCACTTACAAAAGACTTTCTGCCGCCGTTGCTGCGGCTATGGGAGAATAAAGGAACGCTTAGAGTTTAGTAATTCCGTAAAAATCCAAAATTTAAGTCGACTTGAATTTTGGATTTTTTTATATACTATAATTAGTAAAGTTCTTTCTTGTAGGTAGCCCTTCTTTTGTAGATAACAGGGTCAAAATGCTTCCACATTTGCCGAATCGCCACATTGTCTTCAAGCTCGGGGGTACGATAACACATATCGATACCTTTCGCTGAAAAGGTTTTGTAGTATTCGTTGAAAATAATCGCCGTAACCGCCTTGTTTTGATATTCAGGGTGCACTCCTATCAAATAGAAGTAAACATCTTTATTGTTTTTCTTGGCCTTTAATAAATGATAGAACCCGAACGGAAAGAGTTTTCCGTTGGCCTTTTTCAATGCCTTTGAAAAAGAAGGCATTACAATGGCGAATGCAATCAGTTTGTCGTCCGAGTCTACAATGAATTTGATGTATTCAGGGTTGATAAAACTGATGTATTTTTTTTTAAAATAAGCTTTCTGAATATCGGAGATAGGCACGAAGGACGAAAGTTTGGCATACGTCTCATTAAACAGATCGAACATTTTGTCGGCCATGGGCAGTACCTCCTTGGTATGGGCAAAATTAATCTCCCGTAGCTTATAGCGTCTTTTAATTAAATCATTTAGTTTGGTGAACAAAGCAGGGTCGGCGTTACGGGCGGGAAATTTGTTTTCCACATATCCTTTTTCTTTCTTAAACCCAAGACGTTCGTAGTGATTCACATAATAGGCGTGGTTGTACCAGGTAATCATACTGCCTACATGCTCAAAACCTTCGGTAAGTACTCCTACCTTATCCAAATTTGAAAAGCCTACGGGACCTTCTGCAAAATCGAGCTTATTTTCAATGCCGATTTTCATTACGTTTCGAAGCAAGGCTTCCGAAACGGCATGGTCATCAATAAAATCGAACCACCCGAAGCGCATTTTTCGAACTTTTTGATCGTTTACTTCAACCCAATTGATAATAGCAACGATGCGTCCTACCAATCGTTTGTCTTTATAAGCAAGAAAAAACCACGCATCGGCATTTTTAAAGGCCGGATTTTTGGTCTTATCGAAAGTTTGAAGTTCGTCAGAGATAATTGGTGGTACCCAATAAGGCGAGTCTTTGTAAAGTGAAAATGGAAACTTCACAAATGTTTTTAAGTCGGCTTTGGTAACAGCTTCTTTTAGGGTGACCATCACATTATTTTTGTATGGTCAATATTAGGGATTATTGGCTAGAGCAAGAAATATGCACAGCCAATTTTGTTAGAAGTGTGGAATATAAATTGCAAATGTTTAAAAATCGATTGCTCCGCTATCTTTCTCTTTGTTCTTCTTTTTGTTCTTTTTTCGTTCTTCCTTTTTAAGTTTGCGCAATTGTTTTTTTGATGGTCCCAGATCAATATCTTCCGCTCCGCTACCATCTTTCATCTTCTTTTCATCTTCTTTTTTCTTTTTCTTCATCGCGTTCTTCTTAATAGGTCCACCATTTTCACCAGCTTTTTGATCTTCTATAGAAATGGGCTTGTCCTGGTGGAAGTCCAGTCGATATGAAAGACCGGTTGTAATAAAAATTCGCGAAGGTGTATTTTTGAAACTTGCCCCCATATTAATATCTGCCTGAAAATTATCATGGAACAGATGTGCAATACCACCACGTAACAATACATCGGCATAACGATCGCTCTTAATACCCTGGTTTTCTACGAAGATGCTCCATTTGGGATTCCGAAAGGCGTGAGAGAGTGAAACCAAATAACTTAATTCGGGAAAATCGGTTCCGATCCGGTCATAAGCGATATTTGATATCAAAACAAATCGAGGAGTAAGTCTACTCTGGGTAGCCACCATGCCTCTGTAAGAAATGGTAGGATCCCCCACATAAAAAGGATTGTTACCTAGGTTAAAGGTGGCACCACCGTAGATGGATACCGATGGAATCAAGTTTTTAAATTTAAAACCATAATTTGCTTTCCAACTATATAAATCAGGTTTGTTTCGTTCAGGGTTCTTAAACCGGTCGTATACTAAAAACTTAAGTCCTAAGCGATTTCGAGAAAAGTTGGTGCGATTTTCGCTAAAACCAAGATTGCTAAAGGTAATGTTCTGATTTTGAAACGTGCCTTCCCAGTTGAGTTCTAGTTGTTCAAATAATAGTCCGTACCGAAGCGAAGCCTCCAATCCCCAAATATTACTTTGGGTGTTTAAAAGCGAATGGTCGCGTTGCTCAAAAAGCAAGCCCGTCTCGAGTTGTATTACGTTCTTGCCTACGGCATACGCGCTGACCGATAGTCCCGGACGGTTCGAATTAATAACATCTGTATACTGGCTATAGCCCGAGAAATAGAGGCTAAAAAGAAATAGAAAAGATAGGTACTTCATTCTTTTTTGGTATTGTATTGCTACTTTGAATGGTTGTCGGGAAAGGTTTTGTACCGCTGTAATGGTCCTTGTTTCCCCTGTTTTATTATATTTTTAAGACTTTTGCCTTATGATTAAAACGTTAGAATTGTACTTTTGATATATTAAAGCATAAATATTATGGGTTTTTTAAAGGCAGTACTTTTTATTTTACTGGGATATTACCTGTTTAAGTTTGTAATAAAAATGTTCGCTCCACGTATTCTGGGGTATGCGGCAAAAAAAACCGAAGAACGTTTTCGTGAGCGTTTTGGGGACTTTGGTAATTTTAATAAACAACAATCACAGGAAGACGACAATGTAATAGTCAACCAAAAAAAGAACAAGAAAAACGATTCATCTCAAAAAGTTGGGGAATATATCGACTTTGAGGAAATTGATTGATTATTTTTGCCCCAATAGGATAACCAATCATTAGACCACCCCATGAAAATCGGCCTCAAAGCGTTCTTTATACATTTCTTCGTAACCGTCTTTTTTATCATTGCGGCACTGGCCTATTTCAGCCCTGTTCTTTCGGGAAAAGTACTCTACCAGTCAGATATTGCCCAATATACGGGCATGGCAAAGGAACAGAACGATTTTAGGAAGGTATATGAAGCGGAACCCTATTGGACCAATAGTGCTTTTGGTGGAATGCCAACCTACCAGCTTGGAGCCTATTATCCGCATGATTATGTGAAGAAACTAGATAAGCTAATTCGCTTTCTTCCAAGACCGGCAGATTATTTATTTCTTTATTTTATCGGCTTCTATATTTTGCTTTGTTGTATGAAAGTCGACTACCGACTTGCTGTTTTGGGCGCATTGGCATTCGGGTTTTCTACCTATCTCATTATTATTTTTGGCGCAGGCCATAATGCGAAAGCCCATGCGATTGGCTACCTGCCCATGTTATTAGGGGGCATCGTATTGGTCTTTCGAAAAAAATACCTCTGGGGGTTTGTGTTAACCGCTTTGGCGATGGCCTTGGAGATTCGGGCCAATCATTATCAAATGACCTATTACTTTATGTTGTTGGTATTGATTTTGGGAGTTGCCTATTTGATCGATGCCATTTTAAAGAAAAAATTAAAACATTTTGGTATCTCGGTCGGGATTTTGTTGTTGGCCGTAACTTTGGGAATTGCGGCGAACGCAACGGGTTTAATGGCTACCAAGGAATATGCTGATTGGAGCACCAGAGGACCATCGGAATTAACAATCGACCCTGAAGGGAATCCTAAAGAAAATACTGAAGGGCTAGATCGGGCGTATATTACCCAATGGAGCTACGGAGTGGCCGAATCTTTTAATCTTTTTGTACCACGTCTTTTTGGAGGTGCCACTTTTGAAGATTTGGGTGAAGATTCCAAGACCTATGACTTTTTAATCGACCAAGGATTGCCCCGAACAAGGGCCTTGGAGTTTTCGAAGCAAGTGCCAACATACTGGGGAGATCAGCCAGGTACTTCCGGACCTGCATATATTGGTGCAATTGTATTTTTCCTGTTTATTCTTGGGTTGATTTTGGTGAAAGGAAAATCCAAATGGTGGTTGCTTGGCGGGGTACTAATGTCGCTGTTACTATCTTGGGGAAAAAACTTCGGATTGTTGACCGATCTTATGATCGACTACTTTCCACTTTATGATAAGTTTAGGGCGGTCTCCTCTATACAGGTGATTTTGGAGCTATGTGCCCCAATCTTAGGTATGCTGGCCCTGTCAAAACTTTTTGAATCTTCCATAGGCAAAAAAGAGAAATTGTTTGCGCTAAAAATAGCATTCTTTATCGTTGCAGGTTTAGGGGCATGTTTGTTATTATTCAAAGGGATGTTCTCTTTTGAGGGACCTAGAGACCGCATGTTCATGGAAAATTACGGGAATGAATTATACTCATTAATTGTATTGGATCGCAAGGCACTCTATAATGCGGATCTTTTTCGTTCATTGATTTATGTGCTTTTGACTGCCACCGTTTTGTGGTTTTATTTAAAAGATAAGCTGAAGCAGAATGTAGTCATTATCGGTTTGGGCGTCTTAATTGTGCTCGATTTAGTAGTTGTTAACCAACGTTATGTAAACAATGCTAGTTTTGTGGGCAAGAGAAAAATGGCACAGCCATTTCAAGAAACTCCGGTAAACAAGCAAATTCTGCAAGATGAAACAGTCTATCGGGTGTTTAATCCAAGCGAAGGGTGGGATTCTGCCGGTACTTCCTTTTTTCACCAATCAATTACCGGGTATCACGCTGCAAAACCTGCCGGAATGCAAGACCTTTTCTATTTCTATATTTTTAAAGGAAACATAGGAGTACTGAATATGTTGAACGTAAAATATGTCATTCAACAAGATGAAGAGGGGCGTAGTTATCCCGCTTTAAACCCAGAGGCAAATGGCAATGGTTGGTTTGTAGAACAGCTAATGGAAGTACAGAGTGCCGATGATGAAATCAAAGCTTTGGAAGTGCTTGATACCAAGAAGACGGCAGTAGTGAACACCGTAAAAGTAAAGGGGATCAACAGAACTAGTTTTCAAGTAGATAGTCTAGCAACCATTTCTTTGACAGACTATAAACCCAATCACCTGACATATACAACTACAAATCCGAATGCCGGGGTAGCAGTATTTTCAGAAATGTACTATGCAAATGGTTGGAATGCCTATGTCGATGGCGCGCTGAAAGACCATTTTAAGGTCAATTATGTGCTTAGAGGCCTTAAAATACCCGAAGGAAATCACACAATAGAATTTAAGTTCGAACCACAAGTAATAGAAACGGGAAGTAAGATTACCTTGGCCAGCTCCTTACTATTGGGATTGATTGTATTAGGAGGTATTGGTTTTACCTTCTGGCGATCAAGAAAGAAAGAGGAAAAAACCGAAGCCTGATGAAAAAGGTACTCATCATCGCGTATTACTGGCCACCGGCAGGCGGACCTGGGGTACAGCGATGGTTGAAGTTTGTGAAATATTTACATCATTTCGATATAGAACCAATGGTCTATATACCGGAAAACCCGCATTACCCGATCGAAGATGCCACGCTGGTAGCGGAAATCCCCGAGAATGTTACAATCTACAAGCAACCTATTTTTGAACCGTATCGCCTCGCAAGTCTTATTTCTTCAAAAAAGACGAAGCGCATCAGTTCAGGAATTATTCAGACCAAAGACCCATCGTTTTTAGAAAAGGCGATGCTTTGGATACGTGGTAACTTCTTTATTCCGGATGCCCGTAAGTATTGGATAAAACCCTCTGTAAAGTTTTTATCGGAGCTCTTGAAAAAAGAGCAGATCGAAACGATTATTACGACTGGGCCTCCCCATAGTGTTCATTTAATAGGGGAGCAGCTGAAACAGCGGCACACCCTCAAATGGATAGCGGATTTTCGTGACCCATGGACTTCTATCGGCTATCATAAAAAATTACGACTAAACAATTCTTCCCGTAAAAAGCATGAAGCCTTGGAGCATTTGGTGCTTAATAAGGCAGATCGTTTGTTAGTTACGAGCCAAACCACCAAGAAGGAGTTTGCTGCTATTACTAAAAAACCGATCAACGTCATTACCAATGGGTATGATTCAAACTACCAAGGCGGTGCTAATCTCGATGAGCGTTTTACCATAGCGCATATCGGTTCTTTATTAGCGGGTCGAAACCCTAAAAACCTTTGGAAAGCACTATCTGACCTTGCTTCTGAAAATGAACTCTTTCGTACAGCGTTGCAATTAGAGTTTGTCGGAGTTGTGAGCCAAGAAGTGATGGATAGTCTTTACCGATACGAACTGGGGCCTTATATAAAATTAAAAGGGTACGTGTCGCATAAAGAGGCCATGCGCAAGCAACAGCGAGCGCAACTGCTACTTTTAATAGAAATAGACTCGGAGGAGACCAAAGGTATTATTCCTGGTAAATTGTTTGAATATATGGCAGCGCGGCGACCTATATTGGGCGTGGGCCCCAAAGAATGGGAAGCGGGTAAGCTCATTGTGGAAACCAATACCGGAGTAGCATTTAACTATCAAGATTCGAGAGTACTGAAAGATTTGATCAGGAATTGGTTCGAACGTTATCGAAAATCGGCATTGCACCTGCAATCCCAGAATATCGAAAAGTATAGTCGTAAGGCACTGACTGAACAACTAGCTAAGGAGCTCTAATGGGAATCGTACTTAAACAATCGCTAAATAATACCATCATTACCTATATCGGGTTCGGTATAGGGGCGGTAAACCTCTTGTTTTTGTACACCAATTTTATGGCCGATGCGTACTACGGACTCATTCAGTTTATATTATCTGCATCGACCATTTTGATGCCGCTTTTAGCGTTTGGTGTGCCGAATACCATGGTTAAATTTTATAGCAGTTTTAAAGAGGGTAAAACACAAGACGGCTTTTTGACAGCCATGTTGCTCTTACCATTGCTGCTTGTTTTGCCCATTGCTTTGGTTTCCTATTTGGCGAATGATGCCATTGGTTCTTTTCTTTCAAAAGAAAACGCACTGGTAAAAGGGTATATATGGCATATTTTCCTGGTAGGGATGGCGATGGCTTATTTTGAAGTATTCTATTCATGGGCCAGAGTACAGATGAAATCGGTTTTTGGCAATTTCATGAAAGAGATTTTTTGCCGGCTTGCACAAACGCTATTATTGGTGTTCCTATATTTTAATTTGATTACTATCGATTTTTTTATTCAAGCGTTGGTAGGTTTTTATTTGGTACGCGCCTTGGTGATGAAGTTATATGCCTTTCGTTTGCATATGCCCAAATTCACTTTTGCCTTCCCCGACGGAATGGGTAAAATACTCACCTATACCCTGTTGATTATACTGGGAGGATCTACCGCGATTGTGTTATTGGAAGTAGATAAGGTAATGCTTAACCAGTATATCAAAATTGAAAATGTCGCATACTATAGTGTAGCAGGGTTTATGGCTGCTGCAGTAGCGGTACCTTCGCGGGCAATGAACCAGATAATGTACCCCTTAACTGCCAAGTTGCTGAATGAGAAAAATGGTGCTGGCCTAAAAGAATTGTACCGAAAAAGCTCGCTCACACTCTTTTTAATAGCGGGCTTTCTGTTTGTTCTGCTCATGCTCAATTTGAACGAAATATATACGCTTCTACCAGACGCTTATCGCGGTGGGTTTTTAATCGTATTTTGGATAGGGATGGCGAAAGTCACCGACGCGGTTTTGGGAAATATTAATTCAATTCTCTTCAATTCTGACTATTACCGTGCGGTGTTATTTATGGGAGTAGGGCTGGCGATATTGACGATTCTGTTCAACCTTTGGTTAATTCCTGCTTATGGTTTGAACGGGGCCGCTATCGCAAGCTTTTTTGCTTTTTTTAGCTACAATCTGATCAAACTCATTTTTGTGTATCGTAAATACAAAATGCTGCCTTTTTCAAGGCCGACATTGAAAGTGCTCATCTTATTGGGCGTTATGGTAGGGACGTTCTATTTTGTGAACTTTCCATTTCATCCTATTCTAAATATTGTTATAAAGTCTGCCCTGATGAGTTGTGTGTATATCTGGGTATTGTATCGTTTTACTATTTCCCAAGACCTTTCCAAACTTTTGAAAGGTATCTTAAAGCGGAAATAAATAAGTTTTAACCCGCAGTACACTTTGATTTATATGGCACAAAGAATGTCAGTATTAATGATTTGTGATAGAAAATTGTATCGAGAACGCTAGTTTATGGACTCAAATTTGATTTTCGATGCTAATTTCGTTCATTTTCAACCGTAAAACTCACTCGAATGGACAAATTTGACTCAAAATGCACAAGGGGTAAGTTTTAACTAATACTTATTATACTTTTATCATACATTTTTTAGCAAACCAGCCAATGAACCAATCCTATGCCTTAATACCTGACCGCGTAAAGGCCGCGTTTGTTGACGGAGTTATTTTAATCGTGATGATGTATGCGGCAGCCGAAATACTTGAATTATTTGAATTGGTTTCAGATTGGGTTCGGATAGCTTTGTTCTTAATGATATGTTTACTCTATGACCCTTGGTTTACAAGTGCATTTGGAGGAACGATTGGACACTCTTTTAGCGGAATTTCGGTAGCGAAGGATAGCGACAATGGCGGAACTATCGGATTTCCGATTGCCATAGTCAGATTTGTGGTGAAAACAGCCCTTGGCTGGGTCTCACTCCTGACCGTAACCGGTAATGAAAAGCAAAAAGCATTACACGATTATGTAGCTAAATCCGTTGTAGTTCAAAATCTAAAGTAATTTTTCGGCAACTTCTTTCCAAGTATCCGCGCGATCGTGTCTTTCGCTATTAATATTGTGAGGTGAAGTGAATAGGAGGGTACGGCCGTTGAAGTTATCAAGATTATAGCTTCGATCATCGATCAGGATATCACCCTTTAAAATATGTTTGTCACCACAGAGGATTTGATTTTTCCAATGAATGAATGGAAAGTACTCGTCTAACCAATCTGATTTCTCTATGAGTGAATTAGGGAATTGCATGGCAGCCGAGGCAATGAACAAGTCGTATTTTTTATTTAATTCCTTCAACACGTCCTGGCTATCTTCAATTGGGGGCAAGTCTCTAAAAAAACCTTCTTGCCGTGCATGGTTACGAATGCTTTTTTGATGTGCTTCGGGTACACATTGCCAAACTTCCTTGCCCATACATGCGGCTTGCTTCAAGGTAGCATCAAAATCACGATTGTACCTGGTAATATGGGCACCATAGGTGTCGGCAATTACCTCATCCATATCTATAAATAGTATCATTTATTTTATTTTAAACGAAGATCGAGCATTTACTTGAAAGAGGAAATAATCAGATGAATGTTCTTGTAAGAATTTTACAGCATTCCGTTTTTATAAAAGAATTAGTTATTCCTTTTGGGAGGATTGATTAATTCACTTGCAAATTGTACTTTCAACATACCGCTAAAATGGCATACATGAAATCTGACTTTAAAAGAAATGTTTCGGTGCGAGGTTCCGAAGAATTCACTAACATTCGTTTAACCGAACCTCAAGAGCAAGCGGCTGGCATAACCGGTGTAAAGGAAGCATTGAGACATAGTTTCAAAGAAATGGGTGTTGTACGGTCTATGCGTGCACTTTTAGAGTTGAACCAAGAAGACGGTTTCGATTGCCCTTCCTGTGCGTGGCCAAATCCGGAAAACCCGTCAAAGGTGGCGGAGTATTGCGAGAATGGAGCAAAAGCCGTAGCAGATGAGGCCACCACCAACCAGATAGGGCATGCATTCTTTCAAAAGCATTCTGTTGAAGAATTATCGGGTTTGACCGACTACCAATTAAACCAATTTGGCCGTATTATTGAACCGCTAGTGCTTCACGCGGGCTGCGTTCACTATGAAGCTATTTCGTGGGAAGCCGCATATAGCTTAATTACGCAAGAGTTAAGGAGCCTTAAATCTCCTAACGAGGCTATTTTTTATACTTCGGGTCGATCTAGCAATGAAGCGGCCTATTTGTACGGAATGTTCGCTAGGGCATTTGGTACCAATAATATGCCCGATTGTTCGAATATGTGCCACGAGTCAAGCGGGGTAGCACTTTCAGAAACCTTGGGGATAGGCAAGGGCTCTATAAAACTAGAGGACCTCTATGGTGCGGAAGTGGTTATCGTGGCCGGACAGAACCCTGGCACTAATCATCCTCGAATGCTATCTGCCTTAGAGAAGTGTAAGCAGAACGGGGGCAAGGTAATTAGCATAAATCCCTTAGAAGAAACAGGGCTGGTCAATTTCAAAAACCCTCAAAAAATAAAGGGGCTTTTGGGAACCGGTACGGGCATAGCCGATATTCATTTACCGGTTCGTATCAACCAGGATGTTCCTTTGTTGAAATTGTTGCTTAAAAAACTAGCTCGCTTAGATGCGGTCGACAAAACCGTATTTGATCATGAGTTTATAAAAGAATATGTCAGCGGTTATAAGGCTCTTATTCAAGATTTGGAAAATTACGAAGAAGCCGATCTATTGAAACTATGTGGCATCTCTGAAGCGAAAATACAAGAGACAGTAGCACTTCTAGCCGGAAAAACGAAGATTGTGGTTTGTTGGGCGATGGGCCTCACGCAGCATAAAAATGGGGTGGAGAATATACGGGAATTTGTAAATCTGCTACTGCTGAAAGGGGCTATTGGAAAACCTCATGCAGGCACTTGCCCCGTGCGGGGCCATAGCAATGTGCAAGGGGATCGTAGTGTTGGTATCATGCATTTTGTAAATACAGCTTTGAATGAACGTATCGAAAAACACTTAGGGTTCGTTCCTCCCAAGGAAGAGGGGGTAGATACCGTTGGAGCTATGCAGGCCATGTATGAAGAGCGGGCCAAGGTATTCATTTGTCTTGGAGGTAATTTTCTAATGGCGGCCTCTGATACGGAATACACGGCGGAAGCCCTGCAAAGGTGTCAACTTACCGTTCAAATTAGCACAAAGTTGAATAGAACACATTTGGTAACCGGAAAAACGGCACTGATCTTGCCCACTTTTGGCCGTTCGGAAAAAGATCAAAGAAAAGGGGTATTGCGACACCTTACCATGGAAGATAGTATGGGCAGGGTACGACAATCACGTGGCTTGCTAAAGCCAATTTCGGATACGATCAAGAGCGAACCTGAAATGATTGCCGAATTGGCAGATCGATTTTTTAAGGGCGAACACTCTGTAAATTGGAAGGCCATGGGGGAGGACTATGAAAAGATCCGTGAAAGTATCGATACGGTAATAAAGGGTTTTGAAGATACCGGTGTACGTTCGAAAGGTGTGGGATATTATCTCCCGAACAATGTACGGGAACGCGATTTTAGCATGCTCCCCGGCGGGAAAGCACAGTTGACTATCAATAAATTACCGGATCATCAACTAGGGGAAGATGAATTTATTCTTATGACCATTAGATCCCACGATCAATTCAACACGACCATTTATGGGCTACATGACCGTTATCGAGGGGTGTATAACGAACGGCGCGTGTTGTTTATGAATACCGAGGATATGGAACGCTTACAACTCGCAAAATTCGCGGTCGTTGATATATACAGTACGTACGAAGGTGTAAAAAGAACGGCCAATAGTTTTAAGGTAGTGCCTTATGCTATTCCCCAAGGAAATTTAGCGGCCTATTTTCCGGAGACTAACGTGCTGGTGCCCTATAACCAATATGCCGACAAAAGTAAAACGCCCATTAGCAAGTCGATAAAGGTCAGGTTGACAAAATGCTTATGAGTATAAGCCCGTGGTGAATTCGAATAGGGGTACAAAAAACCTCCGCAGCGGATGAATCCACTACGGAGGTAAACAACTAACCAACCTAAAAACTATTTTATTTATTTTACTCGATAATCGAGATTTATAATGCTTCGACGCCTGCGCGACAAGTGTTCAGACAGGCTTGTGTCGAAATCAATGTTAAATTTCCTTTTAATGCCTCGTGAGCTCGGCCCGAGGTAGTTTACTGTCTTCTAGAACTCCTTGAAGATCGTGAAGCACTACTCTTGCTGGTTCTGCTACTTCTTGCCGGAGCTTTAGAGACCGATCTTGTGCTTTTTGATACGGTACTTCTACTTCTTGTTGGAGCAGAAGATCGTGTTGAACGTTGTACACTTCGTTGCGGGGCCTTGTACTTAGTAGTACTTCGGGTGACCGATGTACTTCTTGGAGTACGTGATACAGATCGCTTGGTTACCGTACTTTGTCTCGGTGCCCGCACAGTCGTTGACCTTTTAGTTGCCGTTCGGTTTCCGTTGGAAGACCTGGTCGCACTTCGTCTAACGGTACTATTCTTAATTTGTGTGTTACGTGTTGCAGCATTTCTGTTGGCTACACCAGTATTTGATCTTCCAGATCGTACCGCACTGTTCGCTCTTGTTGCCGTACTTCGAGAAACTGAACCGTTTCTTCGTGTGGCATTACTTTTCCTAACTGTATTGCTACTTCTGCTGGCCACAGTTCTATTACTTCTACCGGTATCGGCTCTTCTTGCATTATCTCTTACAGCAACTCTTTTGTCATTTCTGTAAACAGTAGCTCTTTCACGTCGTACGTTATTGTATCTATGTTCTCTTCCAATTTTAGCATACGTTCTTCTAAAGTTATTTCTATAAGGGTTATAGTATGTATATCGAACTGGGCTGTAAAACCTTCTATAAGGTCTGTTGTACACCAAACATAAGCCGATAGATGGTCTTGCGAAAAAGGCGTGAAAAGGTCTGTATACGTAAAACCTGTTATAGGTATTGATATATCCTGTGTGATAGTCGTAGTAACCGCGATTGTTGTAGTATACATACATGCCACCTACTCTTCGAACTCTACCGTTTCGGTAATTGATGTCTACATTACCAACCTGGGTAACACGCCCATGATAGTCATAAAAGATGGGTATGTTTTCAACTTGAATTACCGCACCATAATCATCATATTGAGCGAACGGACTGTAGTCGTATCCAGAGTTGAATGTAACGCCGTTTCTACGTCCGCTTACTTGATTATCGATATAAAAATCAAATTCTCCATCGGGATATACTGAAAACGAAACGCCCTCCTCGACAAATATGAATGAGTCGTTGTATCTATAAGCATTGCGTTCTGCAACCTTATCTTCTTTTGTACTTGAGGCCATGATACCTGAGGTACCTAAAATGAGGGCCGAAAAAAAGAGTACTAATTTTTTCATGATATAAGGTTTAAATTTCCGAGGTAACTATTTACGCTCGATTATGATATACCAAACAGCGTGCCAAAAAAAATAAATTAAGTTAAAACACTGATTATCAGATGTTTAATTTTTGATAGCGAATAGTAGGAAATGATAAAAGAAAAATTACCAGCAAATAATAAGGTAAAAAATCGAGGGATTTAAAAAAATGGAAGTGTACAAAGAAAGCATTGGTGAACCTTAGGCTAACTTCTCCCTTAGATAACGTGCCGTATGGGAGGTATTGTCCTTTACAATCTCTTCTGGAGTACCGCAGACCAGTAATTGACCGCCATTTTCGCCCCCTTCCAACCCTAAGTCAATAATATGGTCGGCACATTTAATGAGTTCCACATTGTGTTCTATTACGATTATCGAGTGTCCACGATTGATAAGTGCATCGAACGAATTCAATAGTTTTTTGATATCATGAAAATGGAGTCCGGTCGTTGGTTCATCAAAAATAAAGAGCGCTTTGTCTTTGGTGGTGCCCTTTACTAGGAACGAGGCCAATTTGATTCGCTGTGCTTCCCCACCAGATAGGGTAGAAGATGACTGCCCCAAGGTTACATACCCAAGGCCCACATCTTGCAGAGGTTTTAATTTATTGGTTATTTTAGTTTGCTTGTGCTTTTCGAAAAAAGCAATCGCATCATCAATAGTCATGTTTAAGATGTCATCGATAGAGGCCTCTTCAAACTTCACTTCCAATACCTCTTTTTTAAATCGCTTTCCCCCACAGGTATCACATTCGAGATGTACATCTGCCATGAACTGCATTTCTACGGTTATTTCCCCTTCCCCTTTACATTTCTCACAACGACCACCATCTACATTAAAACTAAAGTGTTTGGGCAGGTAGGCACGTATTTTACTCAATTTTTGAGCGGCAAAGAGGCTACGTATATCATCGTAGGCCTTTATATAGGTAACCGGATTTGAGCGGGAAGACCTTCCAATCGGATTTTGGTCTACAAATTCAACATGCTTGATCGATTGGTATTTGCCTTCTACCGAAGTATATTGCCCCGGTTTTTGCCCGTAACCACCCACTTCTTTTAAGATGATGGGATACAATAATTTTTTAACCAAGGTGCTTTTGCCACTTCCTGAAACTCCCGTGATAACTGTCAATATGTTTAAAGGGAACGTAACATCTATGTTCTTTAAGTTGTTTTCGCGGGCCCCGTTAATTTTAATGAATCCACCTGGTGTTCTTCTTTTTAAAGGAATATCGATTGCTTCAATACCGTTAAGGTAATGTGCTGTCAGCGAAGAAGCGGAAAGGATTTCTTCAAAAGTACCATTGGCAACTACTTCACCACCATGGGTGCCGGCCGCTGGCCCTATATCTATTACCTGATCTGCAGCTTTCATAACGTCTTCATCATGTTCTACTACGATCACCGTGTTGCCTAAATCTCGTAAAGACAATAAAACCTCGATTAGGTTTTCGGTGTCTTTTGGGTGTAAACCAATACTAGGTTCGTCTAAAATATACATGCTACCTACCAAACTACTTCCCAAAGAGGTCGCAAGGTTGATGCGTTGACTTTCCCCACCAGAAAGGGTATTCGACTTTCTGTTCAGCATAAGATATCCCAACCCTACCTTATTTAAGAAACCCAGCCTTGTATTTATTTCTTTTAGCAACCTAGAGGCAATGGTGTTATCATGGGGGCTTAATTCAAGTTCCCTGAAGAAGTCGAGAAGGCTAGTAATCGGAAGTTCGACCAAATCAGAGATCGATTTGCCAGCTACCTTTACATAGTTAGTCTCTGGGCGTAAGCGTTTGCCCTTGCAAACTGCACAGCGGGTCTTACCGCGATACCTAGAGAGCATTACCCTATTTTGTATTTTGTAACTTTTCTCTTCAAGCATCCCAAAGAACTTATGCAAGCCTACAAAATGGTCATTTCCTTGCCATACCAGTTCCTTTTGTTCTTCCGATAATTCAAACCATGGTTTGTGGATCGGGAAATCATAGGTGTAGGCGCTGTTCACCAACTCGTCTCGATAGGCCCCCATACTTTCGCCACGCCAAGGAAAAATGGCATTCTCATATACCGAAAGCGCGGTATTTGGCACCACAAGATCTTGGTCAATTCCGATTACATCTCCGTAACCCTCACATTTGGGGCAGGCCCCATAGGGGTTATTAAAACTGAACAAATGAACATTCGGTTCTAAGAACTGTATGCCGTCTAGTTCAAAATTACTACTGAAGAAAGTTTGTTTCTCATTCGCGAGAGATTCAATAATACATTCTCCCTTGCCTTCGAAGAAAGCGCTATCAACAGCATTTGCCAAGCGGTTGTAAAAATCTTCATCGTCTTGTGTTATAATTCTATCTATGACAAGAAAAAACTCCTTCCCTATATCATTGGGGGCAGCATCGATGCGCAGTACCGTTCCTTGATACTTTATTCTTGCATACCCTTGTTTCGAAAGAAGTTGTAGCGATTTTAATGTATCGCGTTCCTCACTTATGATAACCGGTGCCATTAGCAATAACTTGGTTCCTGTGTTATAAGTCTTTATATGGTTTATTACATCGGTAACGGTATGTTTTTTTACTTCTTTCCCCGATACGGGAGAGATGGTCTTGCCGATGCGGGCATATAACAGTTTTAGATAATCATAGATTTCCGTGGTAGTACCTACCGTAGAACGAGGATTGGTAGAATTTACTTTTTGCTCAATTGCTATGGCGGGTGCAATTCCTTTTATATAATCTACCTTGGGTTTGTCGAGTTTTCCTAAAAATTGCCGTGCATACGAAGAAAGACTTTCAACATACCTTCTTTGTCCTTCTGCATACAAGGTGTCAAAAGCCAAAGTAGATTTCCCAGAACCCGACAAGCCGGTGATTACCACTAGCTTATTTCGCGGAATTACCACATCTATGTTCTTCAAATTGTGCAGTTTAGCACCTTTGATAATTATATTCTCCTTGGGGTTGACATCTAGTAGTGTAGGCATGCTTATATATATGGATGCAAAGATACAATACCCATGTATTTTTAACTACCTTAGGTTGGTTCGCTATCAAAATTTCAGCTTCTTATTGCTCAAATTTGGATGTTCCAGTTAATTTTTTCTATATTTGGTGGTAATAAAACGTTAAAAGCCTATAGTTCAACAATTACTTTTTTAGAATTCACGGAATAACCTTAGAGACCTTCTACCCATAGAAGGCTCGTAGTTGTAACCAAAAAAAAGTAATTGTTATGGAAGTACTTATAGACGATTCCCTACTTATTAAAAACTACATCAACGGCGACGAACGCGCTCTTGAAATCCTAATTAACAAACACAATTCACGTATTAGCGGCTTTATTTACTCAAAAGTAAATGACCGCAACATTACTGAAGATATTTTTCAGGATACCTTTATAAAGGTAATTCGAACGCTGAAAAGAGGTTCCTACAGTGAAGAGGGCAAATTTTTACCTTGGGTGATGCGTATTGCCCATAACCTTATTATAGATCACTTTCGAAAAACCAGCAGAATGCCAATGTTCGAAGGGAGCGATAGTTTTAATATTTTTTCTTTTGTGAGTGATGATCGCTTGAACATCGAAAAGCAAATGATCAAAGAGCAGATCGATTGTGATTTGAACCTTTTAATAGAGGAGTTGCCCGCAGATCAAAAACAAGTATTGCAAATGCGAATCTATCGCGATATGAGTTTTAAGGAAATATCGGAGATAACAGGAGTTAGTATTAACACCGCTCTAGGTAGAATGCGCTATGCACTTATCAACCTTAGAAAAATTATTGAACGAAATAATATTGTTTTAACGAATTAATTTGCATCAGGTCGAACAGATCAACTAATTCCATCTTAGTGCCGTTCTCTATTTGAAAACAATACTACGATACTATGGAAAACATTTACGTTAACAATAAAAAAGAATGTAAATTGATAAAAGTAAAACCGGAAACAATTCAGTTTTTATTGGATTACTCAAAATCGTTACACTTTGTTGAAAAAGATGGAATCGTGTTTCAGAGCAATCTGAACTAACGATTTAACAGAAAGTAAAACAACCCTCATGAGCAATCATGGGGGTTTTTTGTTATGTGATGTCAAAATTTGTTTCATACGGGGGTGAAAACGTGCAGTTCACCGATGATTTTGAATGTCCGCCGAACGACCGTTTAACGGATAAATTGTATTAAGAATTATAAAAATGCCTTTTCACATCAAAAACAAGTGGTTTTACAACAATGTTTTTTCAAAACAAGGGCTATTAGGTAGTTTTAGGTCATAATTACAAATAACAACTGTCGCCTAATAAGACATGTATTAGTAAGAAAAAACCAAAAAACTAACAGAAGCTTTCCGAATTTCGAAAAGCACCTACTTAACCAAAACCTAGTTCGTATGGAATTTCAAGTTGAAGACTCAGTATTAGTAAATAACTTTATCAGTGGCGACGAAAAGGCACTCGAAATATTGATCAACAGACACAATCAGCGAATATCTAGTTTTATCTATTCCAAAGTATTGGATAGGGATGTTACCGAAGATATTTTCCAAGATACCTTTATTAAGGTTATTAAAACCCTTAAAAAAGGTACTTATAGTGAAGAAGGAAAGTTTTTACCTTGGGTAATGCGGATTGCGCACAACTTGATTATTGATCACTTCAGAAGAAACAAAAGAATGCCGATGTTCGAGGGCAATGAAGATTTCAACATTTTTTCTGTAATCGGGGATGACAAATTAAATGCCGAAAAGCAGTTGATTAAAGATCAAATAGATACCGATTTACGATTATTGATAGACGAATTACCAGATGATCAACGTGAAGTTTTGTTAATGCGTATCTACAAAGACATGAGCTTTAAAGAAATTTCAGAAAACACGGGAGTAAGCATAAATACGGCACTTGGTAGAATGCGATATGCCCTGATCAACCTTAGAAAAATAATAGACAAAAACAATATTGTTCTTACAAGTTAAGGGAACTTGCTTAGGGTAAAACAATATTTACATATTGATGGCGTTATCTTAGTATAACTATACGATTATCAATATGGAAAAAATCTACACTAAAAATCAAAAAGAATGTAAACTAACCAAGGCATGCCCCGAAACGGTGAAGTTCCTATTGGATTTTTCGAAATCGCTTCACATTATCGAGTATGGCAACCTTAGTTTTGAGAACAACTTGAATTAAAAACAAACAGATTCAAAAAAGCCCTGACGGTTACCGTCGGGTTTTTTTTGCTTTATAATAGTCGTTCAAAACTGTTTTTCTACCAATCTTTTTGGTAATGATGTCTTTTTCTAAATCCCAACCGCGAGCTGGGGAATATTCCCTGCCATACCATATAATCTGAAGATGTAGGTCGTTCCATATCGTTTTGGGAAACAATCGTTTTGCATCTTTTTCTGTTTGAACTACATTTTTTCCATTCGAAAACCCCCAACGATACATTAAACGATGAATATGGGTGTCTACCGGAAAAGCAGGAATGCCAAAAGCTTGGGAGACCACAACACTGGCAGTTTTATGCCCCACACTGGGGAATTTTTCTAGAAGCGCAATATCTTTTGGAACTTCCCCATCATATTTGTCAATCAAAATTTCCGAGAGACCATAAATTCCTTTTGATTTCATAGGAGAAAGACCTACGGGCCTTATGATTTCCCGTATTTCTTCGACTGATAATTTAATCATATCGTACGGATTGTCGGCTTTCTTAAATAGAAGAGGGGTGATTTTGTTTACCCGAACATCGGTACTTTGGGCAGAAAGTAAGACTGCAATAAGCAAGGTATATGGGTCTTTGTGGTCGAGTGGTACGGGAATAACAGGGTAGAGTTCCTGAAGGGTATTAATTGTAAAGGCAACTCTTTCTGCTTTGGTCATTTTTGTTTAATTTTATTTCGAAAATAATAAACACAAATTTAAGGACTATAACTGTATGAACACATTAAAAATAGGGGACAAAGTACCCGATTTTTCATCAAAAGACCAAGACGGAAACACGATTAATTTGGCAGATTATAAGGGCAAAAAATTGATTGTCTTCTTTTATCCTGCTGCTAATACACCAGGTTGTACCGCCGAAGCATGTAATCTAAGAGATAATTATGCTGAATTACAATCGCAAGGATATGAGTTATTAGGGGTCAGTGCCGATACTGAGAAAAAACAATCGAACTTTAGAAAAAAGTATGATTTTCCATTCCCTTTGTTGGCCGATGTAGACCACACCGTAATTAAAACATTCGGCGTTTGGGGACTAAAAAAATTTATGGGAAGAGAGTATGATGGGATTCACAGGAAGACTTTTATTATTGATAAGACCGGTATTGTTACAAACGTAATAGATAAGGTAAAGACAAAAGATCACGCGGCACAGTTACTTGATTAACAATTTCTTGTATATCTGAATAAAAGGATTGCTTTAATTTTTTAAAACCTTAAAGCAGCTCTTTTATTTTTTCGATTTCTCGATACTTTCGGGAAGTTGCTTCTTGGTAAATAACTTCTTTTCCTTGATCATTTCTGAAATTCCCTCAGGAAGCATCTCTTCCCAGCCACCTTCTTCATTGATAATTTTCTTGAGTACATCCCTAGAAAAAATGTGCATAATTTCTGGGTCGTAGTCGATAATGTCCATCACCTTGCCGTTGTACTTGAAGAATTTATACAGCTCTTTCATTCGAGGATGCACCTTTACATTGTTACTGGTCATTATTTGCCCAGTCTCTACATTTTTCATAGGGTATAGGTATACCTGTAAATCTTTAAAGAATAATTTACCAAAGGCTTCCAAAATACCACCACTTAAATGACGATAGTATTTTTCATCAAAAATATCCACTAAGTTATTGACCCCCATAGTGAGCCCTATTTTTGCTTTGGTGTAGTTGTTGAAATACTCAACTACCTTGAAATATTCTTGAAACTTTGAAATCATTACCGTTTGCCCCAAGGAACATAGCAGTTCTGCCCGATCCATAAAATCTTGTTCGTCGATTTCTCCGGAAGCTTTTAAATTACTTAAGGTTATTTCAAAAATAATAATGGTATTCTCTTGGTCGACCGATGAATCTCGAATAAAAATATCATGCGACTTTAGGTACATATCGGTATTTACCTTGGTAACGGGCCGAAAACTTCCCCTCAATGCCAAGATATTCTTTTTGTATAATTCAGCAGCGGGTAATAAGTTGTTACCATCAGGTCCGAACATTACGGCATCGGTCATGTCGTTGCGAATAAGTTGCAAGCTCATCAACCGGTTGTCGACCTCTTTAAAATTAGGGCCCGAGAAGTTGATCATATCAATTTCTATGGTATCCTTATCGATATGGTCATACAAATATTTTAATAATTTTCTAGGTTGATCGTATTTATAGAACGCGCCATAAATAAGATTTACGCCTAAGACTCCCAAGGTTTCTTGTTGCAAGCGCGCTTCGTTTTGTTTAAATCGAATATGAATGATGATCTCATCAAATTCTTTCTGTCCCGGCTCTAATTGAAAGCGGATACCGATCCAGCCGTGTCCTTTGTAACGTTTCGAAAAGTCGATCGTTGCAACCGTATTGGCATAGGAAAAAAAGAGACGATCCGGGTGTTTTTCCCTGCTTATGCGCTGCTCCATAAGACTCATTTCATGAGCCAACATTCGTTTTAACCGTGCCTGGGTCACATACCTACCATCTGCTTCGACACCATAAATGGCATCACTAAAATCCTTATCATAGGCGCTCATTGCCTTGGCAATGGTGCCCGAGGCGCCACCAGATCTGAAAAAATGCCTTGCCGTTTCTTGTCCTGCTCCTATCTCTGCGAAAGTTCCGTAGATATCCGGGTTTAGGTTGATGCGAAGGGTTTTTGCTTTAATAGAGGGAATATTCTCGAATGCGGTATCTCGTTTTCGAACTGAGGCCATTTGGTGGTTTTTGCTTTAAACAAAGTTAAGAAGTTCAACGCATCTTTTAACAAATTATGTTATAAATTTGATGCAGATGGAGACAGTTGTTAGAATTACTTTTTTGGGCACGGGTACCTCTCAAGGGGTGCCTATTATAGGCAGTGAACATCCTGTATGTTTGAGCAAGAACCCGAAAGATAAAAGGCTGCGCGTTTCGGTAATGGTTTCTTGGGATGAGTACAATTTCGTAATCGACTGTGGCCCTGATTTTAGGCAACAAATGCTTACCCACAAAGTATCTCGATTAGATGGGATTCTTTTCACCCATGAACATGCCGATCATACTGCGGGAATCGATGATATAAGACCATTCTTTTTTAGGCAAGGAGACATTCCAATATTTGCCCATGACCGAGTGATTACGGCCTTGAAACGACGTTTCGATTATATTTTCGCCGATGAAAACCGCTATCCTGGTGCCCCGGCGGTCGCCATTAATTCGATTTCAAAAGAGACCCCTTTTCAATTGGGTAATCGGATGGTGATTCCCATCGAAGTACAACACAATCGGTTGCAGGTTTTTGGTTTTCGAATAGGGAATTTTACTTATTTGACAGATGTTAAGACTATTGAAGATACAGAAATAGAAAAGATACTAGGGACAAAAATACTAGTGGTGAATGCCTTACGGGAAGAACCGCACCATTCTCATTTTAACCTTGAAGAGGCTTTGGCTTTTGTTGAAAAAGTACGCCCTGAGAAAGCCTATTTTACACATATTAGCCACCTTTTGGGCTTTCATGACGAAGTGGAGGAAAAGCTTCCGAAAAATGTGCATTTGGCCTATGACAACTTGGTGGTAACTGTCTAAACTTTAAATACTACGATGCTTTATTTGTCGTTTAACTTTTAAAATAGCTTCTCTTGAAAAATAAAATATTTTTATATCTCTTTGTTTTTGCAGCTTTGATTGGTCTATATCTTTTTGTTAGTAGTGGCAAAATGGCCAAAACTTTGGACGAAAAAATTCAAAAAAAGGAAACAGAAATCGTGTCTTTAAAAGATTCCGTTCAAAAAGTGCAACTTTCCTTGCTGGATATGCAGTATTTCTCCTTGGAAAACAATGATGATGCACTGGCGTATTATGAGCATTTGAATCTCGAGAACCCATCGCGTTACATTGCCGATAAACTTTTGGAGACCAATGAAAGCAAAGGAGATAACCCTTTGATACCGTATGCGGGAATGGAGAGTGATTTTAAAATAAACAAAATTAAACTACTGAACCACAAATGGATTATCGCTGATTTTTCCGATGGAAAGTATTGGGGTGAACTCTTGATCAAATACGAGTTAAAAGATGATATGGGTGTTGATTTTACCTTGATGGATAACCTTTTATACACTCGAAGTAACTAAGCCTCACGCATCTTCGTTTGTCAACCAATTTTTAAGGGAATAAAAGTTCTGTGGCGATACCCCATGGCCGACAGGAAATTCTTCATATACATGCCGGATTTTTAACCTATCCAAAAAATCAGGGATTTGTTGGGCCCACTCGGGCGGTATTACCTGATCTACCTGACCATGAGAAGCATAAATTTTTAAATTTTCGTGATTTTTTTCCTGATAATCTGCAGTGAGAATATCTTTGTTAATGTACCCGCTTAATGCAATTACCCGTTTTATTTTCTGTGGATAGGAGAGGGCGACGGCGTAACTAAGTATCGTACCTTGGCTAAATCCCAAAAGCGAGATGTTTTCCGAATTCAGGTGATAGGTAGTGCAAGCCTCATCGATAAAACGGACTATCTTTTCCCGTGACTCCTTTGCTTGTTCATTATCGCTCCATTTACCTTGTTGGGCATCAAAATTAATGGCATACCAAGCATATCCAAAGCCTTCAAGGCTATAAGGCGCCCGAACCGAAATAATCGTATATTCCGATGGAAGTTCAGGGGCAAACGAAAAAAGGTCTTCCTCGTTGCTGCCGTACCCATGGAAAAGAAAGATGACAGGGGTTTTCCCCGTTGTCAAGGAAGACGGCTTAATGATATGTTCTAAAGATAGGGGGGCGGTCGTCATAACTATTGAATAAAGGTGAACCATTTTTGAAATATAGGCCCCAGAACGGGAACCGAATTCTTTTTTTCTGACAACGCACCAATAAAACCATAGCCCCACAGCACAATGTAACAAATGTAAAGGCCGTACCAAGCGTAGGCATTAAACCACTGACTCAGGAAAAGCGCAAACGCCAAGAAAAAAAGGTGTAGTCCAAAGGCTTGTCTAGTATGAAAACATGCAAACTTGTTCTTAGGCTCACTATTCATACTCATGGCTATTAAGGCACCAACGATAGTGAAATAAGCAACTATGGCAGTAGTTTTTCCGTGTTTAATTTCATTCATAGTTCAAAAATAGCCGATACTAAGATATTGAACAAAGAAAAGAGGCGCTAACAAGGCCTCTTTTCTATTTTGAATAAAAAGTTTGCTAGCATTCGATCACTTTGATTCTCCTATACTACCGACCAATGGAATTTTTTCTACCTTACCATTAATAGCATTCATTAAACCAATTACCGCTAAAATAAGACCGGCGTATCCTAAAAAGCTTAGAAGTCCTACTCCTGTTATTGAAATAAGTATCCTTGCGGCTATCCCAATAACAAATCCAGTAATCCAAGCTCTTAACGCCTGTCCAATGTGAAACTTGGCGAATTCATTATTTTTGGAATTATTCATAATAAAGGCGATTAGAGTGCCAATTAAGGTAACATAGCTTATGATTGCCATAGTTTTTCCTTCGTCGATTGTACTTTGTTCCATTCTGATAAATTTAAAGGTTGATGTAAGGTTTAAACAATTATAATGCAATTTTATTGCCTGAAATGGTTCCATATACCACCCCGGTTGATGGTTGACCAAGAAAGGCACTATTTTTTGAAGTACTTTGAAAGTCCGATTTTTCAAACACGCTTTTTGTTTCAGGTTCAAAAAGGCTAAGACATGCGACTTCCCCTTTTTGTAAACGGGGCTCGGCTATGCCATAACGCGCGCGACCAGCAGTAAGCAAGTTGATTGCCTTTTCGGTTCCAAGTAAATTGTTCAAAATACCAAAAGCACTTTCAAGGCCTATGGTACCTGGCGCCGCATTGTCGAATTCGACTCTTTTTTGTTCGATATCTATGGGCATATGGTCGGTAGTAACCATGTCTATGGTACCGTCCTTTACACCCTTGAGCAAGACCTTCTGATCGTTTTTGCCCCGTAATGGAGGTAGTACCTTATAATGCGTGTCAAATTCTTCAAGCACTTCGTCGGTGAACCAAAGATTGTGTATTGCCACACTACAACTTACATCAAGCCCTTTCTTCTTAGCATCGGCAATTAGCTTTACCGAAGCTGCCGATGAAATGGTAGGGATATGTAATTTTCCGCCGGCATAGGCTAAAATTGATAGGTCTCTTGCTATTTGCAGTTCCTCGGCCAAAGCGGGAATGCCTTTAAGGCCTAGCTTGGTGGCCGCCGGACCTTCATTTACAATTCCCTTTCCCGCAATTTTGCGGTCCATAGGGAACGAATAGACCAAGCCCTGAAAGTTTTGTGCGTATTGAAGAGCAATTTTTAACAGGTTTGAATTCTCAACGGGCCGTTGAAAATCATAGAAACCTACTGCGCCGGCATTCTGCATATCAAAGAGTTCTGCCAAATGCTTGCCTTCTCCCTTTACGGTCATGGTTCCTAACGGATATACTTTCGTCGCAAATTCTCTAGCAGCGTTTTTAAGAAAAACGATGTCGGGACTACTATCTGGTACGGGGTTGGTGGTCGGGTTGAGTACGATATCGGTAAACCCGCTCTTGGCAGCCACCGTGAGTCCGTTCGCAATGGTTTCTCGTTCTTCAAAACCCGGTTCTCCAAAACTCACACCACTATCAAACCAACCAAGGGAAACATGAAGATTTGGGAAGCTGATGGTCTTTACTTTTCCGCTGGGAGTGATTTTTTGCCCAATTTGGTCGATAACACCATTTTTAATGAAAATGTCACGCGTTTTTAAATGGAATGCCTTGTTGGTTACATCAAGGATCGTAGCAGATTTTAGGAGTACATTCATAGTGCTAAATAGAGCTATTACTGAAATGGGTGAATGATGCAAAAGTTGCAATTTTATAATCGTCCTGCACCGTATTTTGGATCATCGAAGAAATTTTTGAATCAGTACTTCCAACATTAAAAACAGCAAGACTAAAATAATAAACCATTTCCAAAGCGGCGTGATTCGATCATCTTTTTCCATGATTTTGAACAAGTTAGGTATCGAAGCGGTCTTTGAGGTAGCTTTTACTTGTTCTAAGTTCAGGTAATTGAGCATACTTTCTTTTCTTCCATGGTTGAAACTTATATGGCTTAATACACTATTGCCGTCCTTAATTTCATAGATACCCGCTTTTGTCAGTGATGCATCAAAGTTCATAGTAACTTTGTTGGTCATCGATTGTTGCCTGGGAATAAATTCGTAGTCATTGTTGGCTACCTTTAGAATATGATCTTTCGGTAAAGAGGTGGCGACGTCGAATGTCATTTCATTACTCAAAATACTATATAATTTGGGGAGTTGAAGACTATTAAGCCCCATATTATAGAGTGTTGGGACAATTAAGGGGGAGTTTATAAAATTGGAATTTTCTTTGTTGATAGATGCGCTAAAGATATAGGCATTACCGATACCAACTAAAAAAGGATCTTTATTTTGAAACGAAAGCAGCTTTTGGGCACGTGTGTTGATTTGATAATATTCATTCACTTTAGGATACTGGAAGTTTACCACTTTTTTCTCAAAAACATTTTGGTACAAGGGGTGTGCGAATGCAATATCGGTAATGTTGTTTTCTATCACCACCTTTTGAACGAAATTCGTTGCAAAATAATTGTACAATAAAGCGTTATAGGTTATCAGGTCACTATCATTTGCAGGAATTGTTACCAGGGTACCCCCATTTTCTGTGAAAGAATGAAGGTTTGCGGTCAAAGCGGTCGGTATCGTCTGTAGTCCATTTACGATCACCATATTTTGGAGGGAAAGGTCGTTGTAATTTAGACTCTTCAAGGCGTGCTCGTTCAACGAAAATTCATCTTCGGTGAAAATGCGTTTTAAAAAATTAGCATTTGTCTCGTTGATGGCCAATACTTTTATCTTTTTCTTTTGGTCTATATTAAAATAGAGCTGGTTGTCATAGATGAGCGAATTATCGGTAACGGCCAACGTTCCTTTAATCAATTCATTTTCGGGAAGCGTAAAGTTTACTCCGGCTTTTTTATCGGCATTGAAATTAGCTGCGGTTTTGGCGATTAAGCGTTCTCCGTTATAAAGCGATACCGGAGCACTTTCAGTAACGTCACTACTAGATAGATGAACTGTCAACTCCTTGTTCGCACTATTATCGGAGGAAATATACAAGGAATCTATCGAAATATTTTCAACCTCCTCGGGAAGTAATTTAACCAGGTGGGTTCGAATACTATCGAGTTTATCTTGTGCCGGAATGCCTATCGATGATTGAAAGTCCGAAACAATGATTAAATTCTTCTCAGTAGTCGCATCCTTGCTAAAAAAGCTAGTTGCTTTTAGCTCTATTTCTTCTAAAGTGAGTTGTTTTGAACTGTGTTCTATGGCAAGTAACTCGTTCTGTATGGCGCTCATTGTAGTCTCTCTGAACACCTTTTCATTCGTAAACACCGTTAAAAAGGCATCTTTAGGAACTGATTTGAGCAAGTCTTGCACCGCATTGGAAAGTAGGCTACTGCCTTCTTTTTTTGCTTGCATGCTAAAAGAATCGTCTAAGTACAAAAGGGTTTCCTTTTTCTTAAAGGCCGATTTTTTAGCAAAAAACGGCTGTGCAAAAGCAACTACCAAACCAACAAGCAAAAGCATTCGGGTAAGCAATAGCAGCCATTTTTTTAACGTATTGCTTCGTCGTGATTCGGAAACGACCTTTTTAAGGAATTTTACATTCGTAAAAGGCGTTTTTTTAAAGCGTCTTAGTTGAAATAGATGAATGAAAATGGGGATTAGGAGAAGAAGTAAGGCCCAAAGGAATTCCGGATGTTTAAACTGCATTTCCTATTTTGATTGAGCAAATGTAGGAAATTCAAGATTTATACGATAATGATCCTCCTCAAAAGTTTTAATATTAGGAAAAACTTATGCTTTTTTGATTCGATAATCGCGAGGTATAGCTACCCGCGGTGAGGCAAATTCCTTTGAGGCCTACCTTACATTTGTGCGGGCGGGTCTTGGCCGAAATAGAACGTTAAACTTCCCTTTAGTACTATATAAGCTTGTCATAGGGTAGTTTACTACTAATTCGGTGGCCCCATTAGCAAAAGAAGAAATAATCGAGCATTGATTTTTGCCCGAACCCATCAAAGTATGTGCGAATTGTTTGCTGAGCTTCGGCATTAGCCACCGTAATAATACTCTGAGGTGCTTTCAGGGTTTTTAGCGAATCAAAATGGAGCATCTCTTTGCCATAGATTACTTTTCCGATTTTATTGGGGTTATCGCATACCCAATAAAAAGGCAAACTTCTTTCTAGTAGGCCTTTGGCAATTTCTTTGCCCTTGGCCCCAGCGCCCCAGACGATCAAAGGCCTGTCAAGATTGTACTCGAGTTTAAGAAAGTAATGCAGTTTAATATCCAAAAAATAGTTTTGGGCGTAGTGCTCGCTCGTGCGCGAGGTGCGGGTATCATAATCGCGCCAATAATGCGTTAATTGGTCGTTCGCAATGCATTTCAATTGCTTTTCATAAAAGCGAAAAGCCAGGTCGTAGTCCTCGGGATACCGGTCGGGTATGAAGGCCCCACAGGCATCAAAATCAGGTCGATACACCATCCAGGCAGGGGAGGGGATCACACATTCTTTATAGATTTCGCTGTAATTGGTGCCTTCTTGTGTAAGGTCGTTCAACCACTTTTCATAGCGTTCATACCCATTGCTAATGCCACGGTCCGAAAAGTATTTTACAATACCCACAGCAAGGTGCCCTTCTCCGTTTTTTTTAAGGGAATCGACCATTAGCTGCAATTTATTCGGGGTCATGATATCATCAGAATCCATTCGGGTAATAAACATTCCGGTACTTATGTCATACGCAGTTCTTAGGGCTTCGATGATTCCATTTCCTAAATTGGGATGCATCTTAATACGCTGGTCTTTTTTTGCAAAATCGTTTACAACTCTGGCACTTTGGTCGGTAGAGTGATCATCGATGGCCAGCACTTCCCAATTTGTATAGGTTTGGGCAAGAATCGATTCCAAACACTCGTTCAAATATGCATCTGTGTTTTTAAAAGGGATGAGGATGCTCACCTTGGGGTGTGTCATTTTAACTGTAAAGATTTACTGCGTTCTTTTAATATTGTTTAGGGTGGGTAATCTTAGGATGATTTTATCCAAATACAAATATAGGGTAGAACAGGAAGTATTGGAATGGCATTCGAGCAATGGTAGTATATTTCAACAATAAAAATAAACAAAAGACTTTAGGGAATAGAAAAACCTTTCTATATTTGCATCCTCTTAGACAAAAATGCTAAGAGTACGCAGACCGCGTCAGGAGGAATGGCAGAGTGGTCGAATGCACTAGTCTTGAAAACTAGCGAGGGTCACACCTCCGGGGGTTCGAATCCCTCTTCCTCCGCAAGGTAGTCATCAAAAACTACCATTTACCCTGTAAATTATTGATTTACAGGGTTTTTTATTTTTATTGATGTCAGTTGATGCGGTTTCGCAACAACTAAAAGGTGAGTGAATCGGTGAGTGTTTTACAAAAACTACTGTACTCACCGAGTTAGGTTTAAAATATTGATTTTCTTTTACTTACAGTAGTATTTTTTGTATCTTTTATTAGCTTTTAAGCGCTAACTAAAGTACTCACCTATGAAAAATACCTTCTCGACATTATTCTATCCCAAAAGAAACGATGTGAATAAAAGCGGTGAAGCCCCGCTATATTTGCGAATTACGATAAATGGCAAGCGGTGTGAATTGAGTATCAAGCGTAAAGTTGAATTATCTAAATGGGATTCGTCGAAAGAACTTTTAAAAGGGAAAACGACTAAAAATAGAGAGCTAAGTATTCATATGGACAATATTCGAACTAGACTTTTTAAGCTGTACGATAAGTTACAGGAAGAAGATCGAGATATCACCGCCGTTTTATTAAAAGAAGCATTCCTAGGTAAAAGGAAACCGGAAAAGATGTTATTGGAGATTTTTGAAGAGCACAACGAGCGAGTTAACAGGCTGGTGGGGAAAGACTTTTCAGCCGGAACCGCTGAACGTTATCGAACTACGAAGAAGCATGTCCAAGAATATATAGTGAAAGAATACAAAAAAAATGATATTCCGGTAAAAGGGGTCGATCACCAGTTTATTACCGGATTCGAATATTATTTGAAAACGATACGAAAATGCGGTCATAACACGGCTATTAAGTATGTTGTCAATTTCAAAAAGATAATTCGAATTGCCTATGCGAATAATTGGATTCCGAAAGATCCTTTTGTGAATTACAAAGTTCGTTTAAAGAAGGTGGAGCGGGAGTTTTTATCGGAAAGTGAAATACAACAATTATTAGATACCAAGTTACATACGCCTAGATTGAGGCATGTAAGAGATATTTTTATCTTTTGTTGTTTCACTGGTTTGGCCTATGCCGATGTAAAGAAACTTTGTACGGATGATATCAACAAGGGAATCGATGGGGAGAATTGGATAAACACCTCACGAACTAAAACGAAGTCAAAGGCCAACATTCCAATTTTGCCAATTGCGCAGATGATTCTTGATAAGTATGCGGACAGTCCATATCTCCGAAAGCCAAAAGTACTCCCAGTGCTTACCAATCAAAAAATGAACGCCTATTTGAAGGAAATAGCTCATATAAGCGGCATATCAAAGAACCTTACCACACATCTGGCGCGGCATACTTTTGCTACCACGGTTACCTTGACCAATGGTGTATCTATTGAGTCTGTTAGTAAAATGCTAGGGCATAGGAATTTGAGAACAACGCAACATTATGCAAAGATCCTAAACCGTCGCGTGAGTGAGGACATGCAGATGCTACGAAGTAAACTGGAGTCAAAAAACGAGTCATCCTCGAAGATTCTCGGTAACAACACCTAATTTGGTCAATTAAAAAATATAGTTGAATTGGGTGTTTTGTTTAAATACTTTAAAATGCCCGATTTAATCGTTGAATTGTATTCACAAGTTGATAACTTCTGTATATATTGCGTGTCCTGTGAGAGTAATTCACTGTTATTGTAAAGTAATTTTGTGACATATAACTTAAAAATTTTATGTCATGAAAAGAGTAGTCTTTACCTTACTAATTATTCTAACACTTACTGCCTCAATATCCTCTTGTGAGCAGGGAAACGACAATACTTATGAGCAATTACAAGCTACGGACAAAGAAGATACTGGAAGCCCTGGGGACAAAGGATAAAGTACAAGATTCATATTTATGGAGATTCTTTAGTATATTGGCAACGGTGTTTGTAGCCGTTGCTTTTCTGATTCACATATATCTACCACCGACCGAACCAGAAGTAGTCGATTTAAAAAACAAGGTTGGGCTATTGGATTCCAAAATCCAGAAAAACAAGGACAGCATTATTGTTCTTTCAACAAGCTTGCTAAACGCTGAAATCAAAGAACAGTTTTTCAATATACAGGTTGAGGGGTTAAACAAGGAGCGAAAGGCTTATGAATTGGAATTGGTCAGCTCGCTGGCCGATTTGAATACGGCCAAGGATGTTGCTAAAATTTCTGGATTTTCATCCAGACATAAGTTCTTATGGAATTTTGGCATCGGCTTAGTCATTATTTCCGCAATGGTGGACATTCTTCTCCTTTGTTCAAACCCCTTAATATTTTCCAAACTAATTTTAAACCTGAAAGGGGCCGTATATGGGTGCATAGGCGGTTATTATATGGCTTGGATTTTCTATCCCGAGAATGATTTGCCAAAACAGGTATATCTTCATCTATTACTTTTTATTGGGTTGTTGTCCGGTACGTTGGCCTTTTATTTGGTCAGAACTAAAAGAAGAAACGTTCAATTATTAAGAAATATCATTAAAGCCATGGGGCGTTTTATCATGGTCGATGTACCCGATAAACATATTGCCAAAGAAAATCTTCCCCATTACGATAAAGAAAAGATAAACGTTTTAAGAAAGGGTGTTGAGTGATCCAGAAAACATATTAGACATTTACGAAGGGCTTTTGGACAAAGAATCATTCCAACGGCTAGAGGAAGAACTGATGCAAAAGATGCGTCCTGAACTGGAAAACTTACGGGATAAGATGACTACTTTGCTTTTGAATCGGGAGATAAGCTCTCTTTAGCTTTCAATTTCTTCAGTAGTTTTTCTGTATAGTCTTGGGTAAAAAGAATTTCCAGCAACATTTGAAAAGATTGCATTTTCAAAAAACGTTCCTTGTTTTCATACAAGTATTCAACAATTTCCAAATCGGTCTTGCTGTCAACTTTGTAGTCGGATTCTGTTTCAAGAAACTTTTTTAAAATCGGAATTTTGGTTTTGGGTATGGTACCTGTGTTCTCATAGTTCCAAATTGTTTGCTTTGAGGTTCCTACCAATTCAGCCAACTCGCTCTGGGTCAGGTTTTTACTTTCTCTAAGTCTCTTGAGCGTAGCTCCGTCCATTTATTTTTTTTACTTTTTGTATAAATATTTTAATTTAAATACAAATATTTGTACTATATTTGAGAAAAATATTATACATTGTAATATGTATTTCACTTATATAAGTTTCAATACTATTTACAATGTACGTCCAAATTGTAGATTATGCAATTTACCCCACAATACATCATTTATGGAACCCACGAAAGTATAAAAAAATATAGGATTTCATTGGAGAATCTGATGATTGAAACACCGCTCTTGGAGTACATTGTAGTACGATATAATTTTTCAGGACAATCTACTTGGCGACATGTTCTTAAGGATGCTATAGAATATGAAGATTATACCTTCATTAGTCAAGAAGAATACTCAATAATCCATCAGCACCTTTGTCAAAAAACCAGGGATTTATTTTTGAAAAGAAGAATTGTAAAAATGAAAAACCCTTTATGACCTCTCTTCGAGTATTGATTATAGATGATCATCTCGTTACCTGTAAGGGATACGAATACTTTTTTGAAAATGCGACCAATGATGGCTTGATTCCAAATTTTGAAATCGTTTTTGCACATGATTGTAAAAGTGCTCACCAATTGATTCTCAGTAATAACAAGGAAAAGGGGGATTTTAACATCATTTTACTAGATGTACAGCTCCCTCCATATCCAGACGAGAAAATTTTTTCTGGGGAAGATTTAGGCCTACTAATTCGTTCAAACAAACCAAAAACCCGAATAATCCTTCAGACGGCGATATCAGACAAGTATTTATTATATAATATTTTTAAAAACCTAAACCCGGAGGCCATTCTGATAAAGAGCGACCTGGTTGAAGAGAATTTTGTTATCTGTATAAAAGAAGTTTTAAAAGACATCCCTTATTATTCAAAAACTTTTTCAAAATTACTTCGAAACCAATTTTCGCAAGAATACGTTTTAGATCAGGACGATCGCGAATTGCTTTATCTTCTCAACATTGGTATTTCTTCAAAAGAAATTCCCAAAAGACTAATTTGGTCTTCATCTAAAGTTGAAAAACGAAAACGACTTATGCGCGAAAAGTTCGGTGTGGATGACAGGAATATAATATCACTTTTAAACGCCGCAAGAAAAGCAGGCTTTCTTTAACAATTACTATAAAACTGTACATTTTTTACAGTTTGTTCCTTTAAATTTTGTTTTTACAGTTTTAAATTTGAATGTATAATATAATAACCCTGTTTGGTAAACTGGAGGTATTACTAATGCGCGATAAGTGATAATTTATGAAGCTATACGTATACCAAATGAACAGAAAATAATCATAAAGGTTGTTCGGATTTTCCCAATTGTGGATTTAGGATTAAAGAAAATGTATTTATGCTAACCAAGTTAATCAGGTATAAACAACTATATGTTCAATAAACTATAAAAACATTCTATTCTATCGTCTTTTTTCTGTGATAAAATGAATATTTTACTTACATTTAAAAGTCGAGATATATAATTTTATTAATCTCTAAATATTTTTTTATGAAAAAAGTACTTTTAACAGTGGCGGCGGCAACACTGATGTTATCATGTGGCCAAGATGTAACTATTCAAGACTCGGAGGCTTTGCGTGTCGAGGCTTTCAATAGTGTTGAGTTCAAATCACTACAAGAATCCTATTCAACTTTTGTGGATATTGAAGCGTCTGCTGAACAGCTTTTTAGCAGCGAAGAAACAGCTAAACTGACCGAAGTAGAAATAGAGAAGAGAAAGAATGAGTTCGTAGAAAAAGTCTCACAAAAATTATTTGAGGCTACCAAAAAACGGGATGCCTTTCTAAAAAAGTATCCTTCCGTAAGTGAGACTATGAGTTTAGGTGAGCTTAGAGATGTTTTGAGAGCAAATGCCATAAATGAATAACTATGAGAAAAAAACTAATCATATTCACGCTAATGGGGACGTTCTGCTTGTCTTCTTACTCCTTTAATACGGTAAAACCAGTAACGACGACTTCTGCATCATTCAGTTGTTTTAGTACTTTTCGGTGGTGCGTTGCTATGGCTGAGTTCAACCTTAGTCTTATGGAATATTCTGACGAAACAGCCGAGCAGTATGTTTCGGATTTGGAAAACTGCCTCGATGACTTAGGAATTTGCGCCGATCCACCAAAAAATTAACGAGTACCAAACAACATTTTAAAATGAAAAAAGTTATATTATTGATGTTCATAGGGGCGTTGACCCTTAGCACTAGCAGTATATTGAACGCTTCACCACCGGTACAGGCAAATTGTTTTGTACAGCTAGCAACCTGCATGAATGATGCAGAGTTGGAATATACGGGAGCAATCGGATCAATTGAAGGAGCACAAGAAACAGCAGAAAGGCGTTACAAAAAAGCCGTACAGGCCTGTGTAGGTGCCTACAGAGATTGTCAGCCGAAAAATTAAGCAATCAAACCCCCAAACCAAAAAGGGGGTTATTTAAAACCCACATAATGAAACGATACGTTGGATTAATTTTATTCACCCTTTTTTCACTCGCTTCGTGCAATAAGAATGTTGCGGTCGATGAATCCGAATATGTTAGGGCAGAAGCGTTTAAAAGTCGAGAGTTCCGGGACCTGAAGATTGCTTACAACGAGTATCGAGACTACGGAAAAACTAAATTCGATGAGATTATTAAGTTCACGAAAACGGACATGGAACGTTATCGTATCGAAAGACAGAAATATAAAATTCAGTTAGAGAAGTTGTCAGAAGCGATGAAATCCAAATCCATTATTTTTTATGACAAGTATCCAAATGCTGATTTAAAATTAACCTTCGACGAATTCGAGGGTCTCGCTAAAAATTAAGTGTGGCGGCCCTAATGTCCTAATAAGTTGATTCACTATTTGTATCAAAGCTCCTTCAGCTTTGATACATCAAAAACGTTTTCCTATCAGCCCCAAATCCGTCCATAACTTATCTTGCGTCGGATCCTGGGGTTTTTTTGTAGCGTTCCGGCAGATAAGCGTTTAGCAAAAATGGCCTAGGGCGCATGCTATTTGCCGCTAGGGACACTGGAAGCCTCTTCCTTCCATTTGGTATAGGCCTCATAGGCCTTAGGGTCGTCGTCGAAGTATTCCGTAAAATGGGCGATGATATGGTCTTGTCCCTTTTGGTAGGCAGCCTTTCTTGATTCTTGGAACATAAAGCCTTGGTATCCAAAATACCCAATCGTAAACAAGGTCACTACAAGGCCAATCCAAAAAAGGTTGGTCAACCATTCGGGATAGAGCCTTGCGGACTCCATGGTCTTTTCCAGTTTTTGCAGAGGAGGCCACAAGACTTTTTTCGTGCGTTAGATGCGCCTTGATCAAGCGTTCTGTTGCACTATTGTCCGCGGTTACTTTTATGCTTTCCAGATGCTTGCTGAGTAGTTCCAACTTCTTAACGGAATTATCAAATCCCGCAAGCTCCTCGGTGAACAGTTCCATCATTTCTTCCATCTTTTTCATAGCGTACTTTTTTAACGTTCGTTATATCTCTATGCCTGTTCCCAAACTTCGCTTAATTCCTTTCTTGATAAGATTCTTGGCAAAGGTCAAAGCGAAGTTGGCACTTACCTCTAAAGCTTTTCCAGATAGCTTTATCAATTCACCTTGTCCTATAGCAAGTCCTTTTGTGCTGTTATTTGAAATGGCCAAAGCGATTTTACCGCCCGATAGGGAGCGGTGTACCGCGCTGCCTTTTAAGTTGTGCCCTTTATATTCGAAACGGAAGCCTTGTAGTTCGTTCGCTTTATTGATAAAAGGAATGACCTTTACATCATGTTTCTGCATTAACTTAATGTAGGTGTCAAAGTCTTTGGGCCGGTCCTTTTGTATTACGTTATCATGAATTTGTTTTATCTCGTTTCGGATACCCTTCATACCCAAAAGTTTTTCTTGTTGTATTTCCCTAGCAGTGGTCAGCCCCATTTCCTTGGCGACTTTTTCGGCTGCCAGTTGGCTCCGCTTTCCGATAAAACTATCCTTATACGTTTTTCCATCAAAACCGATACGGTTGGCATATAGGTGTATGTGGGTATGTTGTTTGTCTCGATGAACAAAGGCGACTGCCTGATTGTTTTTTAAGTTCATTTCCAAAATAAAGTTTTTGGTCAATTTCCCTAGTTCTTGATTAGTCAGTTTTTTACCGTCCTCGATGGTCGGGCTAAGGACAAAGCTTAGGGTGTTGTTCTTGGTTCGAGAATTCATTTCCTGAACCAAACGAAACTCTTCGGTAATCTCTTGGGAATTGTCGCATATCAAATGTTGGGTATGGATAATCTCGGCTCCTTTATCTTGGTTCCAGCCATAGGAAATAGAAGCCCCGGTATGCGCTATGGATTTTCCCTTGCCGATCATTTCTTGAAATTGTTTAGATGGTTTCGAATTTGGTTTGCTAGCTCTTCCACTTCGGCGGCCAAACTGGGATTACGTTTTTTGAACATGTTGGCGATACGTTTAAAATTGTTTCCGTACTTGACGAGCATGGCATAATGTTGCAATTGTTCTTCGGTCAAGCGTTCGATAAGGGTATGGTTGAAAGCGGAACTTCGGCAATATTCGGAAAGGGACAGCCCGGCCTTTTTAGCCTTTATCTTTAGCAGCTTCTTTTCGAAGACACTGCACCGAAACTGTATGGTTTCCCGTTTCATTTTTCCTTTTTTTCTTTTGCGACCGTGGGGAGCAAAAGCAAGATTGTCATGACAATGACACATCTTGAACTTCGTACCCTTTTGGAATTTAAGGGGTACTAAGTAGGCAAGGGAAAATCAGGAAGATTTTAACGAAACCTTGGGCCGGTTTTTGAATTTTCTTCAACAAATGGGGGGGAATGGTGAGGATAATTAAGTGTTCAAGACCTGAAAAAGAGCCTAAGATACCGATGGGTCTTACACCTGTAGTTGTGCCCAATTAAAATTATTTCCTTCACGCTTGTCTGTTGCAACCCTATGAAAAAAAAGACCATGAATAGAGTTTCGGGAAAAATTTTACAAACAAATGACTTACACATTTAAAGTATAATTCTTTTTTAAGTAATTTGCCGTTTGTAGCGCATTTCCCCTTTGAATGTAGTCGTACAATTTTCTTTCAATCTATAATCAAAGTTTCTAAAATGAAAAAGGCATGATTCATCAAAAAACTTAAGTCGTTGTCGGGTAAAGAACCATATCCTTATGAAAACCGAGTTGTTAAAAATTACAAGTATAATTAAAGAGCTTAGAAATACTAATGTTTCCGTTTTAACTATTTATTTCATTTCCTTAGCTTTACTTTATAAATATGCATACTACAATTCCTTCAATATCAATATCATAAATTCGATATCTACCTCTGATTTGCCCCTTTTTTTTATTGACTTGTTTCCCCAACTTCTTTATTTCTTCTTTTTTATTGCAGCAATATTTTATCTATTTATAGCAATAGGGTCATTCATATATAACATATCCGATTTGTTAAGGAAGTACAGTATAAAATATATATTTAAAAGGTTTGGGAAAAGTTTCAAAAAAGATAAAAAAATAAACACGGAAAAGGAAAGGTCAATTACCCGAATCCTGATTTTTAACCTTGTTATGTTTTACATTTTTTACTTCTTTATTACTTCCTTTTCGTTCCCATTTGTGCCTTCTCCATTGTCCGGTCTTGACCTTTATAGTTTTTCAAATCTCTGGACAAGAATATTTATTTTATTTCCGTTTATAGGGTGCTTTTTATCAAGTATAAGCAAGCATTCGGGATTGAGCATACTTTTTGAAAAATCCAATGTTTCGTCATCAAAATTTAAACTAGCAATGCTTTCATTAACGATTTTCTATCTAACTGGTTTATTTGCAACAATACATGCTGGCTTTAAGATGATGAAAATACCTTTGAACCCAATAATTGAATTTGAGTATAATGCAGAGAAGATTTCATCTATTGATGAAAATATAGTTTACGTAGGAAGCACATACAGTCAAATATTTATTTATTTCAGAGATAGTGCAATAACCAAACCTTACGAAATTTCTAAGACCGATTGTTTACGCTATTACAATGACATTTTTCACAATTTTCAGTTACAGCAAAAGTTAGATTTAGAAAAAAATAAAGATTGACTGCAATTATTTGAACATAAAAAAACATAAAATAAAGGCACCTTAGGAAAAATCAAAATGTTGTTGTTGTACCCAAAAAGAAAAGCCGAGATATGAATCTCGGCTTTCTCTCGTGTACTCGAGGTGGGAATCGAACCTACATTCCAAAGGATCTAGATTTTGAATGCAAAGTGCAGTCAAAAATATTAGATCATAAATATCTAAAGCGCTAATGGAGGCAACGCCAAATAACTTGAATACAATGGACATAAATTTCAGCAAAATAAGTTTCAAAAAAGGCATAAAGCCGTAAAAAAGGTACGAGTCTATATTTTAGCTAATGCAGTAAAAGCCTGTCTTGTTAACAGGTGAGTAAATCGGTGAGGGGTACTATTTTATTGATGTTAAATACTTAGTAATGAGTATTTTATTTTAAAAGTTCGAATCCCTCTTCCTCCGCAAAAAGCCCTGTTATCGTAATGATGACGGGGTTTTGTTTTTGCGGTTGACAGTAGTATTGGCCGTATTGGCTAAAATACAATTTCATGACTATCTCCTTTAGAGATATCAGTCCATTGTATATCTTGCTTTTGTTTGGGATAGGTTTTTATATCAACCGTTCTACCATTTCGGACCAGTTTTATTTTAACACTTCTATCTGTCACATCAATAATCTTGAAGGTTTGAATTGTCTTGATAAAGAAGTTACATTCAGCATCGACAGGTTTTATCAATATATTAACACTGTTTTTTCCATTAACAATACTTGGGTAAATCATTCCATTCATTTGAAATTCGTGACCATGTTGATTAACGATACTGGTTAGCATGCACTGGGTAATAGCATTCGTTACTTTGTACTTATGTTCCTCTCCTTCATTAACAACTTCTGTGAACAAATAATCTAATAGATTATCAACAGCTATAAAATCGATATTTCTGTCTGCTAAATCAAAACCTGAAATACAGCTTTTAAATCCGTCAATTTTTTTAAGGTGTTGAATACAATTTGGTTTAATTCTGAAAGTCGGTAATTCTCCTTCTTGCAAGATAGGGGCGAAACTAGCCACTGAAATAAATTTCCCTTTATTTGGTCTGACCTCTAGGACAGCTGTTTCAAATTCATTAGAACAATAAAACAACGACTCTCCGATATCGTTACATCTGCCTAATCTTTTAATGTATTCTGATGCTGGATTCCAAAACTCTTTTTCGTTGGTGAATAAGTAAGTATCGCTGTTGCCATCAATTTGATTGTGTTGTCTCGCTCTATACAAACCCTCAAACTCTTGATTTTTACAAAAAATCGAACCATAGTCCACCCCTAATAAGATATTAGATATCAAAGACTTAAGTTCTGAAATCGAATTGTTTTTTGAAGTGTCAATAATTTCCTTAAATGTCATGTAAAATTAGTAATGATGAATTTCACCCCATCCCATTAATAAATGTCTCAATGAAATCGGTTATTTTAATTGTTATTCTTTCAGATATTGAAGCCCTCTCTTTTAGGCTTGGTCTCTTATTCAGCAAGCCAATAACATCGTCCCGTAGTGGTGCTTTCTCTGTAAATAGATAGTTGCTAATTACACCCACTAATTTTTTGTAATCTAGGTTTTCCTCCTCACTTAGTTGCTGGACTGCTTTTTTCTTTTCAATCGTCCAGTAGCTGTCAAATTCATCCGCTACTAAATCGGAATCTCGTACCAAAGGTAAGTTCTCTTCAATGAAACGTTCTATCAATTTCTTCTTACTTCTTAACTGACTGTCGGATGCCAACATATCGGAAATTGCTTTGCGTTGTTGTTCTTGTTCTTTTGGTTTTTTGGTGTCTGCTAATTTTGCAAGAAGCGTAAGGATATATGCAACATTAATTTCATCGCGTCGAATCAACTCTAGTTCAAAATCAATATCATTTAGGATAGATACCTTCTCTTTTTCCTTCTTAACATCATCGCGAATATCTAAATACTTGCTCTGGTAATCTTCAAACTCCTGTTCCGTGATACCTAAATCATCAAAACTAAATTCCGTAAAGGTTGTTAATACATTCTTTAAGCGCATTAGCTCTCTGAACGCCTTAACAAATTCGAATTGTTCTGTTTCAGAGGGTAACTCGTTAACGCTATCTACAGTCGGGGCTATTTCATACAATCGTTCAATAGCTTCTTCAAATTTAGCCGTGTAGTCCTCGTAAGGCTGCACGATGATCTCTTCAATGGCATCTTTATTAGAAAACAAGGTGATGGCCTCGTCTGTTTCGCTCTTAAGGTTTCTAAAGCAAACCACATTGCCTTGGGATTTCACCTCATCCAATATTCGATTGGTGCGGGAATACGCTTGAATTAAGCCATGATAGCGAAGGCTCTTATCTACATATATGGTGTTTAGTAATTTGGAATCAAACCCTGTTAAAAACATGTTTACGACCAATAAAACGTCTACTTGTCTATGCTTAACACGTTTGCCAATATCTTTATAGTACGAATAGAATTCATTGGTGGAATAATTCGTGCGGAACATCTCGTTGTAATCATCGATAAAACCTTCCAATTTGTCCCTCGTATGAGAGTAGGTGGGAGCGGGTTCGTTGACCACGAAATCTTCAAAGTCTTCATCTGGGATAAACCCGTTGGCATCCTCGTCCAACTCGTTGGCCCTATATGAAAATATAGTAGCAACTTTTAAATCGTGTTTTCCTTCCTCTTTTCGGGTTTTAAACAACTCGTAGTACTGTATGAGTGTTTTTACGTTTGAAACACAGAAGATACCCGTGAATTTTTTACTGTGCGTTTTACGGCCGTGATTTGCAATGATATAATCCGTAACATTATTTAGGCGTTCTGGAGCTTCCATTACCTCGGTTTTGTCAATGCTATCTACATTGATATCGATAATTTCGTCTGCATCTTTGCTTTTGAAGGTACTGATGTACTCAATAGCGAATTTTAATACATTTTTGTCCCTGATGGCATCCGTAATCACATACTTATGCAAACATTCATCAAATAAGTCTTTTGTAGTTCGTTTGCCCAATGCATTCTTAACGGAATTATCTTTAAAAATAGGGGTTCCTGTGAAACCAAACAGTTGCGCATTTTGAAAAAAGTCTTTTATGCGGTTGTGGGTGTCTCCAAATTGACTTCTATGGCATTCATCAAATATGAATACTACCCTTTCTTCTTTGAGCCCCTCCATCTTTGCTAAATACTTCTGTTTGTAAATAGCGGTATTCAGTTTTTGAATCGTGGTTACAATAAGCTTGGTGTCATTGGAAAACTGCTTTACCAAAGAATTCGTATTGTTCGTTGCGTCGATACTGCCTTCACTGAAGCTATTGAATTCCTTGATAGTTTGGTAATCCAAATCTTTGCGGTCTACGACAAATACCACCTTTTTAATACCTTCAAGATTGGTCAGTATTTGTGCAGTCTTAAAAGAGGTTAAGGTTTTTCCAGACCCTGTAGTATGCCATATGTAGCCAAACTTATTACTGCTCTTTACCCGTTCTACAATGGCCTCTGTGGCATAGTATTGATACGGACGTAACACCATCAGCGTTTTGGCCGTGTTTAGAACGGTGTATTTCGTAATCATTTTTGATAGGTGGCAAGGTTCTAAAAACTGCGCTGCAAACTCACTAATTTGGGTGACGATGTTATTTTCTTTATCCGCCCAGTAAAAGGTTTGCTTAAAAGAGCGCGCTTTAATAGGGTTGTTGGCGTAGTACTTCGTATTGACCCCATTGCTTATGACGAATAGCTGAATATACTGAAACAAACCATTACCTGCTTGGTAGGAATGTCGTTGATATCGGTTGGTTTGGTTGAAAGCTTCTTTTAGTTCTAACCCTCTGCGTTTTAATTCTATTTGCACCAAGGGTAAACCGTTTATAAGAATAGTTACGTCATAACGGTTTTTATAAACACCCTCCATGGTAATCTGATGGGTAACTTGATATTGATTTTTACACCAATGTATTTGATTAATCAGGTCTAAATAGCCTGTGCTACCATCATCTTTATTGTAAGTGATCTTATCGCGTAGCGTTTTTGCTCTTTCGTAGATATTCCCTTTGGATACCTGATTTAAAACTTGTTTGAACTCCGAATCGGTTAAACTACAACTATTATGTTTTTCAAGCTGAGACTTAAGGTTAGTTATTAAATCATTTTCATCTTTTATGATTACTTTTTTATAGCCCAAATCGACTAACTGTTGCACTAAATTTTCTTCTAATATGTATTCGGATTGTGTGGTCATTCTAAGATTATCTCCATAAGGGTTCCGCTTGCCAATTCGGTTTCATTCCCAATGCATTCGGGTCTACATTCGGGTACGTAACGAAGAGGGTGCTTAATTTTTCACTAAAGTCATTTGTGGGTTGGATGGTATTTAACAAATATTTCATTAAACACATATGTACATAGAGTTTGGAAAACTCATGTTGCTTGGGTACATTTTCATGGTTTACGATCCATGGATTGGGTGGTTTGGGCAATAGTTTTACGGTTCCGGGTAAATTTCGGTTCCACAGTCTTGAATGATGTGCGCAATAATTACGGATTTGGGCAATGGACTGTAGCCAACTTGGCAAATAGGTATGATTAACTGCTCCAAACTCCTTTGCTATGATGTCTTTGGAGTGTACCGTAGGTTTCAAATTCCCGTAGAGTTTTGATAGAGAACCAAAACTGGTGTGTTCCAAGGATTTCCATGCCGGGGGAAATCTTAAATCATCTTTATGTTTTTTAATGGTACTATCCTTGGTTCGCGAAATCTCATCTTCTAAATGGGTCAATGTTTTTATTAACGCTCTACTATCGGTGAAAAGCTCAAAATTTTGAAACCACCATGGGTCTATTTCATGGGACAAATGATAAATCAATTTTGTGCGAAAACTAATTTCAATTTTTTCGATAACCCCAAATAATAGGAGTCGCAGCTTTGCATCAAAGTTGTATAAGGAAACGACATCCTCAAACAAGCTATTGGGTTTAAAGGTATGATTTTCCTTATCGTCCTGCATTACATACCAATATTCTCCTAAGCGATAATAACTAATATGGGACAAATACGTAATAGCAATTGAATCGTTATAGAAAATAAGCCCTCTATCTTTTAGTTGTTGCAGTTGCTGCTGTGTGGTAAGTGCAGGTTTATCGAACATTTGCTCTACGGATTTGTTATTGGAAAACAAAGGTCTATAAAGCAAAAGACACACCCTGGGACGCTGTTCTTATGATGTAGCGTGGTGTGTACTGTTATAACAAAAGTACGATTTTTATACCATTTTATACCTTTTTCTATCATTTTATACCTTTTTGTAC
>CALLVX010000067.1 GCA_938010765.1 uncultured Flavobacteriaceae bacterium | reverse complement strand
CATCTAAGCCTAAATCTTCGTTCAGTTCCTGTCCTTCAAATTTCCATTTTTGTGCTGTACTGTTACCACTTGGAGATATAACATCATTATACCCTTTGTGTTTCATTCCGTAAGGATAATAGTTGGATTCTTCGATTATCTGCAAAAAACGGGCATAGTATACCACCTCGGGCGGATTAAAGTGAGCATAGGGCGGCGGGGCAAAGTGAGCCACCTCGGGCGGACGAAAGTGAGCCACTAAAAAATCGATTCTATTTGTGGGTTACCATCGGTTCTTTTGTAAAAAAGACCATGGCAAACAAACAGATAGATATGCGCAAGGCAAAACAGATTTTCAAATTGTACGGCGAGGGCAAGAGCAAACGTGGCATCAGTAGGCAGTTGGGCATCTCCCGCAATACCGTAACCAAGTACATCGACTTCTTCAAGCGGTACAAGCTGACTTCCTATGAGGTGTCCGCAATGACCTTGGAAGAGATCCACAGGCTCTTCAGGTCGGACCAAAAGCCCAAGAGCGAACAACTGAAGACCCTCGAGAAGTACTTTCCCTATTTTGACAGGGAACTACGTAGGACGGGCGTTACCAAGCAATTGTTATGGGAGGAATATTACGATAAACACCCCGACGGCTTCAAGCTCTCACAGTTCAGGTACTGGTACCGGGAATGGACAAAGGAAGTCTCCCCCGTCATGCACTTTACCCATAAGGCGGGCGATAAGCTCTTCATCGATTTTACGGGCAAAAAGCTCGTTATTGTTGACAGGCATACGGGAGAGCTACGGGAACTGGAAGTCTACGTATGCGTACTGGGCAGCAGCCAGTATACCTATGTCGAGGCCTGTGCCAGCCAAAAATTGGAGGACTTCATGCGCTGTACCGAGAACGCCCTCTGGTTCTACGGCGGCGTTCCCCGGGCAATGGTTACGGACAATCTTAAATCGGCCGTTACCAAGAGCAGTCGTTACGAGCCCAAGGTCAACGAGACCTTCGCCGATTTCGCCGAGCACTACGAAACGGCCGTACTTCCCACAAGGGCTTACAGGCCAAGGGACAAGGCCATCGTCGAGAACGCTGTCCGGATTATCTATACCCGCGTATTCGCGCCGTTGCGCAATCAGGCCTTCCATTCCATAACCGATATCAACAATGCTATATCGGGACTCTTGGAAACACACAACGACAGGTCGTTCAGGGGAAGGGAGTACTCCCGGTACTCGTTGTTCAAGGAAGTGGAACGGCAAGAACTCAAGCCCCTTCCATTGAAGCGGTACGAGATAAGATCCTACGCTAAGGGAACCGTCCACAAGAACAGCCACATCTACCTTGGCAAGGACAAGCATTATTACAGCGTACCCTATCGGCATATCGGCAAGCAGATCAAGATCGTTTACACCCATAGCTTCGTCGAGATATACCACAGGCACGAACGCCTTGCCGCCCATACAAGGAAAAGGCAGAAGTACGGGTATACCACCATGGCGGAGCATATGCCATCGCACCATCGGTTCGTCAGCGAATGGAGCAGCGAGAAATTCATCGCCTGGGCAGGGCATATCGGCGACCATTGCAAGGGATACATCATCGGGATACTCGACAAGAAACAACATCCCGAACAGTCCTATAAGTCCTGTCTGGGCATACTCCACTTGGCCAAGAAAGTGGGGAACCGGCGCTTGGACAATGCCTGCAGGCGCGCATCCGACTACGGGGCGTACAGCTACAGCATGGTGGAGCGTATCCTAAAAAAGGGATGGGACGCACTGGAGGAGGATCCACAGGAAAACATCGAGGTGCCGGACCATAAGAACATCAGGGGAGGGAACTATTACAAATGATAACCATAAAACCTATTATATGAATACACAGACATTGGAACAGATGAAACAATTAAGGCTCCACGGAATGATCAGGGCCTTCAACACCAGCCTCTCATCGCAGAGCATCGATTACACCAACGATGAACTGGTGGCCTACCTTATGCAGTCCGAATGGGACGATAGGCAGAACCGCAAGATAGAACGCCTGACCAAGGCGGCAAGGTTCAGGTACAGTGCCGTTATGGAGGCCATCGACTACGCCCCCGAAAGGAACATCGACAAGAACCAGGTGCAACGTTTTGCTTCCTGCGAGTTCATCGGCAAGAACGAGAACCTCCTTATTACGGGAAGCACCGGCGTGGGCAAAAGCTATATGGCCTCCGCCATAGGCCACCAGGGCTGCTCGACGGGGCGAAAGGTCATGTACTTCAACACAGCAAAACTCTTTACCATGCTCAAGACATCGAAGGCTGACGGCTCATATCTAAAACTGATAGGCAAGCTCGAAAAGCAGGATCTATTGATACTCGACGACTTTGGTCTGAAACCCTTGGACAACATCAACAGGCACTCATTTATGGAAATAATAGAGGACAGGCACGGGAAACGGTCGACGATAATAGCGTCCCAACTGCCCGTAGAGGCATGGCACGAGATCATCGGGGAAAAGACCATTGCGGACGCAATCCTCGATCGCTTGGTGCATACCGCACATAGGATAGATATAAAAGGGGAATCGATGAGAAAAAAACTAAGGAATAATCATTAATTTTAACACACGAATGAATCGATTTTAAGCACTTCGTTTACACTGCTCACTTTCATCCGCTGTGGGTGGTATACTTTGGCCGCCCTATCCAATTAAATCAATTATTCCATGTTTTTTTTGAAAGTTTAGTAAATCTTGAATTAGGGCGTCTCTAAAATTATCATAGTATTCTTGATGATTTTTACTTGAAAGATGTATATCAGAAAAGTGTACTATATTCATGCCAATGGTAAGTTCAAAACCAAGATATACATTTAGTCGGAAATTCGGAAGGTAAATTCGGCCTAAGAGAATTTTGGCTAAAACAATAGGGGAGAGGAGCGTTAAGAATTTTAGGGGGCTGGTTACAAGAATTTTTGACCGCTACAATTGGTTGTATTGCCTTTAAGCGGTCTTAAGAGTTACAATGGATCCTAAAATTTAGCGACCGACCCGTACATTGTTTCCAAAATTATCTGTAAGCCTTGATTTTTTTGTTACTTTTTTTATCAAGAAAAAAAGTAAAGAAACTCGCTTAAATGGAAGAATTTCAAAAGCAAGCAGAAAACACTTTGAAGTCAGAAATGACCAACGCAGGCTTTGAAATTATACCAAAAGAAAATGGTAGGGAAGGGGTTGATTTTTTGGTCAAAAGCCCAAATGGCAAACTATCTGAGGTATTTCTGCAACCAATGGACTTGATTGCACAACAAAGCTCAAAAGTGCCAAAGGAAAAATTAGGCGAACCTAGAGAAAATCTTTGGGTAGCGTTGATAGGTTTTATTCCTGATAAAGAGCCTTTGATATTTTTAATCCCTTCTGAAACCCTTGCAAAACCTGACAATTTCGTCTTTTTCGAGAATAATGTCGGTATGCATACATATTTGTCGAATTGGGAAATAAAGGTCTTTTCTAAAGGTATGGAGAAGTTGGGCGAGTATATAATCTACAATCAAATAGAGAATTTCAAATAAGATTCTAGAATCAGACATATCTCAACATTATGTCAAATAGAAATTTAAAAAAGGTTTCTATGGACGAGGAAGGTAGCAAGGGCTAAGAAATTATCTCGCAGAGTAATTTTTAGCTGTTGCGGCAAGTTGACGAGAATTCTCTGAAAAATTTACTGACGGAGAATTTCTCATAAATCGCATATTACAAAAGAATCGAAAAGGTTTTGCTTTTTTTGGCGCTGGCCAAGCGGCTGGGAATTGCGTATAAAATAAAATGCCTGAGCATTTTGATTTTATGAAAGCAATAAGCTGTTGGCCGAGCGGCAATTTTACATAACGACTAATTATGAGTACAGACGGAATGTTTCTCGCCAGGGTTGACGAATTTCGAAGTTTAGAATAATTTTTCTTTTGTGTGGAAATTTTTCTCGTTGCGTAAATTAAACAGGTTGATGACCCTGTTGGTAATTCGCTTAAAAGCTACAAATGCGAGGGATATTTTACATAATAGAATTATGACTTACAGCTAAAGGTTTGAACCTGAAATACTTATACATCAATCTGTATCATAATTTATATTATGTAAAATAGATTATTTAAGACTCTTATGCCCTAGGGTCAATTCTGAATCAATTAAAATCAAGTAAAACTATTGTAATTGCGTTGCAGGATGCTCTTGCATTGACGCACAACACCATGCGCTCTGAGATTGGCTCGCTTCCTTATTTTTAGAATCACTTAGAGTCGCTTCACAAACCACACCATTTTTTGTTATGGGTAATTTTCTTTCTTCAGGATCATCAAAGACCGCTATGATCGCGAAAATCGCAGCCAACCAAAGGCAATAGAAAATTAAGAAATTGCGGTGCTTTTTCATGTAGTTATCTACTAAAACCAAATTTACCGCACTTTGGTATCCTAAA
>CALLVX010000066.1 GCA_938010765.1 uncultured Flavobacteriaceae bacterium | reverse complement strand
ATCCGCCGTACTTTGTTGTCTTTACAATATTCCAATGAACTTCTTAATATCTCCCGTTCTATAACGGTCAATCAACTTTCGCTTTCTCTATACATCTAATCCCTCAGCCTCAAAGCGGGTGCAAATATAAGAGGGTTTTTTTCTTTACACAATAGTAAATTGATTTTTTTAAAAAAAGTTTTGAAAATTAGTTTTAATTAACTGACAATCAGTATTTCACGATAGAAAAAAAATCAATAATAAATTCCTTTATAGTACAATCTATCAGCCTTTGTAATTCGCCATTCTACCCCAAAACGACAGATGCACTTCCCTAACCTTCTGAAAATGAACAAAATCTTGTGATTTTTCACTTAAAAATAGAACCGAAGTGTATCCTGTTATGGAAATTTATAGAAGTACGTTGCCCCTAAACAATATTAAGAAAAGAAATTCCATACCAAACCAAAACGAATTACAAAGTCCCTGTATGGATAATCAGGTGCAGCAAAGAACTCATCGGTACCACTGAAAGAGGAGTTAAAATGTTCGGCCTTTAAATAGATCCTGGTTTGCTGTACCCGGGCATTGATAAAGAAGTCTAGTATAGGAAAGCCTCCCAGCTCTTGACCGTCTTGAATAAAAAACTCCCCTAGCACAGGGTTGTACGAATTCATATTGTAGGCTGTAAAATACTTAAACGTTATACCCGTTTGCAGAAACATCGCCTTTTTAAATACCTCAGAAGAAAAATAAAGCGTATTCCTTGTTATCAACTGTGGCACGTTCAGCACATCGTTTGTTTGCACAACGTTTTGGTACATCACCGTATTGTTCAGTGCAAACTTCCCCAACTTAAACTCCTTATCGTACTTCACTTTCAAATAATTGACACTATTGGTTTCCTGAAAAGGTTTTAGATAGGACTGCACAAGACTATCTGTTAGTTGTGCCTCCGTTGCCACGGAAGCATCAGGAGCGAAATAGGTATAATTATCGAGCCGAGTATACTTTGCGCTTAGATTGCCTAAGAGTTTCGATTCGAGCACAAACTGCAAGCTGCTTACCTGTTCCTTTTCAAAGCTCGCAGAATTTTGCCAATTGTAGTTTCTATAATCGCTTTGATACAAAAGGTAGTTGAAGTCGGGCAAACGAGCGGAACTATGCAACAGCGCCCTAATGCGATTATTTTCATTGAATATATACCCTGCCGAGGCATCCAAGATGTTTCCCGTCAACTCACCCGAAACGGCATACCGCAATGAACCCTGTATATCAAAGCCCTTGATAACCTTCTTATAGTCTGCCCCGATCGCGACCTCTTCTCCCTTAAGTTGGTTTTCGATAACACCATCATCGCTGATGACCACACTATCGAAATAATAGTTGTAGTTGTACAAATTGATGCTGCCCTTTAAGCTCCCAAGAACCGAATTGTAAAAAGTGGCATTGAATTGATTATACATCGTTTTTAAAATGGCCTTGTCATCTATGGCCGTTAAAAAACTATCCCCAAAAAAATCGTCTTGTGCCGCTTGTTCGTATACATAGTACTTGGTCTCGTACTCGAATTCATGCCCAATCGCCAAAGAGGTGCGTTCCAATTTGCTCGAATCTTTTTGTTTGCGAAGCAGTTTGTATTGATGATCTAAGTAATAGCGTTTTCCTAAAATACGGTTGTCGGCATCGTCGAAGCGCACCTCCAATCGCGCTCGGTCGGAAAAATCAGAACCATCTACCGGATTTACAAATTGCTCGTCCGCAAATGCCAAACCCCCATTCTCCTCGGTCTCGATATCTTGTGCGGCAATATGCGCCCTTAGGTTGTAGCGTTTGTTTTTCGTCTCATAATTTGTCGTCGTTCGGAAATTGCCGGATTGTGACTGATTGAAAAGATACTTGCCCAGAGATCTAAAACCTTTATAAGCGATAGAGAAATTAAGCCTTTTCGACGTATTAAAGGCCAATTGTGCATCGAGTAACTGTCCTTGTTCAAAGGTTGTCTTAAAAAAAAGGTCTGTCATCGGCGTGGCCACATTGAAATAGGTGACATCGGGCGTTTCAAGATAATTAAAGTGTTTTGCCGATGCTCCTAGGCGCGGATAAAATGTTTGCCTATCAAAATCAACCCCTAAAAGGTTATAAGGCTGCCCCACATTGGCAAAGGGCATCAATTCAAAATCGTCTCGCTTTAAATAATTATATCTGTACTCTTTTTGAATGGTAAGGGTCGTATCTAAATAGGTAGTGTCCCGGGCGTAGGAAATAATCTTATAATCCTTGATCGTGCGCTCCGGTTCTTTGTCTTCTTTCCCAGCGGCGCCCTTGTTGCCCCTAGATTTTCCAAATTTTACAGATCGCTCCGCTTTGCCACTTGGAGGGATGGAGTCTTCTTGTGCAAAAAGTTGAAAACTAAAAAATAGCAAGACAGATAAAAGAAAGTATTTCATTAAAATCGATTACGGGGGTAAAGTTAATTTTTTTTGTTCGTAATAAAATGTGAAAGTTTTAATGGCATTAATTAGAATATATGAAACCCGATTCCCATTCGATTGTAGTATCTTAGTTGGTGGTAAATGTATGCTGTGTTAGCACCTTTTTTAAAATCGATACACGAGGCGGGAACAGATGAAGCGGGCCGAGGCTGCCTTGCCGGTCCGGTCACAGCAGCGGCATTGATCCTGCCCAAATCATTTAAGAACGATACCCTAAACGATTCAAAACAACTCTCTGAAAGCAAAAGAAACCTTTTAAGGCCTTTGCTAGAGTCGAAGGCGGTCTGTTTCGGTGTCGCACATATATATCCAGAAAAAATTGACGAAATCAATATTTTGAACGCCTCAATTTTGGCAATGCACAAGGCTATTGATCAATTAGACCCCCTTCCTGAGTTTATCATAGTAGACGGCAATCGGTTTAAACCTTATAAAGCAATAGCACATGAGTGCATCATAAAAGGGGACAGCAAATATTTGAGTATTGCGGGGGCATCGGTATTGGCCAAAACCTATCGCGATGCCTATATGGAGGAAATCGATAAAGAATTCCCAATGTACAATTGGAAACAAAACAAGGGCTATCCTACCAAAGAACACCGTGCGGCCATTCGAGCGCATGGCATTACCAAATACCACCGCAAGAGTTTTCGTTTGCTTCCAGAATAGTGCGTGTTAGATTTGTAACACCTTAAGTGATCATTTTGAGCTCTTTAAACGTTCTCAAAAATTCTAAATAGTATAAATTTGTGGTCAAACACCGTCTATGAGGCAAAAATTGCTGTTTTTTCTTTGCTCTTTTTTAGTTTTGAACTGCGCAAAAGACAGTATCAAAAAAATTCCGCTATCTAATTATATACCATCAGAAACTGGGATGGTCATAAAAATAAATGACCTTTCTGCGCTCAAAGACAGCTTATCAAACAATCCCTTTTTAGCAAAGTTCAAGAATACTCAAGGCTATAAAAAATTCTTGAAAAAGATGGCCGTTTTAGAATATGTGCCCAAGAAATCGCTTAGTCTTTTGGCATTCTCAAACGATAATGAAGTACTCTATATTACAGACTTATCTTCATCATCTTCAAATGATTCACTTACTGTTTCTGCTATTGAAGAATTGGCACTATCAACAGGTTCTATTACCAAATACGCGATTGACGACAACGATTTTTTTGCAACGATTACAGACTCAAAACTGTTCGTAGGATCAACAGAACAAGTAATTTCGGCAGCCATGGCTCAAGGGGCTTCAGGGCAACAAAATCCTTTTTTAAAAAAACTATATAGTACTTCGGGCAAAAAAACTCCAGCAACAGCTTTTATCTCTATGAAAACCAGTGACTCGCTGGTATCCCAAATTTTCAAAGAAGATTCAGATGTAACAATAGAAGCATTTTCCGATTGGATATCTTTTGACCTAAACCCCTCAAAACGAGACCTTCTCTTTAATGGAGTAGGCATTTCAGAAGCTACTTCAAAAAATCATTTAAACCTGTTCAAAAACACACGGCCGTTGCCAAATGTAAGCGGTAGTTTTGCGCCAGCCTCTGCCGATGCTATCCTCTCTTATTCTTTCGACAATTTCGCTGTTTTTTCGAACAATCAACAACAGTATCTTAAAAGTGAGTTCCCAACGGATTCTTTATTTAACGCCGTTGAAGAAATAGGGTTGATCTATATGGGAAAAGAAAAGGCGATCGTTTTGAATACCTATGGCTCCGAAACAATTGCCGATTTCTTGGTAAGTATCCGAAAAAAGGTAGCCGATTTTCAAGGAAATGTTCTTTTAGAATTGAAACAGACCGATTTTCTCAATAATACATTCGCTCCTATTATCGAAAATTTTGAGGCGCGCTATTGTACGATTCTTGACAACGCCTTCGTATTTTCACGAACTCCAGAGTTACTAAAGACCATCATTGGAGATTTTAAAAGGGGCGCTACCTTTGATAAGACCTCAACTTACGAAATTGCGGCGAAAGCATCTGCTTCTGCCGCGACCATTCTATTTGTTTCAACATCATCCTATTTAGAAAAATTGGCGGGTAATCATTTCATTAAGGATATATATCAAGACAGTAAAACCATGCCATTTTCAGGTTATTCATTGGCAGCCCAAGTTGTTGCCGATGGTAACTTTTTTCATACAAATATTGCCCTAAAAAAAGCCGCTATCTCAAAAAAGGGCAATGGTACGGAATCGTTGTTCGAGTTTGCCCTTGACAGTAAGATTGCCTCGACCCCTCAATTTGTATCCAATCATACCAGCAAGAAAAAAGAGATTGTAGTACAAGATGATCAAAACCAATTGTATCTCATTTCTGAAGAAGGAAAAATTGTCTGGAAAAAACAACTAGATGGTAAGGTTCAAGGGCGAATACACCAGGTAGACCTCTTTAAAAATGGTCGATTGCAATTGGTTTTCACCACCAGCGCCCGGCTTCTGACCCTAGATCGCAATGGCGAGGAAGTAAAAATATTGACCAAATATTTTGAGGGCGGCAACCTCAACCCACTTGCAGTATTCGACTATGAGAAAAAAAAGGATTATCGCTTTGTAGTTACCCAGGGTACCAAGGTTTTTATGTATGATCGTCAAGGGGACATCGTCTCCGGCTTTAAATACACTACCGCGGAGAGCCCTATTTTGGATGCTCCAAAACATATGGTCATTGGCAAAAAGGACCATTTGGTTTTCAAATTGGAAGATGGAAGTCTAAAAATCCTCCATAGGACGGGAGCTGTACGAGTAAAAGTCGCTAAGAAATTCAATTTTTCAGAAAACGAAATTCAACTATACAAAAATCAATTCACGATAACCGATACCAAAGGTATTTTACATCAAATTGATCAGAATGGTAAAATCACCACTTCGAACCTCAATCTAAACGAGGAGCACGGCCTCGAAAGCACCAACAACACCCTGGTCTATCAGAATGACAACATTTTAAGTATTAGAGGTAAAAAAGTAGAACTTGATCTTGGGGTTTATACTTCCCCTAAAATAAAGTTGCTCAACAACAAGATTTATGTAACCGTTACCGATCTTCAAAATCAAAAAATATATCTATTCGATAGTAAAGCCACTCCTATTCCGAATTTTCCGCTCTTTGGAAATGGGGCAATAGATCTTGGCGATATAGACCGGGACGGCAAGCTCGAACTTATATGCTCAAAAGATGACAACTCTCTGATATTGTATCGATTGAACTAGTCGTGCCAATTTTACAAATATACTTTTAGGAGTCCCAATCACACAGAACTTTACACCAATTGCATCGTTTTTTCAAAACTTGGTGTTAACCTTTCTATTTTGCTAGCACTAAATAGTTGAATGCATGGCCTACCAAACTTTCCATGCTTTCAATACTGTTTTTAACAATAAACTATTTAGAAAAAGCTATGAACACTTTCAACAAAATTTTCAAAACAACCATCGTCCTCATCTTTTGTATCGGTTTCGCTCAGAATGCAGAGGCGCAATTCCTAAAAAAACTAGGCAAGAGAGCTGAAAAAGCGGCAGAACGAGCAGTGGAGCGCAGAGTGGAAAAAGAAACCACTAAAAAGACCGAAGCTGCAATGGACAGTATTCTAGAGCCGGGAACTGGCAAAAAAACGCCCAAGCCCAAAAAAAAGAAACAGAGCAGCCAAAATACCCCTTCCGAAAAGACGGGTAGTGATTCGAATACTGGAAATCCGAAAACCACTTCCCAAAGTATGAAGGTCTATAGCAAATTTGATTTTGTTCCCGGGGACGAACTACTATTATACGACGATTTCAGTAACGACTTCATAGGGGACTTCCCCTCAAAATGGAACACCAACGGCAGCGGAGAGCTGACCAAGATCAATGATGGAGCCAACAAATGGTTAAAAATTGTTCCGGGGTTCCATACTTCCTATATTCCAGATGTTACCGATTTGCCAGAAGAATTTACTATCGAATTCGATGTGATTGCCGATGGCTTGAACAACAAAACATCCTCCCAGGCTTATTTGAAGGTACTGGTCGGCGATAACAATAATTTCGACAAACCTGCAAACATGGGCATGGTAGAATATCCTTTGTGCCAATTTATTGATCCAGGAACCATCGTAGAAAATAATGTCAACGGTAAACGTGAGATTCGTAATAGTATCAAAGTAGACCTCCGAGAAGTAATTTTGAAGAAGCATCACATATCGGTCGCCGTCAACAAACAGCGGTTTCGAATGTGGATCAACGAGCTAAAATTGGTAGATGTACCCAGATTACTTCCTGCCAACATGCCCATGAAAGGCATAAAGATACAACTGCGCGGTACCGATATCAACAGGGAAAATATCTACTTAAGCAATTTTAAAATAGCCAAGGGCGGATCTGATTTAAGAAGGACTTTGATTTCCGAAGGCAGGGTTTCTACCAACGGTATTTTGTTCGAGAGTGGCTCCGCCACCATACAACCACAATCAATGGGCGTGATACGTCAAATTTCCCAGGTGTTGCTACAAGAAACAACTATGAAATTGAATATCGTAGGACATACCGATTCAGACGGGGACGAAAAAGCAAATAAGACCCTCTCCCAACAAAGGGCAGAAGCCGTAAGGAGTGCACTTATCGATGTTTACAACATCCCATCAGACCGACTTTCAGCGGAAGGCAAAGGAGAATCAGAACCTGTAGGGGACAATGGTACCCCAGCGGGTAAATCTAAAAACCGTCGCGTCGAGTTTGTAAAACAATAATAATTCTAAATCAAAAAAAATGAAAAATACAATTCTATTCCTGTTCGTGCTAATTTCGACCATTCCCTTGACGGCACAGAACAACTGCAGCAAGTACTACCCGCTCATCGAGGGCAGTAGTTTTGAATACACGACCTATAATAAAAAGGGCAAAGTAGATGGGGTAACTTACTATAGAATTGCCTCCGCGTCAAATGAAGGCAATTCGACCACAGCAACGATGGCCATAAACTTCACTGACAAGAAAGGCAAGGAAATCTACAACACAGATTACCAGATCAACTGTACCGAAGGCACTATTAAAATAGATTACAAATCACTGTTCCCATCGGCAATGATGAAGCAATACGAAGACATGGGGATGGAAATGGAACTGAGCGGCACTGATATTGAAATTCCGAACGACCTCTCGGTAGGTCAAACACTAGACGATGCCAATGTATCCATAGACCTTAGTATGAGTGGTATGAATATGAAAATCAAGGTAGACATGACCGATCGTAAGGTAGAAAAGAAAGAAACCATTACGACGACGGCAGGTACTTTTGATTGCTATTTAATTACCGAAACCAACACATCTGAAACAATGGGAGCCTCTCAAGAAATGTACTCCAAATTGTGGCTCTCCGAAGGAGTGGGCATGGTAAAACAAGAAACCTATAAAAAGAATGGGAATTTGATGAGTAGCAGTGAACTTTCAAAGTATTCCGAATAAGTAGTTTTTTGTAAGAAACAGTAAGCCAAGGAGATACCTTGGCTTTTTTTTATTCCTACAAAGTTTTTCCCAAGCGATTGGTCAAGCATAGCATAATACATGTCATTCGTACATGTATTTGTACCGAAAGTACAAATTGATCCTAAAAAGTTCTTTCATGAAATTATTTTTGCATGAGTCCATTTAGTGAATAATTTTAAAAAATAACCGTTAACCTTTCTAAAAGCCCAACATTAAACGGTGGACATAAAAACTAATAATTATGAAGACTAAACTAGTAGCATACGGAATTGTATTCCTCCTCTTTTCTGCTTGCATCGATGATTACAATGGAGGTGATGGTGACGAACCCTACAAAGGCCCTCTTACCGAAACCAATTACCTCTATTCAGAAGACCTTCGCTCCTCTTTTTTGGAAGAACAAATTGTGGAACTGAATGAAGAAATTGCAGAACT